>NZ_PIPL01000001.1:1222980-1528725 GCF_003987145.1 Aliidiomarina minuta | reverse complement strand
ATGATCCTGCTAACAGGCACTGGTGGCGCTCTAGTGCCAGCTTTGCAGATCCGGCTAATGGATGTTGCCGGCCAGGCACAAACCCTGGCTGCGTCATTAAACCACTCGGCTTTTAATATGGCGAATGCCCTGGGCGCCTGGTTGGGTGGACTGGCGATTATTTCACCACTGGGTTATGAAGGTACCGGCTGGGTGGGCTGTATTCTTGCGCTGACCGGCCTGGCTATTTTCTGGCTGGCTAAACAGCGTAGCCGCCTGAGTGCGGCTACTGTTAGTTTGTGATTATGCGCGCACTGGCTTAATGCGCATAATCAGGCTGTACATGACAGGCACTACAATAAGAGTTAGCAGCGTGGCGAAGCCTAAACCAAACATAATGGCCACCGCCATGCTGGCAAAGAACTCGTCAAACAATAACGGAATCATCCCCAGTATGGTGGTCACTGCCGCCATGGCGACTGGGCGAACCCGGCTGACAGAAGCATCAAACAGGGCATCAAAAGGCGTTTTGCCACTGTCGTTTTCAGCATTGACCTGTTCCAGCAAAACGACGCCGTTTTTAATCAGCATACCGGTCAGGCTGAGCATACCGAGCAGCGCCATAAAGCTGAATGGCTGATTGGTCAGTAAGAGGCCAAGGGTGACACCGATAATTGACAGCGGCACGGTGGTCCAGATCACCAGCGCTTTGCGAGTAGAGCTGAATAAAAGCACAGTAATCACAAACATTAACAGGTACCCCATGGGCAGAGAGGTAAAGAGCGCTTTCTGGGCATCTCCTGAAGCTTCATGTTCGCCTCCCCATTGCAACTCATAACCGGACGGTAAGTCGATGGCTTCTATTAATGGCTGTATTCGAGCCTGCACTACCGCGGCGGTTTCGCCACTGAATAAATCAGGATCGGCCATAACAGTCAGTGTACGTTTCCGATCGCGTCTTTGTATGACAGAGTCTTCCCAGGCCAGCGGCATATCATGCACCACTTGAGCCAGGGGGATGTAGCGCTGCATGGTTGAACTGTAAATCTGAATGTCCTGCCAGTTATCCAGATCCCGTCGCTCATCTTCAGGAGCACGGACAACAATGGGCAAGAGATCGGTACCGTCGCGGTAAACACCCACCTCTTTTCCTTTAAAAGTAGCCAGCAGGAGCTCGTCCACATCGGCCTTATTGATCCCGACCCGACGCGCGGCGGTTTCATTAAACTGGGGTTGCAGCACTTTCGCACGCTCACGCCAGTTATCCATAACATTGACAGCCGTTGGGTCGGCTTCCAGTATTTGTTTCGCCTGACTGGCCAGATTGCGCAGCACCTGGGGGTCGTGGCCAATGAAACGAGCCTCTATTTTGGCTATGGTTGGTGGCCCTATTTCCATGCGTCGCAGTTTAATGCGAGCGTCTGGATGATTAGCCGCAAAGTAGTCGCTGGTGTCATGCATCAGTTGTTGCAGACTGTCCATCGACTTGCCTTTTACAATCAGCTGAGCATAGTTTTCATGTGCTTTTTCTACCATATAGGTAAGCGTGAAGCGTAGAGCGCCCTGACCAATAGTGGTGGCGACATGCTCAACATCTTCATGTTCTATTAAAAACTGCTCTGCCTGCTTAATGTCTTCACTACTCGCTCGGATATCAGTCCCCTGCGGATACCAGATCTCGACATAGTAAAGCGGGGTGTTAGCGGCCGGGAAAAAAGCCTGTTTAACATAACCAAATGAAATGACGGCGATAACCAGAAGCGCGGCCATGACGGTTACCGTCAGCAAACGAAAACGCAGACAAAAAGCGAGTAAGGACCGGTAAGTCGAGTAGAAAATACCTTTGTAAGGGTCGTCGTTCACTTCGGAGTCTGGCCCCTTAGCGGGTTTATTTTTTAATAAACGCTCGCCTAAAAAAGGTACCAGGGTTAAGGCAGTAAACCAGCTTAACAGCAATGAAATCAGCAGCACCCAGAACATAGAACCGGCAAACTCACCCGTTGCATCGGCAGAGAGCCCAATAGGTGCAAAAGCAATAATGGCGATCAGTGTAGCGGCTAATAGTGGCCACATGTTTTGCCGTATAACGTCTTGCGCTGCCTGTAGTTTACTGCGTCCGCGCTGAATACCAACCAGCATGCCTTCGGTGATCACTATAGCGTTGTCGACCAGCATACCCAGTGCGATGATTAAGGCACCCAGCGATACCCGGTGCAGATTAATGCCGGCAATGCTCATAAAAATAAAGCTGCCTAATACCGTAGCTAACAATACGATGCCAATGATGAGACCTGAGCGCAGGCCCATAGTGACAAGCAAAGCCAGCATCACAATGACGACAGCCTGGGCGAGGTTAATCAGGAAACCTGTCACGGACTCATCAACTTCGGCGGGCTGATTATAAATCGGCGTCAGTTGCATTCCTGCAGGTGTGGCATATTCCAGTTCAGCCAGCCGCTGTTCAATTTGCTGACCGACCTTGACCACATTCACGTCCGGTGAAAAAGACAGTCCCAGCCATACAGAAGCTTGTCCCTGATAACGCAATATGTGATCGGGAATAGGTTCTATAGCGCGGTAGATTTCAGCGACGTCGCCCAGATAAATCTGTTCACGGGCACCTGGGTTACTGATGATCAGGCCCGCCATAGCTTCTACCGAAATAAATTCACCACTGGTGGCAAAACGCACCGCGTCGTCGTTGAGTTGAATGCGACCGGCATTGGAAACCGTGTTCTGATTTTGCAGTAGATCATAAATCCGCTCTGGCGGTATACCCAGGTTGGCTAACCGGGCGCGGGAGATTTCGACCATAACCTGTTCTTGCTGGGTGCCTGAAATAGTAGCTTTGCCAATGCCATCAATAAGAACCAGTTCACGCTGCAGATAGCGGGCGTGATCATGCAATGCTTTATTGGAATAACCTTCACCAGTTAGCGCCAGTAATACGCCGTAGACATCGGCAAAATCATCCATGACCCTGGAGTTACCAGCCCCAGGGGGCAAACGGCCCTGATTGTCATTCACTTTGCGTCGCAGTTCGTCCCAGATCTGTTTTAATTCCCGGCTGCGGTAGGTGTCTTCAATTTCGACGGTTATCTGCGATAATCCCGGCTTAGAAATAGACGTGATGTGGCGTATATAGGGCAACTCCTGAATTGCGCTTTCCAGGCGATGACTAACCTCTTCTTCCACTTGTTGCGCGGAAGCTCCCGGGTAGGGGGTAATGACCAACGCTTGCTTGAGGGTGAATTCAGGATCTTCAAGACGGCCAAGGCTTTGCAGGGCCACAGCACCGCCTACTAAAAGAATAAGCAGTAGTAACCAGCTGTTGGTACGTTTTTGAATACTGTACTTAGCGACATCCATGTTTACAGACCCCGCTCACGAACCCAGGGTTTTACTCTTTGACCATCACTTAAATGATGCACCCCGGCATGCACAACTCGATCACCTGGTTGCAGGCCTTCGATAACCTGCAGGCCGTCGTTGGTCATGTCGCCAATACGTATTGGATGCAGTTTTACATGGCCATCATCGTCATTGTCACTGTGGTACAGCCAGACATAGGCGATGCCGGGTTGCAGTGGTTTGTCATCGGGTGCAAAAACGGCAGAGGCGGGCACGAGCAAGGAGCTCTGGATATCCTGCGTCATCAGGTGAGCATCAATTAAAACGGTAGCGGTCATGCCGGGTAAAATATTGACGTTAGCAGGGGCCGGTAAACTGAAGACGACCCGATAGGTGTTTGTGGCAGGATCAGCAACCCGATCCCATTCGCGAATACTGGCTTTAAAAAACTGCCCGGGTAAGCCGTCAAAGAGCACATCAGGCTGATAGTCCAGGTCACGACGCACTCGGGCAAACAATCGCTCAGGCACTTGAATACTGACGTCGATCAAGTTGTCTACCTGCAAGGTTAGAATGGGTTGCTGGGGTGATACATTTTCGTGTTTTTCAACATGCAGACTAGCGACCACACCTGCGAAAGGTGCTTTCAGGCGGGTATATTCAAGATTTGTCTGAGCCCGGTTCAGTTCTGCTTCAGCGATACGTAAATCAGCCTGCGACTGATCGAATTCAGCTGGAGAGATCAGATCCTGCTGCTTCATACGTTGATTTCGACGGTGTTGCGCGTCCAGTAACTCAGCACGAGCCGAGGCCTGTTCCACCGCCAGCTCATAGTCCTGGGCATCTAAAGCCGCGACTAGCTCTCCGGCATCGACCGATTGGCCCGGGCGAAAAGGCAGGGTATCCACCTCACCGCCTACCCGAAAAGCCAGTTCTGCGGTTTGCGTTGCTTCTACTACCGCGGGGAAACGGCGAATCTGGCTGCTGCTATCATCTGCTACAGTCAGCAAGTTGACAGGACGAGGAGCTGGATCGCCGTCAACTTCTTCGACCGGTGAGCAGCCCGTGGCCAGCAGAAGGCCGGCAAACAGGCTAAGGGTAAGTCGTAACAACATGATAATCCTCATGAAATAAAAGAGTAGCCGCAGTATAGTATGAGCCTAGTGTAGAACATAAATAATTAAAGTAATATTGAATAAAATTAAGTAACTTATTAAGGTTTTATGGATGACTATATGGCAGCTGCAGGTTTTGCAGGCGGTAATTGAAGAAGGTAGTTTGCAGGCGGCTTCAGCTAAGCTCTACCGCACTCCTTCTGCGTTGAGTATGACCTTGAATAAGCTGGAGCAGGATTTAGGTTTCGCTATTCTTGAGCGCAGTGGTTATCGGCTTTCCCTGACTGGCCAGGGTGAGCAATTTATGCGTCATAGTCATGAGCTTCTGCGTCAGCATTCGCGGCTGGAATCTCTAACCTCGCAGCTGCGCTCTGGCGCTGAGCCGAGATTGCAGGTGGCTTATGATTACACTTGTGATGCTGGAGTTCTGTTGCAGGGGCTGCGCCAGGTGCAGGAATCTTATCCTACTACTGAGTTGCTAATCAGCGGCTATTCACAATTAGGTGCCCTGAAACAGGTGCAGGAAAAACAGGCAGAACTGGCGTTAACGCCCTGGCTGCCGGTATTCCAGCAACGCGCTGATTTTGAAAGCTTATTTGTACAGAACTTCGAATTAGTGGTGGTCATGGCTGATTGCATGATTGCCAGCCGGGGCCTACCCACAGAGCGCCAGGACCTGACCGACTTACCTTATATTTTGCCTCGCCATATGGACATGGGCATAAACCCGGAGCAAATATTCCGTATTAGCGGTCAGTCACGTATTCGGGTTAATGATGTGCAGACGTTAATTCTGTTTCTTAAAGCAGGTATGGGGTGGGGCATAGTGCCACGGCAACTGATTGCCGCCGATATCGCTGCCGGTACTTTGGTGGAGCTGGATATACCGGGTTTTATGGATCGTATGAGCGCCGAAGTACACTTGGTAAAACTGGCGGGTACGGTGCTGGGACCTGCGGGTGAAGGCTTGTGGCAGTTTTTTGCGCACTTTGATAAAGAAAAACATCAACAGCTACAGTAACCTGGCATGCGCTTTGCTTTAACCTTTGAAGAAGACGCTATCACTACTCATAATAAACAGGTGCCCGAACGTGGATGTAAATATTCCTTTTAACCCGTCAGTGACTCCCCCTAAGGTACAAAGTGCCAATACCCAGTCGCAGCAACAGTCGGGTGAGGGTAATAAAAAACAGTTTGATCCTGAGCAGCTGAAAGAAGAGAAGCTGGCGCAGGAAGCTGGACGCGAATTCGCTGATAAAGGCACGGAAGTAGCCTCTTCCGCTAATGCAAATGCGGCCACAGTGGAGTCTACTCCAGCGCAAAGTCGTGAAGTCAGTGACGCCCGCCGCAACGCCGAGTGGTCACGTACTGGCGGCACACCAAACTGGTCATCACTCAGTGCGCAGACTCAGGGTTATACAGTAGTGGAACGCGCCCTTAATCTGTATCGTCATATTTCTGCCATCCCGGTTTAATCGGGGCATTATATTGTTGAGCGTACATCAGCTATAAATACCATGAATGGCCGACATGGTTGTTTAAAACGCGAGCTAAATTCAAATTGACTGCTAAATCCCGTATAATGCAGCTGTTTTTCCAATGACTGGCCGCTTTTCTGCGGCGGGTCCATATTAAGAGGAAGCAGTAGTGTTAAAACAGTATCGTGAACATGTTGCCGAGCGCGCAGCAGAAGGCATCCCACCAAAGCCACTTAACCCAGAGCAGGTTACCGAGTTAGTTGAGCTGCTTAAGAATCCACCGGCAGGCGAAGAAGACTTCCTGTTTGAATTATTCAGCGAACGTGTACCACCGGGCGTCGATGAAGCGGCTTATGTGAAAGCGGGTTTCCTGGCTGCTATTGTTAAAAACGAAGACAGTTCGCCTATTATTAGCCGTCAGCAAGCGGTTAAGTTGTTAGGCAATATGCACGGCGGTTACAACATCGTGACTTTGGTTGACTTACTTGACGACAGTGAGCTGGCTGAATTAGCGGGTGAAGAACTGAAACAGACTATTCTGATGTTCGACGCTTTCCACGATGTGGAAGAAAAAATGAAAAAGGGCAATGCAGTTGCTAAAGCAGTTGTAGAAAGTTGGGCTGAAGCCGAATGGTTTACCAGTCGCCCTAAACTTGCAGACAAAATTACTGCCAGCGTATTTAAAGTACCAGGTGAAACCAACACTGACGATTTATCGCCAGCTCCGGATGCCTGGTCACGCCCTGATATTCCATTACATGCTAAAGCCATGTACAAAATGCCACGTGAAGGCGTAACTAACGCTGAAGAGCAAATCAAAGAACTGAAAGAAAAAGGCCATCCGGTTGCTTTTGTAGGCGACGTAGTAGGCACGGGCTCTTCACGTAAGTCAGCGACCAACTCGGTATTGTGGAATATCGGTGAAGACATGCCAGGCACGCCGAACAAACGTACCGGCGGTATCTGCATTGGTAGCAAGGTCGCTCCTATTTTCTTCAATACTATGAAAGACACCGGTACCCTGGTCTTTGAAGCCGATGTTGATCAAATGAACACAGGCGACGTGATTCATATTTACCCGTATGCCGGTAAAATTGAAAACGAGCAGGGTGAAGTCATTGCCGAATACAAGTTCGCTTCTGAAGTAATTCTGGATGAAGTACGTGCCGGTGGCCGTATTAACCTGATTATCGGACGCGGTCTGACAACTAAAGCACGTGAGTCCCTGAACTCTGGCCACTCAGACTTGTTCCGTGTTCCTGAGCAGCCTGGTGATAGCACTAAAGGTTATACACTGGCGCAGAAGATGGTCGGTAAAGCTTGTGGTATCGATGGCGTTCGCCCAGGTACCTATTGCGAGCCTAAAATGACCACCGTAGGTTCTCAGGATACTACAGGACCTATGACCCGTGATGAACTGAAAGATCTGGCTTGCCTGGGCTTCAATTCAGACCTGGTGATGCAGTCGTTCTGCCATACTGCGGCCTACCCTAAGCCTGTTGATATCGATACTCAGCACACGCTGCCGGACTTCATTATGAACCGTGGCGGTGTTTCACTGCGTCCAGGTGACGGCATTATCCACAGCTGGCTGAACCGTATGCTACTGCCTGATACCGTAGGTACCGGCGGTGATTCGCATACTCGTTTCCCACTGGGTATTTCTTTCCCTGCCGGTTCAGGCCTGGTTGCTTTCGCCGCAGCTACTGGTGTTATGCCACTGGATATGCCTGAGTCAGTACTGGTGCGTTTTAAAGGTAAAATGCAGCCGGGTGTGACTTTACGTGACTTAGTACATGCCATTCCTTTGTACGGCATTAAACAGGGTCTGCTAACCGTAGAGAAACGCGGTAAGAAAAATGCATTCTCTGGCCGTATTCTGGAAATTGAAGGCCTGGATAACCTGACTGTTGAGCAGGCGTTTGAATTGTCAGACGCTTCTGCTGAGCGTTCAGCGGCTGGCTGTACCATTAAGATGTCCGAAGATTCAGTGGCTGAATACTTGCGTTCTAACGTGACCATGTTGCGTTGGATGATCAGCGAAGGTTACGGCGATCAGCGTACCCTGGAGCGTCGTGCCCGTAAGATGGAAGAATGGCTGGCGAACCCTGAGTTGATGAGCGCGGATGCGGATGCTGAATACGCAGAAGTGGTAGAAATTGACCTGAATGAAATCAAAGAACCTATCCTGTGCTGCCCGAATGACCCGGATGATGCGAAAACATTGTCTGAAGTAGCGGGTAACAAAGTAGATGAGGTATTCATTGGTTCTTGTATGACTAACATTGGTCACTTCCGCGCTGCAGGTAAATTGCTGGAACAGAATACTGAAGCGTTGAAAACTCAGCTGTGGATCGCACCTCCGACTAAGATGGACGAAGCACAGCTGATGGAAGAAGGTTACTACAACATCTATGGTCGCAACGGCGTGCGCACGGAAATGCCAGGCTGTTCATTGTGTATGGGTAACCAGGCACGGGTGGAAGCCGGTGCTACCGTACTTTCTACTTCAACCCGTAACTTCCCCAACCGTTTAGGTGACGGTGCCAATGTGTACCTGGCCTCAGCCGAGCTTTCGGCGGTTGGTGCTATTCTGGGCAAAATCCCGACTCGTGAAGAGTACATGGAGTATGCACAGAACATCGACGCTATGGCTGGCGAAGTGTATAAGTACCTGAACTTTGACCAAATGCCAGAGTTCAAAAAAGCGGAAGATAATGCCAAGTTGAGCATTATCCCGACTATTAACGTTGCCTGATAAACTTACGGGCAATTAACCTTGCTCTGTAAGCTTTAACGGAAACAGTGACAAAACCGGCACTTGGTTGCCGGTTTTTTTATTTTTAGTGCTGCACTATATATTTGTGAATATCAGGCTGCACAAGGGCTGGATCTGGGTTCTTAATTTCCGGATCGGTCTTTGCAAGGTTAATTTTGAGCCTGTCGTCGGCAGGTATTTACATACACTGCAACCAATTTTGGAGGCAATTATGGATCTGACAGCCCTGTCAGGCGTAGCCGCCCCGCAAAATCAGCGGATTGATAAGGAAGATAAGTCGGAAAAGCAGCAGCCAGTGCAGCCGCAACCCATTCCACCGCAGACGATGGCGCAGATAAGCCCTCAGGCGCAGCAAATGGCTGATGCCGAAAAAAGTCTGGGACAGCGTTTCGATGTTCAGAATCTGACTGAGTCAGATTTTGCAGAATTGCGTGATGAACTCAGAGGCAATGGGATGATTTCTGAGCTTGAAGCCGAAGAGTTAACCTCTTTATTTGAGGAAGGGCAGAAGTCTGTTGCTTCGCTAACGAGTGGTTCAGACCAACCCCAGAATCTAATGAATATGCTACAGGAACAGGTTGAAACCGGAAGTGCTGACGACTCTCGTTTGGGTGGCCTCTTCAATTTATTCAACGCTATGGACGTGCAGCAGAGTCAGGTCTGATTCAGGCTTTTAGCCGGTGGCCCCTGATTCGGCCCGATATTATGCAGAATTAGTGTGAAAAGGATGTATAAAGCCCCCTGATGCATTAGCATTAGGGGGCTTTTTATTTTTTAGCCAGCAGTGTGAGGTAGACAAGTGGCAGATAAGATTTGTGTGGTAGGGCTAGGCTATGTAGGCCTGCCGCTTGCAGTTGCTTTTGCAGAGCAATATAAGGTCGTCGGTTTTGATGTTAACCAGCAGCGTATTGAAGAGCTGGGTAAAGGTTATGACCTGACTCATGAGGTTTCTGCTGAGCAATTGCAGAGCGTGGCTGAAAACATTAGTTACAGTGCTGATATTGAAGATGCGCGGGATTGTACGATTTATATTATTACCGTGCCTACCCCGATTGATTCAGCTAATCGACCGGACTTACAGCCTCTTATTCTTTCTTCAAGAGCGGTAGGCCAGGTGTTACAGCCTGGCGACCTGGCTATTTATGAGTCCACCGTCTACCCCGGAGTAACGGAAGAAATTTGCGTACCTGAACTGGAAGGTGTTTCTGGCCTGATCTTTAACCAGGATTTTCACTGTGGGTATTCACCAGAGCGGATTAACCCAGGCGATAAAACCAATACGTTTAAAACCATTATGAAAGTGACTTCAGGCTCGACCCCTGAGGTGGCTCAGCGGGTGGACAAGCTCTATGCATCTGTTGTCACTGGCGGCACTCACCTGGCATCAAGCATTCGGGTGGCTGAGGCGGCAAAGGTAGTCGAAAACACCCAACGGGACGTTAATATTGCTTTAATTAACGAGCTTGCGCTTATTTTTAACCAGATGGGCATTGATACACGTGAAGTGATAGACGCGGCAGCGACTAAGTGGAACTTTATCAAGCTGTTCCCAGGACTGGTCGGCGGACACTGTATTGGAGTGGATCCGTATTATCTGACTTTTAAAGCGGAAGAGCTGGGTTATAAACCAAACCTCATTTTGTCGTCGCGATTAATAAATAACGGTATGGGCAAATACGTTGCCGAGCAGACTATCCGCAAAATGATTGCACAGAGCATTCTTATTAAAGGCTCTCGTGTGCTGATTCTGGGCTTCTCGTTTAAAGAAAATTGCCCGGACATTCGCAATACGAAAGTGGTGGATATTATCAGCGAATTGCGTGACTTTGGTGTGCAGGTTGATGTGCATGACCCCGGCGTGGAAAACAGTGAACTGGAAAAATTTTCAAGCTTTGGTATTTGTGATGACCCGATGCAATGCCCAGGTGAATATGATGCGGTGATTGTTGCCGTTGCTCACGATGAGTATAAAACTTACGGCGATGCGGATTACCAGAAGATGTGCCGCGGCGAGTCATTGATTATTGATGTCAAAGGCATAGTACCCACGCCGAGCTGGCGCCTGTAAGGCGCTTTATCTGAAACCGACAATAAAGAGAAATAAGAATGTCAGATAATCTTACATTTGAGGTGCAGACACCGTGGTATCAGGGTATTCAGGAGCTGGCGCTACGGCTTGCAGTAAGTAAGTTACTGCCTTTGCGAGCATTTTATGCGAAGCCCCCCGCGAGTGTTTCGGGCAAAGAAGGTAAACTGAGAATTGAAATAGTCAGTCACTGCTGGCGTTATTCGCATTTACACGCCTATCAGCTGAGCTCGCTGGTGAATAACCCGCCGCAGAATGTGGAAGTGATTATGACGGTGTTTCACGCGGCCGAAGATGAAGCCACGGTGCAGTTACTGGACTTTTTCGCAACTAAGAAAGTCCCCAATGTGCGCTGGAACTGGCAGCAGATTCCGGCCCCTGATTTATTTCGCCGTGCCATTGGCAGAAACCAGGTGGCTTTAAATACCGAAGCAGATTGGGTGTGGTTCGCCGATTGCGATTTAGTCTTTGGTGATGGTTGTCTGGACGGCCTGGGACAGTCATTACAGGGGCGGGATGATTTTCTGGTATTTCCCCAGCAGGAACGTATTACGCCGCTACTAAGCAACGATAGCCCTATGCTCAAACCCAGTAAAGAACCAAAAGTGGTTTCGGTTAATGTCGAGGACTTTAAGCTCAGAACTTTGGAACGTGCGGTAGGTGCGTATCAGATAGTGCATGGCGATATTTGTCGTGATATGGGGTATTGTAAAGACGTCAGTGCTTATCAGCGACCTACGGACCGCTGGAAGAAGACCTTTGAAGACCGCACCTTTCGCTGGCTGCTGGGAACTCATGGTGTGCCAGTTGAGGTGCCAGGTGTTTACCGCATACGGCATATTGAAAAAGGGCGTTATCACGGTAATAAAGGAGTCACTGGAATGCGTAAACAGATACGTAAAGTACAGGACTCGCAACGGGAGAATTCATGAAAGCACTTATTACAACGCTGGCAGTTGCTGGCTGTACCTTTTTTGCTGGTCAGGCGGCCGCCTATGACCGTATTACTGGTCATCATTTTGCTTCGCGCTCTGAAGTCATAGCGCCGAATGCCATGGCTGCAACAAGCCAGCCCCTAGCGACACAAGTAGCCCTCGACGTTATGCAGGCAGGTGGTAGTGCTGTAGATGCTGCGATTGCAGCCAATGCCCTGCTGGGATTGGTGGAGCCAACTGGAAACGGCATCGGTGGTGACCTTTACGCTATTGTCTGGGATGCTGAGTCTGAATCTCTGCATGGTATCAATGCATCAGGACGTTCACCGCAGAGCCTGACATTAGATTATTTTATTGAAAACGGTTATGAAAGCATTCCACAGCGCGGAGTTTTGCCGCTGTCCGTGCCTGGTGCTGTAGATGGCTGGTTTGAGATGCATGAGAAATTTGGCAAGCTGTCGATGGAAGATATTCTTAAACCTTCAATCGATTATGCCGAACAAGGTTTTCCGGTCACTGAAGTGATTGCTTATTACTTTGAGCGTAACGCCGAGGTGCTTAAGGACTATCCGGGATTTGCTGAGGTCTTTATGAAAGAAGGCCGCACACCGCGAAAAGGCGAGATGTTTAAGAACCCTGATTTAGCTAACACCTACCGGCAAATCGCCAGTGGTGGTCGGGACGCTTTCTACAAAGGCGATATTGCCCGGACTCTGGGGGATTTCGTACAGGAACATGGCGGTTTTCTGAGTTATGACGATATGGCTGCGCATGAGTCGGAGTGGGTGGATCCGGTTTCCACCAATTACCGGGGATATGACCTGTGGGAATTACCACCGAATACTCAGGGCATAGCCGCGCTGCAAATTCTCAATATTCTGGAAGGTTATGATATCGCAGAAATGGGCTTTGACAGTCCTGAGTACGTGCATCATTTTACTGAAGCTAAAAAGCTGGCCTTTGAAGACCGGGCCAAGTTTTACTCCGATACGGATTTTAACGACATTCCGGTGGACTGGTTAATTTCAAAAGAATATGCCAGCGAGCGGGCTCAGTTGATTGACAGTGAGCGTGCCGGCCGCGCTTATGAACCGGGTAACCCTCCGATGAATGGCGATACTATTTATCTGACCGTTGCGGACAAAGACGGCAATATGGTGTCCTTGATTCAGAGTAACTACCGCGGTATGGGTTCAGGTATTACACCAGAAGGTCTGGGTTTTGTGATCCAAAACCGTGCTGAGTTATTTGCGCTGGATACTGACCATATGAACGTGTATGAACCAGGCAAACGCCCGTTTCATACTATTATTCCTGCGTTCGTCACCAAAGACGGCAAACCTTATATGAGTTATGGCGTTATGGGTGGCGGTACGCAGCCACAGATGCATGCGCAGATCCTGATCAATATGATTGATTTTGACATGAACCTGCAGGAAGCTGGTGACGCTCCACGTATATTGCATTCGGGGTCTAGTCAGCCGACTGGTGAAATTATGGACGACGGTGGTGTGTTAAGTCTGGAGAATGGTTTCTCTGATTATACTCGTCGTGAATTAACTAAAATGGGCCACCGCTTACAGGAAGCTGTAGGACCTTATGGCGGTTATCAGGCGATCATGAAGGATCATGAAGAAGGTGTTTACTACGGTGCATCAGAAAGTCGCAAAGACGGGCATGCGGCCGGTTATTAACAAACCGCAAACCGGGATCTGTGCTGAAACCAGCCTGCATGGGCTGGTTTTATTATTGAACAGTAAACCCGGGCAGCTGGATTCGCTACGCGAAAAACTCAGTGGTTTTCCTGAACTGGTAACTAATTTAGACCAGCGTTTTTCGGAAGCTTTGCTCAGTGTAGTCATGGCTTTTGGCACTGAATGCTGGAATCAGTTATGGCCAGCTCACCGACCTCGTCAGCTGGCCACATTTCCAGAAATAGCAGACAGCCACTATGTGCTGCAGGCCACTGATTTTGATATGGTTATTGTGTTGCGTTCTGACCGTGCCGATTGCAATTATTTTGCTGGCCGGGTGCTGCTGGAGTGGTTGGCTCCGGATGTCTGGTTACAACATGAGCAACCCCTGTTTCACTACCTGGATAACCGTAATCTGTTTGGTTTTCCCTGTGTACCGGACAACCCTCATGGGCGCTTGCGTCGCGAAGTCGCTTTGTTAAATGATGAAGACGATGAGTTGCTGGCGCAGGGGAGTTACCTGTATTTGCAGCAGTATGAGCTGGATATTAAAGCCTGGCAGGCATTAACGGTGGAAAAACAGCGGCAGATTATGGGGCGTGAAAAAGTGAGCGGTAAATTCTGGCCTGGAGATCAGCCAGGGCATGCTCGCAAGGCTTCACTGGCATTGAGCGATCCGGGTAACCCGGTACTGGTCTGGCAACAGTTGCCTGCAGCCGACATGCGCAATCAGCGGCAGTTGGATCTGTTATGGAGCCGTAGCCCGGCAGCGATGCAAAAGTGGCTGAAGCGGCGTTTTGTGCCGGATCGGGACGGTTATTGTGACCCTCTACTGGATTATATGCAAAGCAACCTCAACGCGGCATTCTTTGCGCCACCGCTGAACTGGTTTAAGCGCACTTCAGAACAAACAGAACAAACTACACCCGCTCAAACAGAGCTTTGATCTTTGCCAGGGTAAAGTCAATATTCGCCACTTTGATCGGCGCAATGAAAATCGTATCATCGCCTGCAATAGTTCCCAGAACTCCTTCTTTACGGCCTACTGAGTCGAGTAAGCGGGCGATCAACTGAGCAGCGCCAGGAGAGGTGCGGATAATGACCATCACGTCGTTATGTTCGATTTCCAGAACCAGTTGACGCACCGGGCTTTTTGCTGACGGAACACCAAGTTCGGCAGGCAGGCAATAAACCATTTCCTGCCGTGCATTGCGGGTTCGCACCGCACCGTATTTACTGAGCAGTCGTGAAACTTTGGACTGACTTATATTTTGAAAACCCTGTGCTTTGAGAGCATCTACAATTGCAGTTTGTGAACCGTAACGCTCTTCTTTAAGCAGGGCCTTAAAATGTTCTACTAAACTTTCCTGTTGTGCGTTTGCCATATGTTCAGGTCTCGTTATGCTTTATGTTCAAGCATACCTGAACTGCGCTGAAAGGCCCAGTAAAGTGCCTAATTCGGTTGTCTTTTAACGCATGATCCAGTATGGTTTTAGCCCTCTTAACCCCGAGTTAAATGGAGTACATCATGAAAGTAGCAGTGTTAGGCGCCGCCGGTGGTATTGGCCAGGCATTATCTTTATTGTTAAAAACTCAGTTGCCAGCGGGTACCGAGTTGTCATTATTCGATATCGCACCAGTAACCCCAGGTGTGGCTGTTGATCTAAGCCATATACCGACCGCTGTTGATGTGAAAGGCTATGGTCAGGATGATTTAGATGTCGCGCTGAAAGGTGCTGACATTGTACTTATTCCAGCCGGTGTTCCTCGTAAACCGGGTATGGACCGCTCAGATCTGTTCAATATGAACGCGGGCATTATTAAAAACCTGGTGGAAGCAGTTGCTGACAATTGCCCGAAAGCCTGTGTAGGTATTATCACTAACCCAGTAAATACCACGGTCGCTATTGCGGCTGAAGTGCTGAAGCAAAAAGGTGTGTACGACAAGAACAAGCTATTCGGTGTCACTACATTGGATGTTATTCGTGCGGAAACTTTTGTAGCTGAATTGAAAGGCCTTAATCCAGAGAATGTTCATGTGCCAGTTATTGGCGGTCACAGTGGCACTACTATTCTGCCATTATTGTCTCAGGTACCGGGTATTCAGTTTAGCGATGATGAAATTAAGCAACTGACTCATCGTATCCAGAATGCCGGTACTGAAGTTGTTGAAGCTAAAGCTGGTGGAGGTTCTGCAACCCTTTCTATGGGCCAGGCCGCAGCGCGTTTTTGCCTGTCACTGGCAAAAGCGAAGCAGGGTGAAGAAGTTACTGAATATGCTTACGTAGAAGGCGATGGTAGCGATGCCCAGTTTTTTGCCCAAGCAGTTAGACTAGGTACTGATGGTATCCTTGAAATACTACCATACGGCGAGCTTAGTGATTTTGAAACGAAAGCTAAAGCGGATATGCTGGATGGCCTGAAAGGCGATATTCAGACAGGTATCGAATTCGCAAATAAGTAAGTGCGTGTTGAGACTTAAAAAAGGCTCCCAAGGGAGCCTTTTTTAGTGCCTGGGAAACCATTCGAGGAGCTCGTTTAGCGGCATAGGCCTGGCAAATAAGAACCCCTGCATCAGGTTGCAATGACGTGCTAACAGCCAGCGTTTTTGCGCTTCGCTTTCCACACCTTCCGCAATACAGGTTTTGTCCAGATTGCGAGCCATAGCGAGAATAGAATCAATAATTGCTTCATTGGAAGTATCGATACCTATGTCCTGCGTGAAGCTGCGATCTATTTTTATAATGCCAACCGGGAACTCTTTCACATAACGCAGGGAAGAATAACCAGTACCAAAATCATCAAGTAGCAGATGAATACCCAGGTCGCGCAATTCGCGCATAACCGAACCCGCGCGCACGGTTTCTTCAATCAGAATTCCTTCGGTTATTTCGAAGCGTAGCGCACTGGCTGGTAGCTGGTACTCGGCCAGCAGTTGTTCGACCTGAGCAGGCAGATGCGGATAGTCAAGATGACTGACCGAAAGGTTAACGGATAAGTAAAGGTCAGGTTGTATGCGGCGCATCTCAACTAAATCAGCCAGCCCTTGTTGCATAGCCTGATTGGTCATATAAATGATAATACCGAGATCTTCGGCGATAGGAATAAACTTATCTGGGTCTATGAAAGTTTCTTTGTGTTGCCAGCGCAGGAGGAGCTCTACGCCTACCGTATGGTTACTATCAGCTGCGATAATGGGTTGATAATAATTGAGCAGCTGATGATGGCTGGCCGCATGCTTTAGTTCAGTTTCAAGAGCCAGACGTTCGCGAACCTTAATATCCATCTCTTGCTCGAAAATACGGTAACAATTACGGCCTGACCCTTTGGCGTGATACATAGCCACATCGGCGTGTTTTAACAGTTCATCAGTGTTAATACCATGCTCGGGATACAGGGCTATGCCCAGGCTAGGTGAGGTACGTATATGGTGTTGTTGTAATAATACAGGTTCATTAATAGTGTCGATAATGCTTCGTGCGGTTTGCTCTACCTTTTCTGGATTGCTGACATCTCTCAATAGAACAATGAATTCGTCGCCTCCGAGGCGAGCGACGGTATCCTGTTCGCTCAAATAGGTGCTAAGACGGCTTGCTATAATACAGAGTAACTCGTCACCGACGCTATGACCGAGCGAGTCATTGACCTGCTTAAATCGGTCTAAGTCAATGAAGATAACTCCAAATCTTTGTTTTTGCAGAGAGTCATCCTGAATAATGCTAAATACCCGATCGTGCAATAAAGTACGGTTTGCTAATCCGGTTAAGGAGTCATAATTGGCGAGTTTACGAAGTTGTTTTTCTGCTTCTTTTTGAGCACTTATGTTGGTTATTACAACAACATAAAACATTCCCTGATCATTATTATCCAGTACTGCACTAATATTCATCAGCACCGGAGTTTCCTGTTGGTCACCTAATTGAATAACATCCTCCCCACGCCATTGCTCACCGGGCTTTAACGTATTGAGAATGTTCCGGTAATTGCGCAGCCGTTGCTTGCTCATGCGGGTAAAGTCATAGTCTTTAATGTTTTCCATGTCCTCAATCGCGACAGCGTTACAGAATGCTTTATTTGCCGTTAACGGGAGAAAATCTGCATTGAGTAGCAGGACCCAGTCCATGGTTTGTTCGAACGCTTTGCCGAAGAGCAATGCTTTTTCCCGGTTGGCCCTGGCTTCGGTAATGTTTTGAAAGGTGCCAGTAATTCGCTTGGGAATACCACTTTGGTTGCGGCCGGATACTTTGCCAAGATCGGTAAACCATAACCAGCCCCCGTCCTGGTGGCGCATACGGTAAGTGCAAGCGAAGTTTTCTGCAGTGCCTTTTATCAGTTGTGTCCAGCGCTGTTCAAATAGCTTCTGATCCTGTGGGTGGATTAGTTGCAGATGATCGTCAATGGACAGCGGTTCCCGAAAAACGGTATGTCCCAGTTCCTGACGGATTCGATTTTCATATAATTGGTTTTCTTCCTGGTGCCAGTCCCAGACTCCGCTGCCGGTAATGCTCAACGCCAGCTGCAAACGCTCTTCACTGGCCTCTGCGCGTTTTTTATTACGTATTACCTGCTGGTGTTGCTGGTAGCGGTAATATATCAGGAAGGCGGCGATCAGAAGTACAGAGAGTACATATAAACTAATAGCGAGTGGTGAAAAAAACGGATGGTAACCAACTTCAATATAAAGGATTGCGGATTCACCACGGACGCCGCTGCGGCTATCATAAGCATTCACGGTAAGTTGATAAGAACCGGGTTGGAGGCGCGGAAAAGTCACGTATCTGTCTGTGGTTTCCAGTACTGAAAAAGTAGTGGGACCAGAGAGATGATAATCGTATTGGACCCGATGTTGCCGGTCATATTGCAGGGTGGAAACGTGCACGCGCAGATTATTCTCATCGTAATCGAGATGAATACGCTGTTGATTCAGGTTGCGTAAAGGTAAATTGAGCCGTTCCCTGCTGGTTAGCCTGTCGACATCGGTAATGCTAACTTTGGGGGGCTGAGGGCTGCGCTGAAAGTTATCCGGGTGAAACATAGTAACGCCGCGCATGCCGCCATAAGCAATAACACCGTCGTCAAAAAGGCCTGTGGCTCGTGCATTAAATTCATTGCCACTAATGCCGTCCTGATATGTAAATTGTTCAACATGCAGGGTAACTGGGTTTACACGCAGGAGACCACTGTGAGAACTGAACCAGATTTCCCCGTCGAGACCTGGCTGTGCCGAATAGACGGCATTGGTAGGCAGACCATCGGTAGTTTGTAAGCGAAATTTAAACTCCAGAGTGTCATTGTCCAGTACGGCGATACCCGCGCCTTCCATAGTAATCCAAAGTTTATTATCCTGATCAACCAGATGGCTTTCCGGTGCTATATAGGAATACAGCTGATAAGGTTCATGTTGATAAACTTTTTCAAAGGTACTGTCCCTTGTATCGAAGATCCAGAGTTCGCTGGCTAACCCGAGCAGGATCTGGTCAGGGTGACCTTGCCGGGTTCCCAATATATGGTATGCATTCAGTGCATTAAAGCCATCGTCCTGTGTGTCCTTATATATCTTGGCCTGGCCAGTCTGGATGTCATAGCTGACTAATCCGTCGGTGATGAAGAACCATATTTTATGGTCCTCCAGTAAACGGTATCCCCAGCCAAAATCCGCCATAATCTCGGTGGACTCGGTATCGCTGGTGGGTACTTTTTCTATATCACCCGATTCGGCGTCAAACTGAACAATTTCACCCGCAAGATAAAGCCATAACTTATCCGCTACTTGCGGATCGGGGAAAATATCAAAGATTGTACCGCTGGTGAACATCGAGTATTCGTCATCAGACTCAAGGTAGGTTTGTAGCTGATTGTCAGGAGTCAGCATGTTAAGGCCGTTTTGGGTACCTATCCATAAACGGTTATCTATATCCTCGGCCAGGGCCCAGACCACATTATGAGAAAGCTCTTCAACGGGAGCTATTCCGCGCACCAGACTAGTGAAATTTTGCGAGGCAGGTTGCCAGTGGAAGAGTCCGTTAATGGCAGTGCCCAACCAGAATTGCTGATTACTGTCATAATAAAAAGTGCGAATGCTGTTGTCGAAAAGGTTCAGGTTAGCGTCGCTGAAACGCAGCAGCTGTTCGGGGGTTTGCCAGCTTGCGCGATATTCATATAGCCCTTGATGGGTAGCCATATATAAGCTGTTGTCGGTTGCATGTAAATCCCAGATATTCATCTGGCTCTCATGCATCTGTGCTGGTGGCAGCTGATCCTGCTCAGTTATATAGGTGGTTAGTGTATCCAGTTGCCAGGAGTAGAGACCCTGTACGGTAGCCACAAATAGTCGCTGTTCAAATTGAGCGAAAGCCTTAGTGTTCAGCATATCCGGACTCGCGGCTTCCGGGTCGAGGTGCCAGAGGTTAACAGCCGAAAAATCTTCAGGGGTCAGAGCTATTACACCAGCTGAAGTGGCGAGTATAATAATGTCATCAATGAGGTGATGACTGCGAATGATATCCTCAAAATTGCCATCTTCGGTTTGTAGTTCAAAGATTTGGTGAACCTCTTGTGTCTCAGGATCATAAAGGCGCACGTGTGACTCGCTGATGATCAGCAACTGATTCTGATACTCCTTAATAGCTATCACTTCATCAAGCCACCAGTCGTCGATCATGCGTGCTTCAATATGCAGAATAAAATCGTCACCTTGCGGGGGCAGCTGAAATACGCCCTGACTTGGCAGTGCAACCCAGAGACTACCGTCTGAAGTGATATTAATAGTGCTTACATAAGCATCTAGAAATTGATTGCCCGGGCCTGGAACGTGATGAAAACTATAGCCATCATAGCGGTTAAGCCCACCTTCAGTGGCCACCCACAGAAAGCCTTCATGGTCCTTAACAATGCGCGTCACACTATTTTGTGAGAGACCTTCCTGAACGGATAACTGCTGCAGGCGCAGAGTGTTAGACGCCTCACTGGGCAAACTGGCAGACAGGAGTACTAGTACAAGTAGTAAAAAGCGCATTCAGATCCATCTTAATTGTCACAATATGGACAAATATTAACCCGAAAAGGCTAGTTAATATACTTTACTTTTGTTCTATAAATTAGTCCTCTGGCATCAGGCCATACGAGCTGCGGCTATGTCAGCGAGAGCCAGTAATGCTGCTTTATATTCTGTTTCTGGCAGTGCCTGAATAGCTTCTTTCGCTTTATCAGTTTCCTGTTGAGCTCTTTGCTGAGCGTACTTAATGGCGCCAGTTGATTGCATGGTTTGCATAACTTCGGGCAGGCGGTCGCGTTGACCACCATGTTCGATGGCATTGCGGATAACGGTGGATTCTTCTTTGCCGCCATGCCACATGGCGTAAAGTAGAGGTAATGTAGGTTTGCCTTCAGCTAAATCATCGCCTACTTCTTTGCCCATAGCATCGGCATCAGCGGTATAATCGAGGATGTCATCAACCAGTTGAAAAGCAGTGCCCAAATGCCTGCCATAGGCTTGCATGGCCTCTTCTGTGGCCTGGTCCTGTCCAGCTAATACGGCACCCAGCTGAGTTGCTGCCTCGAACAAGCGTGCGGTTTTACTGTAAATCACTGCGAAGTAACGTTCTTCAGTAGTTTCCGGGTCGTTGCAGTTCATTAACTGCATGACTTCACCTTCGGCGATAACGTTAGTGGCGTCGGCCAATACGTCCATTACGCGCATGGATTCCATAGAAACCATCAGTTGGAATGCTCGCGAGTAAAGAAAATCTCCAACCAATACACTGGCTTCGTTGCCAAATTTTGCGTTTGCTGTAGCCCGGCCTCGCCGCATATTTGACTCGTCAACCACGTCGTCATGCAGTAAAGTGGAGGTATGGATAAACTCTATTACTGCGGCCAGGGTATGGTGATGTTTGCCTTGATAGCCCAGCGCACGAGCAGATAACACGGCTAATAGAGGGCGCAGGCGTTTACCACCACCACTGATAATATAAAGACCAAGCTGGTTAATCAGTGCGACATCAGATTGCAACTGAGCCATGATTAACTTGTCTACGGCATTCATATCGGCTTCGCTTAGCTTCTTGATCGTTGCCAGATCCATCATTATTTATTTGTCTCAGAGGTCACCAGTAGGCGCAGATTTTACAGGATCTTTAAGAATTCGCCAGTGTTCAGGGGAGCAGTTTGATAAAGGTTGATTTTTTAGCAATTTACCCTTGCGCAAAGCAAGCTTTTTGCGTAAAATTCGCGCCCTGAATTGAGTTTTAAGCGCCCTGTCGGGGCAGTGGAGAAAATTATGTACGCGGTTTTCCAAAGTGGCGGTAAGCAACACCGTGTCTCTGAAGGCCAAGTGGTACGCTTGGAGAAGTTAGAAAACGCAACGGGTGATATTGTTGAGTTTGATCAGGTTTTAATGCTGTCAAACGGTGATGATGTGACTATTGGTGCGCCTTTGATTAAAGGTGGTAAGGTAACTGCTGAAGTTATCAACCATGGTCGCGGCGATAAAGTGAACATTGTTAAGTTCCGTCGTCGTAAGCATTCACGTACTCAGATGGGCCACCGTCAGTGGTTTACTGAAGTAAAAATCACTGGTTTTGGCGCCTAATTAAGGAGTAACGACAAATGGCACATAAAAAGGCAGGTGGTTCAACCCGTAACGGTCGTGACTCAGAGTCGAAACGTCTGGGTGTTAAGCGTTATGGCGGCGAATCCGTATTAGCAGGTAACATCTTAGTTCGTCAGCGCGGTACACGTTTCCACGCTGGGGATAATGTTGGTGTTGGTCGTGACCACACCTTGTTCGCAAAAGCCAGCGGCAAAGTTTCTTTTGACGTCAAGGGCCCGAACAATCGCAAATTCATTAGCGTTGTTGCTGAATAAGTAACTCGTTAATTGCGAAACATGAAACCCCGCGTTGTCGCGGGGTTTTTTGTTTGCGCTATAGTATTTGGTAATATTCCGAGGCCGTAGGCCTCAAGTTGAAGTGCAGGCAGGTTAGCCATGAAGTTCGTCGATGAAGCAGAAATTAGGGTAGAAGCAGGCGACGGAGGCAACGGTTGTGTGTCTTTTCGTCGGGAAAAGTATATACCCAGAGGTGGCCCCGATGGTGGCGACGGCGGGGATGGTGGTGACGTTTGGCTGCGTGCAGATGAAAACCTGAATACGTTGATTGATTATCGCTTTGAACGGTTTCACCGCGCCGAGCGCGGACAGAACGGAATGAGTAAAAATTGCACCGGTAAACGCGGCCAGGATCTGGAAGTTGCAGTTCCGATAGGAACTCGGGCAAAAGATGTGGACACCGGTGAAGTAATTGGTGATATGACCCGTCATGGCGAGCGTTTACTGGTTGCCAAAGGTGGTTTCCACGGATTAGGTAATACACGTTTTAAAAGCAGTACCAATCGTGCGCCTCGTCAGAAAACCAACGGTACCCCAGGGGAAATCAGACCCTTATTGCTTGAGCTGATGCTATTGGCCGATGTCGGTTTGCTGGGGCTGCCGAATGCAGGTAAGTCTACCTTTATCCGTTCCGTATCTGCAGCTAAACCTAAAGTAGCCGATTACCCCTTTACCACGCTGGTACCTAACCTAGGTGTAGTGCGCCCTGCGGCTCATCACAGCTTTGTTATTGCCGATATCCCAGGTTTGATTGAAGGTGCTGCTGAAGGCGCTGGTCTGGGCATTCAGTTCCTCAAACATCTGGAACGTTGCGGTTTGTTGCTGCACCTGGTTGATCTGGCACCTTTTGATCAGACAGATCCGGCAGAACAGGCACAGGTTATTGTGCATGAGCTGGAAAAATACAGTCCGAAGCTGGCCGAGAAGCCACGTTGGCTGGTACTTAATAAAACTGATTTGCTGAGCCCTGAAGAAATTGCAGAGCAACGCGAGAAGATTGTAAAAGCGCTGGACTGGACCGGACCGGTCTATGAAATCTCTGCCTTGCAGGGCAATGCCCGCGATCAATTAGTATATGAAATTATGCAGTATCTGGAGAGCTTGCCTAAAGAAACCGAAGCGGTTGCTGAAGAACCTGAAATGGTCGAGTTTAAATGGGATGATTATCACGATCGTGAACTGGAAAACGCTCAAGAAAATGACGCAGATGACGATGAAGAAGATGATGACGATGATCATGATGTTGAGGTTATTTACACTAAGGAATAGGGCTTACTGATGCATATTTCACTAGTGGCTGCGATGGCAGCCAACCGGGTAATAGGCAAAGATGGACAGATGCCCTGGCATCTGCCGCAGGAGCTCAAGTACTTTAAGGAAATCACCTGGGGTAAGCCGATTATAATGGGTCGGCGTACCTTTGAGTCTATCGGGCGGGCACTGCCGGGACGACACAACATTGTGATTACCCGTGATCCGGGGAAGCTGCCTGATTCAGTCACTGGTGTGACTTCTATTGATGAAGCGATTGCAGAAGCTGGTCAGGTAGAAGAGATTATGGTGATTGGCGGGGGAGAAATATATCGACAGTTTCTTCCTGTCGCAAGTCGGCTGTATCTTACCTTAATCGATCTCGACATTGAGGGCGATACGTGGTTTCCTGACTATGTATCAGACAAATGGGTTAGTACATTACTCAGGGATGAGCCGCAGAAAAATCCTGAAACACCAGGTTTTTCCGCCTATCTACTTGAAAAATAGCCTAATTTTAAATGGTTACATAGAAAAGCTATGTCGTTATTGAACTATGGGTACGAATAAAGTACTATTTTGAGCGATTTTTATACAAGATTGGGGGCAAGTATGTATAAGGTAGTTACTACTACTATCACCGCAGGTTTAGTTGCACTGGCTGCTTCAGTAGCGTCAGTTCAGCCGGCACAGGCACAGGATTTGGCACTTAACCTATGTACCTACGTTCAGGGTGACGACCGTATGCGTATGCGTCAGCGCATGCGTGAAGATCGTATTCGCCTGCGCTCCGTGTACGATGGCATTGTATGCAATGGCATGAGTCTGTTGCAGTTTGCTATGGCAAATGACTCGCAGGATATAGGTTCTTTCATTGTCAGTCAGTTACCAGGTTCAAGTCTTGACGGTAACGGCGACTTGGATTGGGCTGAAGCGAATGGTCATGGTGATTCTGAAATTGCCAATGCAATTCGTGAACGAACTGACTAAGACGTATTGAATAAAAAAACCCGCCTGTCGCGGGTTTTTTTGTGTTTGTAATTAATATCGATCTTTCAGTCGGGCGTATTGATAATAAAGTGCCTGGCCGACTCGCCGAAATCCCGGTAGCGGAAAAGTGGGCAGGGCACTTTGGTAAAAGGGCAGGTCGGGTAGTTTTTCGCCCATTACTTTATCAGCCAGTCGTTGGCCGGCGAGGGTCGAAAATGCGATGCCAGCACCACAATAGCCCATACTGGCGTGGATACGGTCATTCAAGCTAAAAACCCTGGGCATTGAATCCAGCGATACGCTAACCCAGCCGTGCCAGCTATAAGCAACGCTGAGATCCTGCAATGAAGGCCAGGTCTTTATAAGAGCCTGATGCAAGCGCCTGCAGTAGCTTGGGTGTCTGGCATTGTGGCCACTGACCGCTCCGCGTCCGCCAAACAGCATACGGTTATCGGGCAATAAGCGGTAATAATATTTAAGCGCCCGGGTGTCCATAATCAAATCTCGCTGGTTCAACCCAGTGCTTTGCAGCTGTGCTTCTGTGAGCGGCTGTGTGACGATAACACTGGACAAAGCAGGGAGTTGTCGCCGGCTGAGCTGCGGCAGCAGTGAGGAGGTGGTGTAGGCGTTGCTGCACACCAGCACTTGTTCAGCGAGGACCCTGCCTCGTGGTGTATGCAATTGTTCTCCCTGCACCGTGGATTGCCACTTTAAAACCGGCGTTCGCGTGTGTATCTGGACTCCGGCCTGACTTGCCGCTTTCGCGTAGCCCTGCAATAGTGCTTTGGGTTGCACGCTGGCTGCGGGAGCTTGCTCGAGAGCGGCGTAACCTTTGTTGATTCCAGGCAGTTGCTGGCGTAGTTGCTGTTCTGATAGGAACTGCTGCGGCCACCAGCCCTGACTATTGGCAAACTGTTTTGCTAATTTTGAGGCCTGCCTGGGGGTGTGGGCGACACGCAAGTAGCGCCCTGGTAACCAGTCACAATCAATTTGGTCTTGGCTGATGCGTTCCTGAACCAGTTCGACACTTCGTTGGAATTCTTTTTGTACGGCCCGGGCCAGATCATCACCATAGCGCTGTTGGTAATCCCCCAGGCTAAGACGGCCGCTGCCGGGCAATACAAATCCGGCATTGCGACCACTACAGCCTGCGCCGACGTCACCGGCTTCAAGTACAACAACTTCCTGTTGGTAAAAACTGGCCAGCCGATAAGCGGCATTCAGGCCGGTATAACCCGCGCCAATAATCACCAGCGGTGCTTTTTCTGGAAGTGGCGGGCAGGCGGGTGACTCTGTGGTTGGCAGGCTGTTCCAGTAACTTTTGATATGGTCGGCATAATCCGACGTTATCCCGGCGTCGGTCAGCGGATCATAGCTGCGATACCGGGACATGCTTAACCCAGGTTAATACGTTTAAAGGGCAATACCATTTCCGCTGCTATGCAATGGCAGATGCCGTCGCATACCGGACAAAAATAGCCGTCTTCGACCGACGCCTGATACCAGCGATCCGGATGGTCCTGAATGAGTTCACCACCGCAGCGACTGAAATATGCAAAGGCGCTGTTATTCGGACTTTGCCGCCAGATGTGGGCAAGCCCTGCCTGACAGCCTAAACCAGAAGCTTCTACTACAGAATGCTGCAGCAGGCTTTTGCCAATACCCAGGCCCTGATAATCCTGATCGATAGCGGCACATTTGAAATAACACATCTGTTCGGTACTGACAGGCCAGCTGGATGGGGTACAAAAACTATCGATATCCCAGTTGCCAGGGGCAAAAGTTAGACGCAGGCCGACCAGCTGGTTATCTGCAAAACCCAGCCAGTGCAAATTCCGCCCCTGTTGCAGACCTCGGGTAAAATAGTCTGAAAGGCTACTTTCAGTCAGATAATTATCACCATGCACTTTATTAGCTAAAACAATAACGGCGGCAAAATCCGCCGCCGTCATAGGTCTAAAGTGCAGGCGCGGAGTTGTTTCCGGCATGCAGTGTTTCGCCTTTTAATTAATAACGATATGCGTCAGTCTTAAATGGACCGCCGACTTCAACGTGAATATAGTCTGCCTGATCACTGGTAAGTTTAGTAATTACGCCACCAAAACCTTCTACCATATAACGGGCGACTTCTTCATCCAGTTGCTTAGGCAGTACTTCGACACTGAGGTTCGCATTTTTCTCACCTTCCGGTAAGTCAGCAAACTTTTTCTCAAACAGGTGGATTTGAGCCAGTACCTGGTTGGCGAAAGAACCATCCATGATGCGGCTTGGGTGACCGGTTGCGTTACCCAGATTAACCAGACGACCTTCAGACAACAGCAACAGATAATCTTCTTTAGCATCGGAGCGGAAGATTTGATGTACCTGAGGCTTAATTTCGTCCCAGCGCCAGTTCTTGCGCATATAAGCAGTATCAATTTCGTTATCAAAGTGGCCGATGTTACAAACTACCGCGCCTTTCTTTAATGCCGCTAGCATGTAGCGGTCACAAACGTTGTAGTTACCCGTTGTGGTAACGATAAGGTCAGTGTTGCCCAGTACGTCGGTGTTGAGATTACTACCATCGCCATTGTTGACGCCACCGATATAAGGAGAAACCACCTCATAACCATCCATACAGGCCTGCATGGCACAGATGGGGTCAATCTCAGTAATCTTAACGATCATGCCTTCCTGCCGCAGACTGGCCGCAGATCCTTTACCGACGTCACCATAACCCACGACCAATGCTTTCTTGCCGGACATCAGATGGTCGGTAGCGCGTTTAATGGCATCGTTCAGTGAGTGACGGCAACCGTATTTGTTGTCATTTTTTGACTTAGTAACGGCGTCATTCACGTTAATGGCAGGCACACGAAGTGTGTTCTTTTGCAGCATTTCCAGTAAACGATGCACACCCGTTGTGGTTTCTTCGGTAACACCGTGCACGTTATCCAGCATTTGCGGGAATTGCTCATGGATAAGCATGGTTAAATCACCACCGTCATCCAGGATCATGTTAGCGTCCCAAAGTTCACCGTCTTTTTTGCAGGTTTGTTCCAGACACCATTCGTATTCTTCTTCGGTTTCACCTTTCCAGGCAAACACTGGAACACCAGCTGCCGCCATAGCCGCCGCAGCGTGATCCTGAGTTGAGAAGATGTTACACGATGACCAACGCACTTCAGCACCCAGTTCGAGCAGAGTCTCGATAAGTACTGCAGTCTGGATAGTCATGTGAATGCAGCCAATAATGCGGGCACCGGATAGAGGTTTGCTGTCTGAGTATTTACGACGAATTGCCATCAGTGCCGGCATTTCAGATTCCGCAATGGCTATTTCCTTGCGGCCATAATCGGCAAGGTTAATGTCAGCTACTTTATAATCGTTGGTCATAGTATATCCTTTTAACTGTTGGTGGTGGCAGCCGCAGGCTGCATACCTAATTCTTTAATAATGGCTTCTTGCTGGGCAGTCTCCAGACGAGGCCCGTAATTGCTAACTATTTCTGCAGCCGAGCGGCTGGCGAGTGTTCCTGCCTGAGCAGAGGTCATGTTCTGGGTAATGCCATAAAGGTAGGCACCGGCAAACATATCGCCAGCGCCATTAGTGTCGATAGCTTTCACTTTGAAACCAGGTATTTGTACGCGCTTATCGGGCTGTCCGATCACTGCTCCAGCAGGACCGCGAGTAATAACTACTTCTTTTGCGTATTGTAATAAGGCTTGCATCGCACTGTCGAAGTCTTCTTCACCAGTAAACATCAGGGCTTCTTCTTCATTGCAAAAAAGCAGGTCGACGCCGGCGTGCAGAAATTCTTCAAGGCCTTCCTTAAAGTATTTGACCATGGACGAGTCAGAAAAGGTTAAAGCGATGCGCGTACCGGCATTCGTTGCAAGTTCGCGAGCTTTGGCAACCGCTTCACGAGCAACAGGTGACGTGACCAGATAGCCTTCAATATACAGAAACTCAGCTTCGGCAACTTTGCTGAACTCCAGTTCGTCCAGTGAAAAGTCGATAGTGATACCCAAATACGTGCACATGGTGCGCTCGGCATCCGGCGTGACCATAACAACGCATTTACCGGTCAGGCCATCGTTATCCTGTTCATGCAGGCAGGTGTCGACACCCGCTGTTTCTAAATCATGGCGATAAAAGCTACCGGCTTCATCGTTGGCTACTTTGCAGCAGTAAAAAGCACGTCCGCCAAACTGGCTTAAAGCCACCAGACTATTGGCCGCGGAACCACCCCCAGCCCGTTTTTCCAGCGTGAATTGCTGATCTAATTGCAACAGCAATTCGTTTTGTTGCTGTTCATCCAGCAGAGTCATGATGCTCTTTTCAATTTGTTGTTCAGCCAGGAAGGTATCAGTGACCTTATACTCCTGGTCGACCAGCGCATTGCCAAGGCCGATGACATCATATTTTTTCATGGGTAAAAAATCCAAGGATTATTAAGGTGGCAATTATATACGAAGCTGGCAGCGGGATCGATCCCCGCTGTCTATAACTTGACAGGAAGCAACTTAAAAGCTGCTAAAGCCAAGCAGGAAGAGCGGACTCAACAGGAGCCAACAGGTTATCTGGCTATGCAGAAGCAAGCGTCGTGTTGCCTGCAACTCTTTGTTTTCCGGTTCATTACCGTATTGAAAGCGGGGGCGTTGCCGTTTTATACCATCGAGAAAGACAGGGCCGCCAAGTCGGCATTTCAGCCGCATCGACAGTGCGCGTAACAGACGTCCTTCCGGTGCCGTGATCCAGCGTTGTGCGGTAAAGCTCCACGGCAAGACCTTGCCGCTCAGCAGCTGCCGTAGCGCCAATAGTAACCAATAAAGAAAGAACGCAGGCCAGCTCGCTATCTGAGCGAAGGCTGCAACGGGTGCTGCAAAGTCACGCCAATGTTGTTGACTAGCGGGCCAGGCTCGCTGTAAGTCGATCAGCATCCGATAGCCTAAAGCAACCACAGGCCCTGCCAGTAGAAACCAGAATATAACACCCAGCCAGCTTTCCACCCAGTACCGGGGAAGCCATTCGATACTGGCTTTACGTATGCCGAGTAACGACAGTGGTTTGCTATCTCTTGCCACATAGGGTTGCAGAAATTCACGCGCTAGTTGCTTTTGTTGCAGTTCAAGTGCCTGTTGGATGCTTGTATGGTCGCGTATAGCAGAATGGGTGCGCAGGCTTATAAAGAGTAGCAGTGCTGCAAATAACCAGTCGGACGGTGACAGCCAGTATATAAGGGCGGCAATGACCAGCCAGGGGGTTATCAGTACCATAGGGGCCATTAAACCAGAGATGCGTTGCTGTGTGCGACTGCGTGCACACGAGGGGTGTACACGTTTTGCCATACGCATTGCCAGACTATGAAAAATGCTTAATGGATGAAGATAAAAGGGCAGAGGAAGCAAGCGCTCCCCCCAGATTACCAGGCTGAATAACAGCCAGTGCAGAACATCAGGCTGCCATAGGAGCATTATGACCGTCCGCACCGCGGCTCTTAGGACTTGCTGCACGTACGAAATCAGACTGATTCAGCTTGGAATCAATAAAGCGGCCTAATTCATCGGCACGGTAACCAGGCTTGGCTTTAAAGCGCAGGAAAGGAATACCCGCGGCATTGAGTGAGTTCTTAAGGAACCAGTTGCGTTTAGCCTGATTGCTGTTGGCTTCAATAGGCTCCAGCTCGATAACCCCTACCACTCGCATGTTTGAACGGTCGCAGAGAACATAGTCCAGCATGCGGCTGGATACTTTGTTTTGTGCATCACGCTGAGCGGAGCGGGAAAGCCCTTTTTCGCGCACACTGACAACATCGCCCAGGCGTACTTTTGTGAAGATTCGATATTCGTCGCCACACGCGCGTTCAAGCAAGGTCAGAAAAGACTCTTCAGTTGCTGAAAAGAAACTTTCCTGACGTTTTTTATAAGGATAAGGCGCATAGCGCTCGGATAAGCGTGATGCCATCATCGCAATAATCACCAGCACTACGATAAAACCAATGAGCATGAATTCCATAACCAACCCCATCTGAAACAATCAAAACGAAAACCTGTGTCTGAGATAATGCAAATTAGGGGCCAACAATAAAAAAGAGCGCTTAAAAAAGCGCTCTTTTATTAAATCAGGTTATGTTAGCGGGCCTGAAAGCCACCTTTAATGCCTTTAGTGGTAATGCTGACGGCATCATGGGCGTGTAAAGATTCGTAGTGATTTACCCGGATCCAGAAATCATGAAACTGGCTTTCCTGATTCAGGCGATGTTGTAAACGACGGGCTGCATCTTCACAAAACATTAAGTTCTGACCGTTGAGACGGGCAAATTCTTGCTCATCTTCACGTTTTACTGCCGCTTGAACTGGTGTCTGTAGCGCGTCTTCAATCGTATCGATCAAATCTTCGATAGGCAGGTCGGTGGCCCCAGTATTCAGTTTAACTTTAACATCGGCTACTGAACGCTGGCTGTGGGGCGTTGCCGGTATGCCATCGGTTGTACCTAACCATGCACTGACATCTTCTTTGCTGACGCTGGCGGCGTTGAATTTTTTATCGAAAGCTTCCTGAATCAGCTGCCGAGCCAGTGCTGCCGAGCAAGGGCAGGTGGAGGAGTAAGGTACTTCTACCTGTAACTCTATTTCCAGTCCCTGATCATCCAGTATTGCCTGAAGCGTTACCGGATAAGCTTTCCAACCCTGTTTTTTACTGACCAGAGATTTACGACGCAGGTGATAATCGAAAGTGAAACGCACTAAGGCCTGGTGACTGAGTTCCAGGTGCGAACTGATAAAACTTTTTAGCAGCGTATCAATCTGAGATGGCTGAAGGCTGCCGCTAGCGGCAAGTTCGTCTACTGCAAGGTAGAGGCGCGACATATGAATGCCTTTAGCTTGCGGATCTCCGAGATTGACAAAGGCATCTACTTTAGCACTGACCTGACGGTCAGGCTGACCCGGAACGCTTACCAGTAAAGGCATTTCAATATTACTCATACCAACCCAATCCAGGTTCCCCATAGTCTGGGCGCTGGTTTGATTGGCTATATCTGGCATTGAGGTTGGCATTCAGCTACTACTCCGAGTTCTTGAATGGGTGTCAAAATTAATGTTGACGAGCTATTATAACTGACTTGTCCAGTAAATTTAAGAAAAGACAATTATCCTGCCTTATTACGTGCTTCGCTCGAGTTTGGATTGCTGGATATTCACAGAGAGGAGAAAATTTAATGGCAACTCAGGAACAGCCTGAAAATATAGATTTTACGTTATTGGAACAGTACCTGGATATTATTGGGCAGGACGGGGTCGCTGAGAGTCTGGAAACTTTTGCAACGTTGATGCCCAAATACCTGGCCGAATTGGTGGCACTTTATGAACAGCGGGATGAAAGTGGATTCCGGCGTCAGGCCCATAAAATTAAGGGCGGTTGCCGTTCTCTTGGTTTTGTTCGGTTAGGCGCAAAAATGCAGTTCCTGGAGCGGGAAAGCTGGACCTGGCAGGAAGCGAAAACTGTGATTGATGACTGGCAGAGTGGATTACCGTCAAATATACAACAAGCGCAGCGCTGGTTAACCGCTTAGAATAATAAAAAACACCATTCAGTCAAAATACTCTTAACTGAATGGTGCCTCCTTTTGATATGCCGTAGGGGCGTTTAACTAACGCACCGAACGCACGTTCTGACTGACATCACGGCTGATTAATTTGACGAAGGGGTCAATCCCGGCAAAAGCAGGACGCTCATCAAGCTCAATCACGATCTGGTTTTCACCTTGTGAAATGGGGTGTTTTTGCAGATACAACACATCATCCGCATCGCTGATTTGGTCAGGATGCGCACGTAGTGCACCAATATCAAAGCTTTGCGTGAAGTCGACTGATTCTTCCTGGCCCATTGAGTCTGCTTCCAGCTTCTGCGCTTCAATGGTCAGGCTAAGTTGCCAGCGGCCATTGTCGAGCTCGGTCAGTTCAGCGTCCGTGGTTTGCAGATCAAAGAGTATGATTCGCTCAAACATGTCGGTGATCAGTACCTGTTGCTCGTCAGTGGCCTGTTCCCGTAACACGCGGATTAAATCCCGGGTGTTTGGATAGGGCGAATGTTGGTACTGGAACTCATTAATCAGATTACGCAGAGCCGTATTGACTGCTTCTTCACCTAAGTAATCGCGCAAGGCGTACATGACCAGCGAACCTTTCTGATAATAAATGTAGGCCTGGCTTTCTACCCGATATAGCGGTGACTCACCAATCACATCAAAACTACGTGCTGAAAGGTAGCGATCCAGTTCACGCTTAAGGAAGCGACGCATCGCCTGTTCACCATAGGTGTTTTCCATCACCATCAGGGCGGCGTACTGCGATAAGGTTTCGCTTAATACCTGACCACCCTGTACATTACCCGGCGTAATTTGATGGGCAAACCATTGGTGGGCAACCTCATGGGCCGTCACATAATAGGCGAAGTCAATATCATCCTCGTCACGCAAGTCGAGTGCAAAACCCATATTTTCCGAGAATGGCACCGTATTGGGGAACGCCTGAGCAAAACTGCGGTACGGAAACTCGATAATGCGCAATTGACGATGCTGATAAGGACCGAAGTGAGTGCTGAAATAATCCAGCGAGTCCTTTACCCCGGCAATCATGCGTGACACGTTCATATCATGACGAACATGGTGATACACACTAATCGCAACGCCCTCATGCTGATCTTCCGTGACGTCTAAATCTGCAGACATCAGGTTAAAGAAGTTCAGAATCGGCGCATCCATCGCATAGCGAAAATAGGCACGCTCGCCCTCGTCCCATTGCTCCGTTAAGTAACCCGGTGCAATAGCGGTCTGACCCAGCTCTGTCGATACTAGTACATTAAAGTCAATGTAATGAGTGTCTCCGGTGAAGGCATTGACCCTGTTCTGCGCTTCATCGTCCAGATCGGGTAACGGGTGGCGAGCAGGTAAGTCGCGCTTACGCCGCTCGTGACGATCCTGTAACTCGGCCCGGGCTTGATAGCCAAGTGTTGGCAGCAAAGCACCGTTATTAATGAAGGTACCGTTGTACAACAGACTCAGGTCGTCGTTTTTGTCGACGAAGCCCTGGTTGGTGCGCTCCACCCGGAAGCTCATGCGAGTTTCGTCACCGGGTGCCAGCGGCTCGTCAAATTCAAGCCATTGGGTGTTGAAGCGTGCATCCACTTCACCGATGTGCGCGCCATCCACCTGTATTTCAGTGTTACTGGCGCGTGAACCATGTTGCGGAAGTTGCACGAGTACACGCGCAATAGGTTGGTCACTTTGGTTTTCTAAAACATAGTCGCCGACCGCGACAGCGCTGCGCTGTTGTGGAAATAGTTCAACTTCCAGGTCAACCGCAGTAATCGAGGGCACAGCTATATCGTGGTATTGACGCAGTTCTTTTTCGTACTCCGCGCGTAGATCCATGGCGTGTTTAGACGGCGTGAATTCGTTAAGCACCCGGGTATTATGCACAATCACAGTGCCTGCAATGATGAATGCCAGTAAACCAGCGCTGATCATGCTACCACCAGACCAGCCTAGTTTAGCTAACAGGTGCTGGCTGCGATCTTTTAGTCGCGCCTCAGATCCCCGCCGCCATAATGTATAAGCCAGAACGGCAAGCACCAGTGTCAAACCGCCCCAATACAACATGTACCACAGCTGTGGTGCGATATAATGGCCATAGCCGTTTATATCACTATACATGTGTGCAGGAGACGCTGAGAAGGAGTACATATTGTGCTCCAGGCCGACTGCACTTAAGGTTAACTGGGCAATGATGAACACCACCATGATACCGATACCGGCAAATTTATTCGGGCTGAGAACCTGAACAAATACCGCCAATACCGCAGTCATCAGCAGAGGTAGCACATACCAGAGTCCTAAGCGCAGTGCATACTGCCCCAGTTCCAGCTGGGTCATGCCCTTGCTTAATTGATACAGCACGGTGACTACGACAGCCGCAAGACAGAGGCCAACCAGCACCACCAGCAGACCAGCCAGTTTAGACAGGAAAAACACCGAGCTGTGCGTCGGGGTGGCATCGACGATATCCCCCATGCCGCTTTGACGCTCTCGCCAGACGCTTTCCGCGCTGTAATAAATCACTACCACCATAGCAAGCAACGAGGTTGCATTGATGACCTCATTCACCATCAGCCGGGTAAACGGCCAGTTGGCGGTACCATAAGTGGTGTTGGCGTCAAACATCAGTGCAGTGCCGAGCATTACCATAGTGATCATCAGCAGGATCACAAAAGGTGCGCTCTTCACTATTTGGCTCACTTCGAAGCGAGTCTGCCGTACCAGTTGTGGCCACCAACTGGTAAAACCGCTCTGTTGCTGCACCCTGGGGAGTTCCAACTGAACGCTTGCAGCCGCCGGGGAAGGTACAGGAGACGTATTTTGCTGGAGCTGTTTTTGACGTTTGCGTGCGCTACGACCCGTTAATGGTCGGCGAGGATCCAGAGTAAACTGGCAAATGACCATAATAAGCGCAGCCAGACCGAGCCAGAGTAGCCGGTTATACAGCAGTACACCTTCAAAACTGACAATTTGCGTGTTGCGTTCAATCGCCGTCCAGTAGCGTGTCAGTTCCGTGTATGCTGAACTGGCAAAAGGGTCAACTAATGCGGCGATGGTGCGGTGCTCAGGTTCGCTAAGTAAGCTGCCAGATATCAGATAGAGCACAAAAAAGGCAACCACGCCCAGGTACATGCCCATCATTGAACGACTAGCCATCGCCAACGCGTAAAAGAGCACCGCGCAAAAGAGCAGGGTTGGGGCGACGAGCACTACCAGCGGCCAGAGATAGTAGGCAATCACAGTAGGGCCGAAGCGTTCTGCATCTACCCATGGCATTAAACTACCCAGTAGTAGGCCTAAAGGAATAGCGCAGAAGACCAGCATGGTAATCAGGTATGCACCGGTCATCCGCCCCCAAAGGTAAGCACCGCGCGGCACAGGAGTGGCCAGAATAATACCGTCCATGCGGCAGCTGACGTCCCGGGTGGCGGTATTACCGACAAAGTTCGCCACGACAAACATACCAAAAATACTGAATACGACCATGGCAATAGCCAGGAACCATGGACCGTTTTGCATGACGTTGGGCCCGCCAATGGCGATTTGCACATTGTCGATGGTCATCGCCAGAAAGGCGAGCAGGAAGAATAGCGCACTGACGATATAAAATGATGGCAGGCGTCTTAAATAGCTCCATTCAGAAGCAACGAGTTTTAACCACATAAGGGTATCTCCGTGAGTTGCAGGACGCGGTTAGGCTGCGTTGCTTTGAGTGCTGGATTGTTGCTGGCGAACACGATGCAAGGTCGCAAAGTAAACGTCTTCGAGATCCGGGGTGACAGTTTCGAAACCGGCACCGGGATTTTCACTGGCCAGGACATGCAGCACACTGCGTCCACCTTGCAGTCGACTGGATATGACCGGGAAATTCTCCATTGTGGCTGCTACGTCCTGCTTATCCACAGTGATGCGCCAAATCTGGCCATCTAATTCATTGGTTAAAACCTGGGGTTCGCCTTCTAACTGAATGCGACCATCGGCCAATACGGCCATGCGCGGGCAAAGATCTGCCACGTCTTCAACAATATGTGTGGAGAGAATGACGACTTTATGCTGGCCTATGTCGGCCAGCAGGTTATGAAAGCGATTACGCTCTTCTGGGTCGAGACCTGCAGTGGGTTCATCAACAATAATTAACTTAGGGTCACCAATCAGCGCCTGGGCAATTCCGAAGCGTTGGCGCATCCCGCCAGAGAAAGTAGCTACGGCTTTCTTGCGCACCTGATGCAGATTGGTTTGTTCTAATAGTCGATCCACCAAAGCTTTGCGTTCTTTAGCTTTGGTTATCCCTTTTAGTATCGCGATATGGTCGAGTAGTTGGTAGGCGCTAATTCTTGGGTAAACATTAAAGTCCTGGGGCAGGTAGCCTAGAGTAGCCCGGACTTGCTGGGGCTGTTCAGCCACATTGATACCGTCAAATACAACTTCGCCACTGTCCGCACCCTGCAATGTGGCGATAGTGCGCATAAGCGAGGACTTGCCTGCGCCATTAGGACCTAATAGTCCGAACATACCGGGTGGAATATCCAGGCTGACATTGTCCAGGGCTTTGACCTGGTTACCATAGGTTTTCGATAAATTGCGAATACTGAGCATGAGTAAGTCCCTTTGTTTGATTTAAGGTTTTTTTATTGTGTTAGGGCGAAGCTGAATTTTTAGCCAGGACTTACTATGCCTTAAGGGGAGTATTACTGTGTGGTGTTTTTGTAAAAAAATTGTAACCAGTTGTAATAGTAACCAGTTGTAATAAAGAATAAGCAAATGAGAATGTGAAGGGGGCAGGGCAGGTAAAACCAGTACACCATTCAGTCAAAATGCTCTAACTGAATGGTGTCAGGTTGCGTCTTGCTTTTTAAGACGAAATTTCAACTCGTACATCACCGACAAAACGGTAACCTTCACCGTGAATGGTGGTAATCAGGTTAGGTGTTTCCGGGTGAGACTCAAAGTGGCGACGAATACGACGAATAGCAACATCAACGGTTCTGTCGTTAGGACGCAGCTCGCGATCCAGCATTTTACGCACCAGGGTTTCACGGTCATGAATTTTACCTGGCTGGGTTAAAAACAATTCAAGTGCACGGTATTCGCTTTTTGGCAGACGAAACATTTGTTTCGCTGGCGAATACAGGCAACGACTGTCGCAGTCCAACACCCAGTCATTGAAATGAAATTCGCGACTGCCTTCTACTTTAGGTTCGGTAGGCTGTTGGCTGTGCTCGATGCGCCGATATAAATTGCGTACACGAATAGTTAATTCTTTTGGATTGTATGGCTTAATCAGGTAATCATCAGCACCCAGTTCCAGTGCCAATAAGCGATCTTCATCGCTATCTCTGCCAGTTAGAAATACCAGACCGATATTCTTTTGCTCGCGCAGAGACTCTGCCAGTTCCAGACCACTCTGGCCGGGTAGATTCACATCCATAATAATCAGATCGACAGGCTGCTGGCCCATGATATGTTCCATCTGCTTGCCGTCAGCGGCGTCAAAAACTTCGTAGCCTTCTTGCTGGAACAGGCGAGCCAGAGTTTGTCGGGTAACGACTTCGTCTTCCACAATAAGAAGTTTCGCGCTCATATTAAGTCCTGTAATTCTGTGCGGTTTTAGCAAAAAAATTAAACAATAAGTAACAAGGATATGATTTTTGAATAGTTAATTGCAAGTCTTAGTGCAGGTTCAACTGTTCAACAGGGCATTCCATAATCACTACAAATCCTTCACCAGGCTCGCTTTTGCAAGTAATTCGCCCGCCTAGCGTATGAGTAACCAGATTATACACCAGGTGCATACCAAGGCCACTATTACCACTACCACGTTTAGTGGTAATAAAAGGGTCGAAAATTTTATGTAATATGTCGTTAGGTACACCAGTACCGCTATCACTATATACTATTTTGACCATAAATTCGTTACAACTCACCTGAATCCGAATCTCTCCGCTATTTCGTTCGTGAAAAGCATGTAATGCTGAATTTTCCAGTAAATTAAATAGAACCTGTTGCCACACACCCGTTTTAGTGCGGATATTTATATCTGGCGGACAATCCAGGCGCACCGGAAATTTATCCTTTGGTAATAATGAAGAGTCGGCGCTGGCAATTATGTCGTTTAGCATTTGTGCGAGGTTTACCTCTACATATGATTCAGTAGCATGCTCTACTGCGAGCTTTTTAAAATTATTGACCAGATCTGCGGCGCGGTTAACGTTGCGGTTGATAATATCGAGGTTTTCGTTGGACTCACTCAGAAAGTTGGCAAACTGGGTATTGGAAACTTCGCCGCGGGCAAAAGCCTGCTGCATATCATAAAGTTTATCCTGCATCATGGATGACGCGGTAACGGCCAACCCAACCGGGGTGTTAATTTCATGAGAAATGCCTGCCACCAGCTCGCTTAATGAAGACATTTTCTGGGCTTCAACCTGTTTACCCTGATGCTGGTGCAATTGTTCCAGTGTATCCAGCAGTTCCTGATTGGCCTGGCGCAGGGCTTCTGTGCGTTGTTGAACCTGTTGCTCTAGTTCTGTATTTAACTGATGGGCATAAAGATCCGCTTTCTCCCGTTGCCGGATATACTGCTGAATACGATCCAGCATAGTGTTGAAGTTATGCGCCAGCATATCCAGCTCAATAAGGTCGGAATCCGCCAATCGCAAACTATAGTTTTTAGTGCGGGCAACTTCCTGCATGGTGGAAATAGTGCGGTTTAAAGGGCGTGTAAAATAACGACTGAGTAGTTGGCTGCCTGATAAAGCAAGTACAATTGCCAGCAATAGCAGCAGTAATGCACTGCCAGCAGTCAGGCGCATTAAGTTATACAGCTCATGCATATCAGCGCGTAAAAAGAGGTAGCCCTGAATGCCTTCGGTAGAATAAACAGGTTTAATTACTTCAATGGAAGAGCCTTCAATGACGGGACTACTGAGCGTTTCTATTTCTGCAAAACGTGCGGCAATAGGCGGACTACCAGGGCGATTATAACTAGCATGAAAACTAAGTTCGGCGTTGCTCTCGCGATAGCGATAAATATGTAGCGTCTGCACGAAGGATGAACGGCTAATAACTTCAAAGCTGGGTTCACTCCATGCAAAGCTATCGTCTGTCATTTGATGCTGGGCATTGCTGGCTAATAATTCGGCGTAATTATCTGCCCGTTGCAGCAATATATTCCGCATTTCCTGATACTGAAGAGTGCTGTAAATAGCAAAAACCGGAAGCAGCGTCAAAGTAGCAATGAGCAAGCTGACTAACAGTAGCCCTCGGCGCAACGATCCGGAGAATATCATTAGTGCGCCTCCAGAATCCGAAAACGACCATTATTAGCTTTTTCTACGACCGTTTTGAAGTATTGTCCTAACAGTTCAGGATAGGGCAGAAAACTGTTAGCTACGATCAACAGGCGACCGTTTTTATTGAGTTGAGAGGGAGCCGCTGCAAAGAAACGCCGGGCGATTTCATAGTCAGTGTTTTTGCCAGTGTGAAACGGTGGGTTACTGATGATCCAGTCGTAGTTCCCTGCGACCTGGTTAAGACCATCACTGGCAATGCAACTTGCCTGGACCTGGTTTGCGTTCAGGGTATGCTGACTTGCCTGCAGGGCCAGAGCGCTAACATCACTTAAGTGAATTGATTCGGCACTGCTGTACTTTCCCAGCCAACTGGCAATTACGCCGCTCCCGCAAGCGAAGTCGAGGACTTTACCTGAAATCGATAATGGCAGATGCTGCAATAAGAGATCGGTCCCTGGATCCAGATGTTGATGGCTGAAAACCCCGGGCAAATTAAACACTTTGAGCGTCTTGTCGGCAGTATCAATCAGGTAGGGCGTCAAATATGAGGATAAGTTAAAAGGCGCCGGTTCTAAAAGCTGCGTGCTGTATAAGAGGCAATGGTTGCCGCTGGCTATTTTTATGCAATTACCCCAGTTGGCGGGTAATTTTTTCGCCAGTGAACGAATGCCGCCTTTATTGTCACCAACCAGGTATAAAGTATCGGTCGGCTGCATAACAGCGGCCAGATTGTCTAATAACATCAGGGCCAGACTCTTTTCTTTGGGAACATAAAGCACCACCTGTGTGGCGCGTTGCTGTACCTCTGCCCCGAACTTTGCTCTTAAATCACCAAATTGCTGATAATGTCCCCAGTGCAGGTAATGACTGGCAGCACCCGTTTGCTCAGCGTATGCGTCCTGAGCATTGACCAGAAGAACGTCATCAGAGGTGAATAGCTGCTGACGGATCAGCAGCTGACTGGTTTTATCCAACATATTGGTAATTAAAATTCCCGTTTCTAAGAATCAGGGTCGAAGGGCCCCTGTTTTCGTGAATAGCTTTGGTTTCTACATCGCTACGGAAGAGGGTTCCTGCATACAGGACCCGGTTTGCGTAGCTGATAATAGGGGCTTTAGCCGGATCTTTCTTCAGCAATTCGGCTGCTCTGATGCGTAACACGGTTACATTGCGACGATGGTTTTCGAGTTTCTGGTCCAGGGTTGATAGAAACTCTTTCAGCTTAGGGCTTGACTCTTCAAGGCTGGCTTTCTGGCGCACCCGGGTTAGTTTTTTGACCAGACCTAATTCGTCGCGCAGTTCGGCGGTGAGCTTCTCCTGTTCCTGCAGGTAAGCTTCAGGCACGGGTGGCATACTCAGGTTTATCGACGTGCGGGTACCGGCAGGTGCACCTATCTGTCCTGCATAAATATGATTGCAGGTGTCTACAACTCCGCCGATAAGCTTGCCGCGGGCTTCTTTGCCTTCGCCTCCCAGGCAAAGAGTGCCTTTGGTAATTACGTGACAATGGGTCAGTTGTTTATCGACGATGACGCCGTGTTCGCTGGTGAGCGTAGCGTACTGACTGTAGGAAACCCAAATCGAACCCTTAGCTGAAATCTGGGTAGAGTGTTCTGGCACTTGATCTTCAACATCATCACTGTCCAGTTCGTTTTGTTGGCCAATAACACCTTTGGTTATCGTTACATTACCACCCGATTCAATGTGTGCGGAATCGACATAACCGCTAACCGTTACGTCACCGCCGGCTATGACTCGCATACCTGGGCCAATATTGCCCTGAATCAGTACTGAGCCTTCATATTCGACGTGGCCGGTAGTGGCGTCTACTTTGCGCATCGACAAGACATCGTCGACATTTGCCGCATTGTCGACCAGGCAGGGCAGGCCCTGGCGGGAAGCCAGCAGTATATTGGGGTCGTCAGCACTGATTTCTGTGCCTATGCCAGCTTGCAGTTCTCTGTCTGCGCCTGCTGCTGCGTCAAGTGTGGCGCCTCGAACGGTAAAACCGGCAGTGCCGGGTGTTGCCGGAATTCGTTGCAACAGCGGTGTACCCTTGTCAACGCTGAGTATTTCCCCAAGATCCCGCATATCTACTTTGTCACCATCCAGTTCTTTGGGTTGCAGTACCCGCTGGCGGGCGTCCTGGACTAGCTGTTTAAATTGGGTATCACTGCCGTCGACGGGAAATTTTCCGCGTGCAATCAGGGCCTCGGTGCTACTGCCTGGTTCTGCGCTTAGCGTATGCTGAATGAGTTTATCAATTGCTGCGCGGCGAATACCCAGAGTGACACCTTGTTCGCGGAGTTCCTGCAAAAAGGTATTAACTGTAAGAGGGGGGCCACCCTGAGGAGCTGTGACTTTCGCGGTAACCTGCATGTCATCGTCGCTGATAACCAGTTCAAGCCTGGGTGGGACACAGGCACCAATACGTGCAACGCGCTGATTCTCGGTTTTGAATTGGGTTAGCGCCCGGCTCAGCGCATTTTCATCCAGCACAGAGTTTTTATATTCAGACGCTGCAAAAGCGTCTGCTAGTAATTTTTCGGTTAATTGACTGAGCTCTGTTGTTTCATCAATAGAGATGGAAACAGTTTGGTCAGTAACTATAAAATTGACGCCTTTGATGCTGCACCTCAGCTTATAATTTTTTTAGGTCTGTCTAGGTCTGTCTAGGTCTGTCTAGGTCTGTCAGGTTAACTGTTTTTTTTCTTATTATGATTCCAGCGCAAACTTTTTTAGTCCCTGTAGCAGCAGGTTATAGGCCTGCTTGAAATCAAAAACTAAAAGCGCCTGATGAATCTGATTTTGATACTCACTGGGCCAGCTCTTAGCTTCCTGCGCTGACCATTCTTTAAACAATTTTATGGCTTCAATATTGTGCTGTTCAAGCTGGCTAAGCAAGTCTTTTGTGCGGTTTTCTTGTTGTGGCTCAGGCAAGTAGGCCTCTATCGCCACTAATGTATGCTGCACCGCATCAAGAAGAATCTTACATGCCTGCGGTTCAGGCAATGGTGCTGGTGGTGCCAGTTTCTTTGCTAATTTTGCCAGTCGCAGAGCTCCACCAGGGGGAGCTGTGCTTTGTAAACTGTGCGCCAGTTGAGCTGTCGACTCTGGTGTCAGCTGCGAGCGTTGTTTTAAATAGTGGTACTGGCGATAAAAGCTATGCAACACTTTATAATATAGCTGCTTATTGAGCTGACAGTACGCAAGCCCTTCGTCAGGCTGGAGCCAGTTCTGCTGTCCTTTTTGTTGCGTAAGCTTTTGCTGCATCAACCACCAACCAGCTCTACGCCTTGTTCAGAGCGAATTTGTTCGATCAGATGTTGCGGCAGCGTAACCTGGGCTGTCGCACGTATCACCTGAGTGTGAAAATCAATCAAACGAGCATTAAAGGTCACGCCGCTGCCATTTTCAACTAATGTGCCTGCCAGAATATAGTCGGCCTGTTGCAGTTCACGTAGTTCGAGGTAGTTTTTGGACAGTGCAAAATCACCTTGTGGAGTAACCCGAATGGCGTCGGTCAGTTTAAACTCAACTACTTGCAAAGATAACCGGTGCATTTCTGCGCCTATTTCTTCTTGTAACTGACGGCCAATCAGCGGGCTTTGTTGATAATCACCATCCAGCCATACGGGGCTGGTGATAGCAACTCGTTGTCCATTACTGATCCCCCGGGCACTATTCATAAGCTGCTGCGCGATCAGGCGTGAATAGTCCTGGGTAGTACTGGCGGCAGGCGTTGCCTGGGTAGTTGTTTGTGTTGATGAACCTTGCAGCGAATGGCCGTTACTGCAGGCTACTAATACTAAACTACAGGCTACGATAATCAGGTGTTTCATTCGCTATCTCCTGTCGCTGGGTGGCGATATAAAGCGCCCGCACGCATCTCACTGCGTTGTCCGGGTCCTTGCAGAGTCGTCCAGGGAAAGAAATGAGTGGCAGCGGCACTGACACTGGAGTCACGCAGGTGAATCAAGCGTGCATTGACGAGTAATCCGCCCTGTACTTCGCTGTAAGTTCCGGTCAGAAAGTAATCCAGTTGTTGACGATTTGCCAGGTCATTTAATTCACGAGTCAGCATTAATTCCTGCGAGTCCTGCAGCCGTAATTGACGGGAAGTGCGGTACTCGGTGATTTGAGCACCTTGTTGTGTGGCCGCTGTAATAAGGCTTTCCTGAATCTGCCGGGCCATAATGCGATCTTCACCGGCACCCTGTTGGCGCAGCTCGTCAGTGGGCACGAAGCTACCGACTGCCACTCGTGAAGGCCGTATACCGTTGGCAAATAATTGCTCAGCCAGAGCCTGAGTATGCTGATGCAGGCTTTGACTTTCGACCGTTTCTTCTCCGGTACTGACACAGGCAGCCAGCCAGAGCGTAAAGCTGCCTATCAGCAAGGTCCGGGTTATCTTCGCAAGTTGGTACATAAGGTTAGCCTCATTCACAAAACTACTATTGACTGCTGTATCGGCCAGTTTTGTGCAAGCTTAACTTTTTTCGGTTAACCTGATGAGTTACTCCAGTGGTGCCTGATTAGGATAGGCTTCGACAAAGGTTTCTACCATTTCTGTCGCCATCGGCGCTTCGTCACTTTCAAAACAAGCGATGTGAAACAAAGCTTCGCCTTCATTGGTCACCGGAATATTGCTGGCGCCAATGATAATACCGCTGACTGAAGCTACCACCTTATCAACGGTATCTCCATGAGGGTTAGCGATTTGTGCCAGTGTTTGTCCACGGGTTACGGTTTGCCCGAGGTCGGCCAGTTTAATGACCAGACCGTCGCTGTCACTGCGCACCCAGACTGATTTCTGTGCCCATACCGGCTTAACCTTTTTACGGGTACGTCGGCCTTTCATCATCCTGAGCATCTTAAGGACGTTCGTTACGCCATTTATGCCCGCCTCGATACAGCTGTAATCAAAGCGTAGACCTTCGCCTGCTTCATACAATATCAAAGGTATGTCATGTTCAGCCGCAAGCGCGCGCAATGAGCCGTCGCGGTCTTTCGCATTCATGATCACAGGGCAGTTAAAGGCTTCTGCCATCTGGGTTGCTACTGCATTATCCATATTCACGCGGATCTGGGGTAGGTTGCTGCGGTGAATTGCCCCGGTATGTAAATCGATAATGTGGGTCGCCCGCTGCACCAGGCAATGGTTGAATAAATAGGCCAGGCGGCTACCCAGAGCGCCCCGTTCAGAACCTGGAAAACAGCGGTTCAAATCACGACGGTCCGGCAAATAGCGAGACTGCTGAATGAAACCGAACATGTTAACGACAGGCACCACCATGACGGTCCCCGTTAAACGGGTTGCATCCAGCTCGTTGATAAGGCGCCGGCATACTTCGATACCGTTCAGTTCGTCACCATGGATGGCGGCACAGACCAGCACTACAGGGCCGCGCCGGATGCCGTGGAAAACTTCGACATGCAGATCCATAGGGGCATCGTTATATAGGCGTGCTACCGGAAGGCGCACACTGGCATGACTGCCAGGGGCTATGTTCTGGTCGTGTAATTTAAAGGGGCGCATGCTCAGCCTTTACCTTTAGTGCGGGTCTTATTGACCTTATCAGCATTCTTTTCAATAAAGGCAATAATCTGTTTGGCAACGTCTTTCTCGGTGGCAGCCTCGATGCCTTCAAGACCCGGTGAACTGTTGACTTCCATCACCAGCGGGCCGTGATTGGAACGCAATAAATCAACGCCAGCAACACTCAGCCCCATGGTTTTTGCAGCTTTCACCGCAGTCGCCCGTTCGGCGGACGTTAGCTTAACCAGAGTTGCGCTGCCGCCCCGATGCAGGTTGGAACGAAATTCACCTGGTTTGGCCTGGCGCTTCATGGCGGCAATTACTTTGTCGCCGATCACCAGGCAACGAATGTCAGCACCGCCGGCTTCTTTAATGTATTCCTGCACCATGAAATGCGCATTCAGGCCCATAAAAGCTTCGATTACGCTTTCTGCCGCTTTTGGCGTTTCAGCCAGAACCACACCAATTCCCTGGGTGCCTTCAAGCAGCTTAATGACCAGTGGCGCGCCGCCAACCATGTCTACTAAATCAGGGATGTCGTTTGGTTTACTGGCAAAACCGGTAACGGGTAGTCCAATGCCTTTGCGTGATAACAGTTGCAATGAGCGTAACTTATCACGGCTGCGGCTGATGGCTACCGACTCGTTGAGTGGATACACACCCATCATTTCGAACTGGCGCAGTACCGCAGCGCCGTAGAAGGTAATAGACGCACCTATGCGGGGAATAATCGCATCAAAAGTGGGTAATTCTTTACCCCGCATGTGGATGGACGGTTCTTTAGCGTTAATGTTCATGTAGCAACGCAGGGGGTCGAGCACGATCATTTCGTGCCCCTGACTTTCACCCGCTTCTATTAGTCGGCGGGTCGAATATAAATTCTTGTTACGGGATAGTATGCCGATTCTCATGCGAGTTCTCCTGTCAGATAAGATGCAGCTGGATTTACTAAGAAGCGGCCCAGCATAGCCTGGCGGCCAAGTAGCATACGGAATTTCATGGTATCTCTATTGGTCAGAGTAAGTTCCACAGAAAATGTTTGATCACCGATCTGAAGTCTGGTTTCAATAACGTAACGGGCTTCGGTGTGCCCTCCTGAATCTGTAACATTGCGCTGTTCAAGAATAGGAGCCTCACACACATGTTCCGTATTGTCGTTTTGTACTGGGTGCACCCAGATTTTTAGCCATTCTCTGCCTTCGCGGGTAAATGGTTCGAGCTTAAAGGCATGCAGGCATGATGTTCTGGCACCGGTATCAACTTTCATTTTTATAGCGTCAATACCCAGGTCAGGCAGCGCCGCCCATTCACGCCAGCCGAGAGTTTTTATAGGTTTGGTGGGCACTGATTGTCTCCTTTGTGCTACCAAAATGGCTACAACTGCTAAGGGTAGGGCATTTTATAACTATTGTCTTGTGGATTTATAGTTTGCCTTGTGTGAGCGTGCCAATAAGCTGACATGGAAAACGGAGTGGTTGCGTTTTTGGATCACGTGGGAAGCGCGAGACGTGGTGAATCAATTGCATAGAGCATTGAAAGATTGGTGCTCTTTTTTAGTAAAGACTGTTATTCTTCGTAATCCTTTTTTTGTTCTATTGGTAAACTAACCAGGAGGAAAATACTATGCCGACTTGTGACGAATGCAGTTGCCACCGCCCTCTGGGTTTTGGCATAAAAATGGCTTTTCAGCCTATTGTGAATGTGACAGACCATAGTGTTTTCGCCCACGAAGCGCTGGTTCGTGGTGAAAATGGTGAAGGAGCCGGTGAAGTTATTGGCCGTGTGAATAGTCAGAATATTTATACTTTTGATCAGACCTGCCGGGTTTGCGCCATCGAAACGGCTGCACGTGTTGGGTTGCCTGCCAGGTTAAGCATTAACTTTATGCCCAATGCCATTTATGACCCCGAAACCTGCCTGGCAAAAACGCTGCAGACGGCAAAAAAAGTTAATTTCCCCCATCAGAAAATCATTTTCGAAGTAACCGAACACGAAAAAGTAGAAAACCATGAATTGCTGGTAGAGGTTTTCAAAACTTATCGGGAACACGGTTTTATGACTGCTATTGACGATTTTGGTGAAGGTTATGCCGGTCTTAATTTGCTTGCCGACTTTCAACCGGATTTATTGAAGTTGGATATGAAGATGATCCGTAATATTCATAAAGACCGGGTAAAGAAAGCGATATTCGCCGGTATTCATAGTGTTTGCCGTGATCTTGAAATTACCGTGCTGGCTGAAGGCATAGAAACTGTAGATGAATTTCAGTTTCTGCAAGACAGTGGCATTGAATTGATGCAAGGGTATTATTTTCAGCGCCCGGAACTGGAAAAGGCCAGCAGCCCTAAGTGGTGGTGAGGTTATAGATGTTGTTGCCGTGTTGTTTGTAGCTCCACTAACAGGGTTTTGAACTCTTCGAGCGGGCGGTCAAAAGCATTTTGTGAAATATACAGATCATACCCCAGTAATTCGCGCATTAATTGCATTCGTACTGCGAAGGTTGCCAGCACGCCACGGTAAACCTGCCCGCTTTCACTTTTAAAATAGTCGGGTACGTCAAAATAATCGGTATAGGGTTTGTGTGCAGGTTTTTCACTGCGCAGGGCCATGATCATAAGCTGACGTTGTTCCATCAGTAAATGCACTGCGAGCCTTGGAGAAAGTTGTTTAAGCAGAGCATCGTAACTGCTCAGCCTAAAACCCAGGAAAGGCAGTTCCTGAAGTTCCAGCCCCCGATGCACGCGCGGTATATCAAAACGTAAAATATCATCCCAGCTTAGTTGCCACTGACCTTTACGGTGTAAGAAGGTGATCTGCTGGGGACTGATGCGCAATGAAGTGGCGGGTTCTAATAGCTTGGCAACGCCCAGTGCTAAGGTGATTAAGGCGAAAGCCAGCAATGTCAGGCGTAGCGGCCAGGGCAACAGGACGACATTATGGTGTACATACAAAATCAGCAGCAAAGCACCTGCGCCGAGCAGGCAAAAGGTCATCCCATTACGTTTGGTGTGAGGATGAATATGTTGTTCTGGGGACGTCATGACGGATCCTGATATTGTTGCTGTAATAAACGGGCCAGAATCTGCCCCGTGAATTGAGTTTTTAGATAATAGCCACGCGGCAGCGTTTGTATCGACTCGCCATCCGGGCCTATGCCTGCCGTCAAGGCTTTATTGTTAGCCGCTTTGGGCCTTAACTGCAATGCCTGGCCATGACGGGCGGTAATCTGATTGACCTGGCCCAGAATAATGGCTTCGGTAATCTCTTCCCAATCTGCTTTGAGCAGGGCATCTTCGTCTGCATCGGGTTGCCATAATACGGGCATGCCGAGGCAGCGTTGCGCGGGTTTGATTTGGCGGCGGCCATCGACCGGGATCCAAAGCACTGATTGCAGTTTATTACGTACATTAGATTCAGCCCATTGCACACCGTTGAGTCCGGTTAACGGGGCCACACAGACAAAAGTGGTTTCCAGAGGTTTGCCTTCCGGGGTGACGGGTATCGTTTTTAATTCAATTCCCAGTTGCGGGAAATCCTGTTCGGGCCGGGAGCCGGACTGAGCGCCCAGGTAAAGTTCAATAAGCTGGCCGGTCCAGCCTTTAGCGCGCTGCAGGTTATCCGGCGTTTGCCAACCGGCTTTATCAGCTAACCAGCCAAGAGGCATGCCTGCCAGCATTCTGGCCCGGTTGAGTAATTCAACTTCGGTGGCAGGAGGAGCCGTAGCTATTTCGGGTAGTTGTAAGAATTCAGTCATCGCCTACACATGAGTTTTTCATCTTAGAGGCATACTAACAGGCAATAACAATGTTTGCCCATTGTCAGCCTTTATGGAAGAATCAACCTATTGTGAATTAGAAGGGGATGCTCGCGTGATAGATGCCGAAGGATATCGTTCAAACGTCGGCATAGTGATATGTAACGAGCACGGGCAAGTCTTCTGGGCCAGACGTTATGGTCAAAATAGCTGGCAGTTTCCACAAGGTGGAATTGACAGTGGTGAGTCGCCGGAACAGGCAATGTATCGTGAGCTTTATGAAGAAGTGGGCTTGCGGCCAGAACAGGTTGAAATTGTATACACCAGTCGTAACTGGTTTCGTTATAAACTGCCTAAGCGCCTGGTGCGCAAAGGCGCAAAACCAGTTTGCATTGGCCAGAAACAAAAATGGTTTTTGTTACGCCTGACCTGCCCGGAATCGGATGTCGACGTTTTACAGTCGGGCCATCCTGAGTTTGATGGCTGGCGCTGGGTAAGTTATTGGTATCCGGTTCGCCAGGTGGTTTCTTTTAAGCGCGATGTATATCGTCGTGTGATGAAAGAGTTTGCGCCCATGGCAATGCCATTCCAGCACAGGCGCAATAAACGCAGACGCAGGCGATAGTGTATGCTGGCTAAGTTACACCGGATTGTAGAAGCTGTTAACCAGGCGCCGGAATTTGATTCGGCGCTACGTACTATGGTGACCCGGGTTAAGGCGGCCATGGAAACCGACGTTTGCAGCATTTATATCGCTGACCATAGCGCCAGTGAGTTCGTGCTGATGGCTTCTGATGGTTTGCGCGTAGCGCCTGGCGAACGGGTTACTTTATCATTTGGTGAGGGCCTTATCAGTCTGGCCGCACAGCGGGAAGAGCCTTTAAATGTTGCCAATGCGACCCTCCACCCCAGTTATAAACTGGTCGAATCGGTAGAAGAAGAAGCCTTTAAAGCTATGCTGGTAGCGCCTATTATCCATCAGCGCAAAGTGCTGGGTGTGATGGCGGTACAGCAGGCTCATGCGCGCGCTTTTTCGGAAGACGAAGAAGCCTTTATTGTAACGCTGGCGGCTCAGTTAGCCGCGGTTATTGCTCACGCTGAAGCTAAAGGTTTGTTGGCTGGACAGGCCGCTCCCTGGTTGCGTAGTTTACGTGCTATTCCCGGCTCACCCGGGGTGGGGATAGGCACCGCTTTCATTGGTAAACCCGCCGCACGTTTAAGTTCAGTGGTGCCACGCAAAACAGATAAACCCTGGCGTCAGATCCGTTTGTTCCGTAAAGCGGTGCTGCAAACCCGTCGTGAATTGCAAGAACTGGCCAGGCAGGTGGCCACCCATGTTGCCGAGGATACGCTGGCGATTTTTGATGTGTATCAGGGGTTACTGGATGCCGCCAGTTTGGGGGACGCGGTAGAACGCACCATTACCGATGGCTGGATGGCACAGACCGCGGTAAAAATGGTGGTCGAAGACTTTGTCGCTCAATTCGAAGATTTAGATGACTCCTACCTGCGGGAACGGGCTGTAGATGTTCGTGACCTCGGGCAACGTATTCTGTCGCATTTGCAAAAACGGAATCAGCGTGAACTGGAAATTCCTGATAACTGTATTTTAGTGGCCGAAGAAGTGACCGCAAGCATGCTGGCGGAACTACCGCGTGAAAAACTGCAGGGCATTGTCTCTATGAGCGGCTCGGCCAACTCTCATGCAGCTATAATGGCACGAAGCATGGGCGTACCTGCTGTACTGGGTATTGAAGATGTGCCTTTGGAATATCTGGATCAGCAGTTTTTGATTGTCGATGGTTATAGTGGTGAGCTGTTTGTTAACCCTTTTGAACAGGTACTGGATGAATACCGCCAGTTGCAGCAGGAAGAACTTGAGCTTGAAGCTATAGTCGCTGAGCATCGGGACCTTCCGGCAGAAACCATAGACGGTCAGTCGATTAGCCTGCAAATCAACGCAGGGCTTAATATCGAACATGGCGTAGAACAGCAGGGTAAGTTTGATGGCATAGGTCTGTATCGCACCGAAATACCCTTTATGATGCAGGACAGGTTCCCGACGGAAACTGAGCAACGCGAGCTTTATCATCAGGTGTTAAAGAACTTTGGCGATTTACCTGTGGTGATGCGCACTCTGGATGTCGGTGGCGATAAACCCTTACCGTATTTCCCGCTGCGTGAAGACAACCCCTTTTTAGGCTGGCGCGGTATACGATTGACACTGGACCATCCGGAAATCTTCCTGGTTCAGGCGCGCGCTATGCTGGCAGCAAATATAGGGCAGGGTAACCTGAAAATTCTGCTACCTATGATTAGTTCACTGGAAGAAGTCGACGAGGCTTCCCGCCTGATTAATCAGGCTTATTTTGAAGTACGCAATGAACTGGTGCAAAAACAGCCGGGTAAAGAATTAGCGAGACCCGAGCTGGGGGTCATGATCGAGGTTCCGGCTATTTTATATCAGCTGGATGAAGTGGCTAAACGGGTCGATTTCTTCTCGGTGGGCACGAACGATTTAACTCAGTATCTGTTGGCTGTTGATCGCAATAATCCACGGGTGGCCAGTTTGTATGACCCTTACCATCCTTCAGTGCTGCGCGCTCTGACTCATATTATCGAGACCTGCAACGAATTGAATAAGCCCGTCAGTGTATGCGGTGAGTTTGCCGGGGAGCCCGGTGGTGCCTTATTGCTAACTGCGATGGGGTATAGAAACCTGAGCATGAGCAGCCAGAATCTGGACAAAATAAAATGGATTATTCGTAACGTGCATACCAGTACGTTACAGGTATTGCTGGCTCAGGCGATGAAAGCGAAATATCCAGAGCAGGTGCGGCGAGTGGTTAACAATAAACTGGAAAGTTTAGGTCTGGGCGGTTTTGTGCGGGCAGGCAAATAAATGATCATCAGCATCTTAATCTGTCTGCTGGGCGGTGCGATTGCTGGTATTTTATCGGGTATGCTGGGCATAGGCGGTGGCATTGTAGTGGTGCCTTTGCTGATCTACCTGTTACCTGTTATGGGAGTGCCTGCTGCGTTAGTGGTGCCTATGGCGGTAGGCACCAGTCTGGCGACTATCGTGGTAACTACACTTTCTGGTGCCTATGCGCATCATCGTCATGATAAAATCCTCTGGTCCTGGGTCGCCTTAATTGGCCCTTTTTTGATTGTAGGCGGCATTGCCGGTGCCACTCTTGGCACCCAACTGGCTCCTGAACTGCTGCAACGGGTATTTGCGACGGTTCTGCTGGTTCTGGCAGTGCGCATGATCTGGAAAACGCAACCCGTCGCAGAGGACAGGCATATCAGCAAAGGGCCAGTACGCGCCTGGTCAGCTGTGATTGGCGTTATTTCATCGCTGGTTGGCATTGGCGGCGGTGCCTTGGTAGTGCCTTTGCTGCATTATTACCAGGTTGCTATGCGCAATGCGGTGGCTGTTGCCGCTGTATGCAGCGTGATGCTTGCCTTTTTTGGCACCCTTACGTACGCCTGGCTGGGGCAACAGGTAGTGGCAGACAAAGTCAGTATGAGTCTGGGCTTTATTTACCTGCCTGCCTGGTTAAGTTTATCGGTGGCTTCCGGGCTTTTTGCTCCGGTGGGCGCTAAACTGGCGCAGATAATGCCGGTGCGCTGGCTACAACGGGCTTTTGCTTTTTTACTTATTGTGGTTTCAATACATTTATTCGTTAGCGGTTAAGCGAACTTTATTGCAGAAGAAAGGATAAGGCATGAATCAAGATTATTACGTTCACCCCGGTTACGATCCGGTTCTGGTGAGCCTGGGTCCTCTGGATATTCGCTGGTATGGGCTTATGTACCTGATCGGGCTGGCGTTTGCCTGGTGGTGGGGCAATAAGCAGGCGGATCGTCACCCGGACTGGAGTCGGGAAAACTGGAGCGATTTGTTGTTCTGGGGTTTTCTGGCACTGATTATCGGTGGCCGAGTGGGGTATGTACTGTTTTATCAGTTTGAAAGCATGCTCGCCAACCCGTTGTATCTTTTTGATATTACATCCGGTGGTATGTCCTTTCATGGTGGTTTATTGGGTGCCATCGCCGCTATTGTCTTTTATGCACTGAAAAAGAAACGTTCCATCATGTCTGTTGGCGATTTCGTCGCGCCTCTGGTACCTATTGGGTTGGGCGCCGGGCGCATTGGCAACTATATTAATGGTGAGCTTTGGGGCCGGGTTACTGACGTACCCTGGGCGGTGATTTTCCCTGCTGGCGGTCCAGAACCCCGGCATGCTTCACAACTGTATCAGGCGTTTCTGGAAGGCGCGGTGCTCTTTGCGCTCCTCTACTGGTTCAGTCGTAAACCTCGACCTGTGGGCGCTATAGGCGGGCTTTTCCTGCTCGGTTATGGCTGCGCACGCCTGTTCACCGAATTTTTCCGCGAGCCGGATGCTCACCTTGGATTATTGGCTGGCTCGCTGTCGATGGGACAATGGTTGTCACTACCTATGATTATTGGCGGGGCAGTTATTATGTGGCTTGCTTATCGTGGCCAGTTTGGCAAAAACCTGAAACAAACAGCAAAATAGGAAAGGTCAGCAATGCGCGCTTATCTGGATTTAATGCAACATGTGCTGGATAACGGCACCGACAAAAGCGACCGTACCGGAACCGGAACACGCAGTGTGTTTGGCTATCAGATGCGCTTTGATTTAGCCAAGGGTTTCCCGCTGGTAACCACTAAAAAGTGCCATTTGCGTTCTATTATTCATGAGCTGCTGTGGTTTTTAGCGGGTGATACCAATATTAAATACCTGAATGACAACGGTGTTAAAATCTGGGATGGCTGGGCCACAGAGTCCGGTGACCTGGGCCCTGTCTATGGCGCCCAGTGGCGCAGCTGGCCGTTGCCTGACGGTGGTAGCCTGGATCAGATACAGCAGCTGATTGAACAGATAAAAAACAACCCAGACTCACGGCGTTTACTGATCAGTGCCTGGAATCCGGCGGTGCTGCCTGACAGCCGCCAGAGTCCTGTGCAAAATGCAGAAGCCGGGCTGCAGGCGCTACCGCCTTGTCATACCATGTTTCAGTTTTATGTCGCGGATGGACGTTTGTCCTGTCAGCTGTATCAACGCAGTGCCGATATTTTTCTGGGCGTGCCTTTTAATATTGCCAGCTACGCTTTGCTGACTATGATGGTCGCTCAGGTCTGCGACCTTGAGTTGGGTGACTTTGTGCATACTTTTGGTGATGCACATCTTTATAGCAACCACTTTACACAGGCCCGTGAGCAACTAAGTCGGGAGCCTTTGCCACTGCCGCAAATGAAACTCAATCCAGAGGTGAAAGATTTATTTGCCTTTACTTATGAAGACTTTGAACTGGTGAATTATCAAGCGCACCCGCATATCAAAGCTCCTATTGCGATTTAAACAGGTCAGGCATGGATAATTACGGACAACGCTTTTCAGGTATTCAACGGCTGTATGGTCATACCAACGCCCAGCGCATACGTGAACTGCACCTGGCGGTTGTGGGGGTCGGTGGTGTGGGTTCCTGGGCAGCAGAAGCGCTGGCCAGAACCGGAGTGGGCGAGCTGACCTTGATAGATATGGATGATGTCTGTTTAAGCAACGTTAATCGTCAGTCCCATGCACTGAGCGAAACCGTAGGCCAGCCTAAAATTGCAGTGCTGGCGGCACGTTTGCAAAGCATTAATCCTGAGTTAAAAATAAATCAGGTGGATGATTTTGTCAGTCCGTCAAATCTGGCTGAATGTTTTACAAATCGCCCCGATGGCGTGCTGGACGCTATTGACAGCATCAGTGCGAAAACAGCTTTACTGGCCTGGTGTAAACGGCAGAAGATCAGAGTGGTGACCACTGGCGGTGCAGGCGGTCAGATTGACCCTTCGCAAATCGCAGTGGCAGATATCGCCCGGGTTATTCAGGACCCGCTGATGGCAAAAGTACGCTCTCAATTGCGCCGTGATTATAATTTCAGCAGTAACCCAAAGCGTAAGTTTGGCATTGATTGTGTGTATTCAACTGAGCAGTTACGTTATCCTGCGACTGAGGGACAGGTGTCCCATGCTAAACCGGCTCATGGCGCGGCCAGACTGGATTGCAGCACAGGTTTTGGTGCCTGTATGATGGTCACCGGCGCGTTTGGTATGCAAGCGGCAGCAACCTTAATTAATCGCTTGTTGCCTGAGCCAAAGCCAACTGCTTAGCCCGTTTTATAACCTGTTGTAAGCCATTACTGCGCGAGGGGCTTAGATGGTCATCCAGCGCGCATTGTTGAAGCCAGCGAGTGGTGTCGAAGCGTGCGATAAAATCAGCACTTTGCTGCTGCATAGGTAGTAAGGCAACGTGAACCAGTGCATGCACCAGACGTGCGTCACTGAAGAAATGCAACTGCAGGTTAGTGGCAGACCCTTCGGCAAGCAGCCAGACATTGGCTTCGCAGCCTGTTACCTTATAGTCATCAGTTCGGTATTCGGCAGCCAGAGGTTGCGCCTCTTTGCCTGCCTGCAACAGCACACGATATTTTTCCTGCCAGTTGGGCTGGCTTTGTAATTGCTGTTGTATGCGCTGAGCCGATTCGGAGTAGACAGACATAAAATACTTCAAAGTGAACGAAATTTGAACGCTGACACTATAAGTTGACAGCAAGATGACGTAAATTCGACGATATTATACTCACAAACCTTGTCTGTTGCAGGCGGGTTTTACATAATGCAGCACGGTTAATCGGGATTTACCTGATTCTTTACTAAGTAAAGAAGGATTGAAACTATGAAAATTTTGGTCGCGGTAAAGCGCGTTATTGACTACAACGTCAAGGTGCGCGTGAAAGCCGATCAGTCAGATGTTGATCTGGCAAATGTGAAAATGGCGCTGAACCCTTTTTGTGAAATCGCTATTGAAGAAGCGGTTCGTTTAAAAGAAAAAGGACCCGCAGAAGAAGTGGTCGTGGTGTCTATTGGGCCTAAGGCCTGTCAGGAGCAATTGCGTACCGCCCTGGCATTGGGTGCCGATCGAGCTATCCATGTTGAATCTGATGTCATGCCAGACTCCCTGTCCGTGGCTAAACTACTGAAAGAAGTAGTTGCTGAAGAAAAACCTGACATGGTGATTCTGGGTAAACAGTCAATTGATTCAGATAATAACCAGACCGGTCAGATGCTGGGCGCTTTAACCGGCATGCCACAGGGAACCTTCGCTTCTGAAGTAAAAGTTGCAGACGGTAAAGTCGATGTGACCCGTGAAGTCGATGGCGGTCTGCAGACGTTGCGTCTGACCTTACCAGCTATAGTCACTACAGACTTGCGCCTGAACGAACCGCGTTATGCTTCGCTGCCTAATATCATGAAAGCTAAGCGTAAGCCTCTGGATGTGAAGTCGCCAGCTGATCTTGGTGTAGAAATAAGCAGCAATATTAAGCTTGTGAAAGCGGAAGCTCCGGCTCAGCGTAGCGCCGGTGTGAAAGTGGCCGACGTAGCAGAGCTTGTTGACAAACTGAAGAACGAGGCAAAAGTATTATGAGCATTCTTGTAGTTGCCGAACATGATAACCAGACCTTAAATGAGGCCACTTTAAAAACTATTACTGCTGCTACCCAGATTGGTGGCGACATAGCAGTACTGGTTGCCGGGCATAATTGTCAGGGCGTTGTAGACAACGCAACCCAGGTAGCCGGTGTAGAACGTGTATTGCAGGCAGACAATGAAGCCTATGCACATCAGTTGGCTGAGAATATTAGCGAATTAGTTGCTAAGTTAGCTTCTGACTACAGTCATATCCTTGCGCCTGCGACTACTACAGGTAAAAACTTCATGCCGCGTGTGGCAGCCCTGCTGGATGTAGGTCAGGTTTCCGACATCATTGCTGTTGAAGGCGATGATACTTTTAAGCGTCCAATTTATGCGGGTAACGCGATTGCCACCGTGCAAAGCAGTGATAGTATTAAAGTCATTACCGTGCGCGGTACTGCATTTGACGCCGCCGCAGCAGAAGGCGGTAGTGCTAATGTAGAAGCCGTTACCGATGTATTTAACAATGATAAAGTTGAATTTGTTGGTGAGCAGTTAGCTGAATCTGAACGCCCTGACCTGGCAAGCGCACCTGTTGTCATATCAGGTGGTCGTGGCATGCAAAATGGCGAAAACTTTAAGTTACTGGAGTCGCTCGCGGACAAGCTGGGTGCTGCAGTGGGCGCTTCACGTGCTGCTGTGGATGCTGGTTTTGTACCTAATGATATGCAAGTAGGTCAGACTGGCAAAATCGTTGCACCACAGCTATATATAGCTGTGGGTATTAGCGGTGCTATTCAGCATCTGGCAGGCATGAAAGACTCTAAAGTTATTGTGGCTATCAATAAAGATGAAGAGGCGCCGATATTTCAGGTTGCCGATTATGGCTTAGTCGCTGATCTTTTTGATGTATTGCCTGAATTAGAAAAGGCTTTATCCTGAGTTGTTAACAACTAGTGACAAGCAGGTTATTCCTCTGCTAACCTGCTTGTCATAGTAATAAAAAACATAAATCCTGTTGGTTGTGATGGATAACCTTTAATCAAAGGTATTCATCCAACATGATTTAATAATTATATCGCCAATGACCCCCAGCTTCTGGGTACGCAGGATAGGTGGCAACAACAATGAAAAGAAAAACAACTATGCTTAAAAAATTACCTCTCGCCTCTGCGATTGCTATGGCTGTCGCATTGCCAGCACAGGCCGTAGATTTTGATCTTGGCCCTTACTACATCAATGTCGATTCAAGGTTGTCACTGGGCGCTACTATGCGTGCTGAAAGCGCAGACCCCAGGACACTGCATCCGGGAAATTATGAAGGTGGTCAGGGGCAATCCGGTGTGGCGGACGATGGTAACCTGAACTATGACAGTGGTGACTTAACCTCTTTAGTATTCCGTGGTATTCACGATATCAGTATTGATGGTGGCAACCATGGTGCTTTTGTTCGTTTTAATTACTGGTATGACGATGTACTAGAAAACGAAAATGTGGCACACGGGCATACTGCGACTAACTATTTTCCTGACGCACAGCTGAATAATGATGCTTTTGACTCTTATTCTGCGGGCAGCGGCATCCGCTTGCTGGATGCTTTTGTATATACCGGCTTTGACATTGGCCGGGTACCAGCAGACTTACGCGTGGGTCGCCAGGTTTTAAGCTGGGGCGAAAGTACTTTCATTCAAAACGGTATCAATTCTATTAACCCTGCTGACGTAAATGCTATTCGTCGGCCAGGTGCTGAAGTTCGTGAAGCTCTGTTACCAATTGGTATGGTCAGTCTGGGTTTAGGTCTGACTGACTCACTGAGTCTGGATGCTTTTGTCGGTTTCGAGTGGGATAATACCAAGCTTGATGGCTGCGGTACTTTCTTCTCAACCGTTGATATTCTGGGTGGACCCGGTTGTAATAAAGTGACACTGAACCCGGAAGTTGCTCCTGGCCGCTTCTTAAGTGACCGTGAGTCGGTAGATGCCGGTGCATATATCACCCGTGCGGGAGACAGAGATGCCAGCGACAGTGGTCAGTTCGGTCTGGCGGCGCGCTATTACGCTATGGATCTGGACACCGAATTTGGTTTTTATTTTATAAATGTACACAATACGCAGCCAATTATTTCTGCCTATGACTGGCAGGACGCAGCCTGGGATACTCCGCAAGACTGGGCCGCAGGCAATATAAGTACTGCGAATGTGTCGGCTATTGGCCCTCAGTATTTTGCTGAATGGCCGGAAGATAACCAGATTTTTGGTGCCAGCTTCAGTACTACGCTGGGCGTATGGTCATGGTCAGGTGAAGTAAGTTATCGTCCAAATCAGGCTGTGCAGATTAATACCACTGAAATACTAGCGGCAGGTTTGCAGCCAGCTGCCCCCAGCAGCTTCCGTTCACGGATCAATGAAGCCCGTCCAGAGGAAATCCCGACTGGTGCTTACGCACGTGGTTATGAAGAGCTGGAAGTGTATCAGGCGCAAATGACGTTCGTGAACTTCTTTGAGCGCCTGTGGGGCTCTGACCGTATGACCTTCATTGGTGAAGTGGGCATGAACCATGTTGCTGACTTGCCAGGGCTGGATGAACAGCGTTTTGGTCGTAATCCCGTGTATGGTAAGTGTCTGACTGGAGCTGATCTAGGTAACCCTGGAGGCCCAAATCAGAACTGCGATGGTTTTGTTACCAGCACTTCGTGGGGCTACCGTACTCGCTTCGTGTTTGACTTTAATAATGCCATTATGGGCTGGAACCTGAGCCCGACACTGGTATTTAATCATGATGTAAGCGGTTACTCACCGAACCCTAATTTTGTTGAGGGACGTATTAATGTGGGTGCCTTGCTGGATGCGAGCTATCAGAATTATCGCCTGAGTCTGGCTTATAACCATTATCGTGGTGCTGATTACGATCCTATGCAAGATCGTGATCATTTGTCAGCTAACTTCTCGATTTCTTTTTAAGAACTCGTTGAGCGCACTGTTCAGCAGGGTGTAATTCCTTGCAGCATTTTAAAAGCCAGCTTATGCTGGCTTTTTTGTTACTTACTGGCCACTGCTCAAGGCCATTTGTTTTATAACTCAGAGGTTTATATGAGACTATCGTTAACCGGGTTGCTGACAGGCTCTGCTACTTTACTGGCTTTTGCTGGTGTGGCCACGGCGCAAGATGTAAACCCCCTGCAGCTGGATGATGTATTTGCTATTGAAATAGCGGCAGACCCGCAAATCCATCAGAACGGCGAGGAAATCGTCTTCGTGCGCCGCAGTATGAACCGTAACAATGATCGCACGGAAGGCCGGTTATGGCGTGTCAGCAGTGACGGAAGCGACTTGCGTCCTTTGACTGATGGTAGCGGCAATGAGAGTTCACCGAGCTGGTCACCGGATTACGAACGACTGGCTTTTGTCTCCAGTGCCTCAGGTTCGTCGCAAATTCATATACGCTGGCAGGATAGCGGTCATTCTTCTGTTATTTCTGATCTACAACACGCGCCGTCTAATATCAGTTGGTCACCAGACGGCGAGTGGCTGGCATTCTCTATGTTTACCCCAGAGCAACAGTCCAACCCTGTGAACCTGCCAGGCCGCCCACAAGGTGCGGACTGGGCTGACTCGCCTGTATATGTGGACCGCCTCAATTATCGTGCTGATGGGGCTGGATATTTGCCGCAGGGCTTCCGTCATATTTACTTGTTACCAGCCGAAGGCGGTACACCTCGTCAGCTGACCTCAGGCGACCATCATCATAGTGGCGAGATTAGCTGGGCACCGGATGGCAGCGCACTGTATTTTTCTGCTGATCGCAGTGACGACCCACGCAAAGAGTTGGCGCGGTCGGAAATATATCGCATGGATATAGAATCAACAGAACTGACTCAATTAACCGACCGTAATGGACCCGATAGCAGTCCTAAAGTGTCACCCAGCGGACGTCAGATCGCTTTTCTTGGTTATGACGACCGCAGACTCGCGCACCAGGCAAATCGTTTATACGTGATGGACGCGGATGGCAGTAATGTACGTAATTTGACTGAAGATTTAGATCGCCATGTGAGTAGCTTTGAATGGGCAGCGGATGGTCGTGGTATCTATTTCATGTACGACGACCAAGGTCAGGGTAAACTCGCGCTGCAGCCGTTGCGTGGCGTTGCGGAAACTTTGACGGACAGAGTTGGCGGACTGTCTTATTCACGCCCTTATACAGGTGGTCAGTTTAGTGTGGCCTCAGATGGCAACCTGGTGTTTACTCAGATGGCCAGCAACCGACCTGCTGAACTGGCGTTATTGCGTGGTAGCCAGGCAACACAGATAACTAATATCAATCGTGATTTCCTGGCAAAACGGGACATCGGTGAAGTTGAAGAATTCTGGTATGACTCGTCCGTAGATGACCAGCGTATTCAGGGCTGGATTATGTACCCTCCAGGCTTTGATGACAGCAAAGAATACCCGATGATTCTGGAAATACATGGCGGGCCGCATACGGCTTATGGCCCGGTATTTGCGATGGAGCTTCAGTTGATGGCAGCGCAGGGGTATGTCGTTCTGTATACCAACCCTCGTGGCAGCACCAGCTATGGTGAAGACTTTGCAAACCTGATTCACCATAATTATCCCAGTGAAGATTATAATGACCTGATGGATGGTGTGGATCACGTCGTTGAGCGTGGCTTTATTAACGAAGATGAGCTCTTTATCATGGGCGGTAGTGGTGGTGGTGTACTCACTGCCTGGAGCATTGGTCATACTGACCGTTTTGCAGCTGCAGCCGTGGTCAATCCGGTTATCAACTGGTATAGCTTTGTACTGACCGCTGATATGTACAACTACTTCACTCAGTACTGGTTCCCTGGTATGCCGTGGGACAACCTTGAGCATTATATGAAGCATTCACCTATTAGTTATGTCGGTAATGTCAGTACCCCGACTATCTTATTTACCGGTGAATCGGACCATCGCACACCTATTTCTGAAACTGAGCAGTATTATCAGGCATTGCAATTACGTGGCGTAGAAAGTGCCATGGTGCGTGTACCTGGTGCCTCACATGCACTGCATGCACGGCCCAGTAACCTGATGGCAAAACCTGCTTATGCTGTGTATTGGTTTGAAAAATTCCGTACGACCAACAATGAAGACTGAAGTGAGCTGTGAACACTGGCGCGGGCTTATAGCCGAACAGCGCCAGCAAGCTTACTTTAAGCAGCTGGAAGATAAGCTGGAACAAGCCCGCAGTGGCGCTGTTCCAGTTTATCCGCCGAGGGATAAGGTGTTTACTGCGTTTAACAAAACCCCTTTTGAAACGGTTAAAGTAGTTATTTTGGGGCAGGACCCTTACCACCAGCCAGGGCAGGCACATGGACTGGCGTTTTCGGTACCACCGGATATTAAGGTGCCACCTTCGTTGCGCAATATTTATAAAGCACTGGAGCTGGACATAGAAGGTTTTGTCAGCCCTCCTCATGGCTGCCTGGAGCGCTGGGCAGAGCAGGGCGTGTTGTTACTGAACACTGTATTAACTGTACAGGACAGTAAAGCGCATAGTCATGCAAAATGGGGATGGGAGACCTTTACAACAAAGGTGATGGAAAAGCTTAACCAGCATCCGCAACCGCTGGTATTTTTGCTTTGGGGTAAACATGCACAACAAAAAGGTGAGGTCATTAACGACCCTCGCCATCTGGTGTTGCATAGCGTGCATCCCTCGCCGCTGTCAGCTCATCGGGGATTTTTCAATTGTCATCACTTCAGTAAAGCGAATCAGTTTTTACAGCAACAGAAACGCCCGCCTGTCGATTGGACAGCTATTAACGATAGTGATAAACAGCAACGCCAGCAAAAGCTGGCGTTGTGACTTAAAGTTCGAGTTCTTCTAATTCGCAATCAAAGCAATGGTCGATGTCCATGAGCTCCTTACGTAAGCGATGACGCTCTTTAAGAACTTCTATTTCACGCCACTTGCGTTTGCTGCCGCGTGATTTGCTGGTTTTTTCTGCTACATTATTTAGTTCTTCTGAATGGTCCATGGGTGTTCCCCCTGTCTACGACTCATTAACAAAAATATCAGCGCCTTTACGTTTTACCATAACTTTATACAGAGTAAAATAGTTTTATTACCATTGTATTAACATTGATGATTGTTTTTCATGCCGTTTTTCCGGTAGGGCAGGCTCAGCCTGCCTTGGAAACCATGGGGTTCTTCGATGCATTGTTCCGTCTGGTATCTGACGCAAGCATATATAATGTGGAGGAAATTGCGTTTTCGAACGGTGCATGGTGCATGCGGATTGCTACCACGGCAGGCCGAGCCTGCCCTACGAGGGATTGGTAATGTCAGGTAGGGCAGGTTTTACCTGCCGAGGGATGTTGAATACGTCGCCGGGCCTGAACGGCAGGCGGAGCCTGCCCTACGAGGGATTGGTAATGTCAGGTAGGGCAGGTTTTACCTGCCGAGGGATGTTGAATACGCCGCCGGGGCTGAACGGCAGGCGGAGCCTGCCCTACGAGGGATTGGTAATGTCAGGTAGGGCAGGTTTTACCTGCCGAGGGATGTTGAATACGCCGCCGGGCCTGAACGGCAGGCCGAGCCTGCCCTACGAGGGATTGGTAATGTCAGGTAGGGCAGGTTTTACCTGCCGAGGGATGTTGAATACGCCGCCGGGCCTGAACGGCAGGCGTAGCCTGCCCTACGAGGGATTGGTAATGTCAGGTAGGGCAGGTTTTACCTGCCGAGGGATGTTGAATACGCCGCTGGGCCTGAGCGGCAGGCGTAGCCTGCCCTACGAGGGATTGGTAATGTCAGGTAGGGCAGGTTTTACCTGCCGAGGGATGTTGAATACGTCGCCGGGCCTGAACGGCAGGCCAAGCCTGCCCTACGAGGGACTGATAAGGTCAGGTAGGGCAGGTTTTACCTGCCGTGGGGTGTTGAATACGCCGCCGGGGCTGAACGGCAGGCGGAGCCTGCCCTACGAGGGATTGCTAATGTCAGGTAGGGCAGGTTTTACCTGCCGAGGGATGTTGAATACGCCGCCGGGGCTGAACGGCAGGCGGAGCCTGCCCTACGAATTAATTTTGTAAGCCTTTAGGTAGCAGCGGACGCATCTGGCTGACCATGGCTTGCAATACTTTAGGGTTGCCGGCAACTATGTTACCCGATTTCAGGTGATTGTGGCCGCCACCGAAGTCGGTGATCATGCCACCTGCTTCACGTACCAGCAGGTCACCAGCCATGGTGTCCCATTTTTGCAGGCCCGCTTCCCAGTAGCCGTCATAACGACCACAGGCGACATAAGCAAGATCCAGCGCAGCTGAACCCATACGGCGCACGTCAGCGACCTGAGTGAAGAACTTGTTAAAGACTTCCTGGTAGTGGGGCAGTATATGCTTCATACGGAAAGGGAAACCGGTTGCCAGCAAGGTGCCGTCGAGTTCTTTGGCACGACCCACGCGTACGCGGTAGCCGTTTAATTGAGCGCCGCTGCCACGACCTGCAGTGAAGAGCTCATCGCGTACAGGATCGTAAATAACAGCCTGTTGAACCTGCCCTTTGACAACTAAGGCAATAGATACGCAAAAATGAGGAATACCGCGCATGAAATTGGCGGTGCCATCAATTGGATCAATAACCCATTGGTAATCACTGTCACGACCAATTTGCTCGCCGGATTCTTCGGCAAGGATTGAATGATCCGGGTAAGATTTGCGAATTGTGTCGATAATGATGGCTTCTGCGGCATGATCAACATTGGTCACGTAATCGTGCTGACCTTTGCTCTCAATGGTGAGTTGCTCGGCCTGAGCCATTGATTTCATGATAACTTTTCCGGCCGCGCGCGCAGCGCGCACCGCGATGTTAAGCATCGGATGCATGTGATTACCTTTTTAGTTGCTAAAGAACGGTGAAAATTTCGCCGCGATTATAAGCTAAAAGGGCTATGGTAAGCAAACACAAATGACGGCTGCGTTGGCCTGTGTTAGAATTTGCGGCCGATTTATAGCTGCAGAGACTACTGATGTTAGACAATATTCGTATCGTTTTGGTGAACACTTCCCATCAGGGCAATATAGGCTCTGCGGCGCGTGCTATGAAGACCATGGGGTTAACAGATCTGGTGTTAGTGGACCCGGTGGAGAGCCCGCAAAGTCATGCGTCTGCACTGGCGGCAGGTGCTACCGATATTTTGGCGGCGGCACACACCGTGGACACTTTGCAGGAAGCGATTGCGGATTGTCCTTTGGTACTGGCAACGAGCGCGCGTAACCGCACGCTGGACTGGCCTATGCTTAGTCCACGGGAAGCTGGCGCTAAAGCAGTACAGGAAGGCAAGGCAGCTAAGGTAGCTTTGGTATTTGGCCGCGAAAACAGTGGCCTGACCAATGAAGAGCTACAAATGAGCCAGTTTCATGTGCATATTCCGGCGAATCCGGAGTACAGCTCCTTGAATCTGGCCATGGCCGTGCAGACTCTGAGTTATGAAATTCGAACCGCCTGGCTGGAGCTTGAAGAACAGCCGCAATCGATTGAGTTGCCGGAGTATCCAAATGGCGAAAATCTGGAACGTTTTTTTGTCCATCTTGAGAAGAGCCTGACAGATTCGGGATTTATTGTACGTCAGCATCCGGGACTGGTTATGAATAAGCTTCGTCGTATGTTTAACCGGGCGCGTCCAGAAGAGAATGAACTGAATATTCTACGCGGCATGCTGACTTCATTTGATAAACGGATGGATAAGGAGTAGCTGATGAACAAGCTTATTTATCTCGATTATGCGGCTACTACACCGGTTGACCCGCGGGTAGCCGAGAAAATGATGCAATTTCTGACAATGGATGGCATTTTTGGCAACCCGGCCTCGCGTTCTCATCGTTATGGCTGGCAGGCTGAAGAGGCGGTAGATGAAGCCCGTGCACAGGTTGCTGAATTGCTCAATGCTGACCCTCGCGAAATTGTTTTCACATCCGGTGCGACAGAGTCAGACAATCTGGCGTTGAAAGGCGTGGCTGAATTTTATCAGGAGCAGGGCAAGCACATCATTACTGTGCAAACCGAACACAAGGCAGTACTGGATAGCTGCGCTGATCTGGAACGCCGTGGTTTCGCAGTGACCTATCTGAGTGTGGATGAAGAAGGTTTGTTGTCGCTGCAGGAACTGCGCGATGCTATACGGCCGGATACTATTCTGGTCAGCGTGATGCACGTCAATAATGAAACGGGTGTTATTCAGGATATTCCGGCAATCAGCAACCTGTGTCGTGAAAAGAATGTCCTGCTGCATGTCGATGCAGCACAAAGCGTGGCTAAAATAGATGTCGATGTGGAGCAGCTTGGTGTCGACCTGCTATCGCTTTCGGGGCATAAAATATATGGCCCTAAAGGTGTGGGCGCGCTTTATGTGCGACGTAAGCCCAGAGTTCGCCTGCATGCGCAGATGCATGGTGGCGGCCATGAAAGAGGTATGCGTTCAGGTACTATGGCGACGCACCAGATAGCCGGCCTTGGCGAAGCGGCACGCATAGCTCACGCAGAACTGAAGCAGGAAAGTAAAATTCTGCTGCAACTGCGCGAGAGCCTATGGCAGGGCCTTAGTGGGATCGAAGGTGTATTTGTGAATGGTAGCGAACAGCAGCGGGCGCCGGGGATTCTGAATGTTGGTTTTAAAGAAGTGGATGGCGAGTCGTTGCTGCTGGCACTTAACAACCTGGCGGTATCTACCGGTTCGGCCTGTAATTCCGCCAGCATGGAGCCTTCTTACGTACTGCGGGCAATGGGACTAAGTGATCAACAGGCCCATGCATCGGTGCGTTTTAGCCTGGGCCGCTTTACCACGGAAGAGGATGTGAAAGCGGCTATCGAGCATGTGCGCAACGCCATCGGTCCACTTCGGGCCATGTCGAAGGCGTTGCCAGGGTAAAACCTGCTTAACTGCTTTTCAGGCGGTTGGCGAAATTCTGTTTGAACTTTGCCAGTTTAGGGCCTACTACCATAGCGCAATAAGGTTGCTGACTATTATTTTCATAATAGCTACGATGGTAAGCCTCTGCTGGATAGTAATTGCTTACTTCTTCAACGGCTGTGACGACAGGTTCAGGCCAGGTGTTGTCGGCGCTCATTTCAGCAATAATAGAAGCCGCCTGATTGCACTGCTCATCGTTATGAAAAAATATCACTGAGCGATACTGAGGGCCAATGTCATTGCCCTGACGGTCAAGTTGGGTAGGATCATGCAATGAAAAATAAATTTCCAGAATATCACGATAGTTAATCAGCTGAGGATCATAAGTCAGGCGCACGACTTCGGCATGGCCCGATTCGCCGGTGCAGATATCCTGGTAAGTCGGGTTTGCAACATGGCCTCCGGCATATCCGGATTCGGCCTGAATGATGCCTTCAACCTGCGCGAATGCAGATTCAAGACACCAGAAACAACCGCCACCCAAGGTAGCTACCTGGTTGACCGGGTTTCTACTGATTTTTCAGTGTTTGTTACCGACATATAATTACCTCAATGCCACTGGGCGTATAGACGTCTATAATAGATCATGTTTTCTGCTTTGAAAAGCCCCCTTGTAATAAAGTTTTATTGGGAATTAGTGCTCAGATCGCGTATAATTCGCGCGACTTTAAGACTTGTGTTAACAGACAACACTTTATACAGAATCGGAGTAACAGCATGGCTTTGGAACGTACCCTGTCTATTATCAAACCGGACGCAGTAGCGAAAAACGTAATTGGCGCTATCGTAAACCGTTTTGAATCTGCAGATTTGCGCATCGTGGCACAAAAAATGATGCACCTGAGCAAAGAACAGGCGGAAGGTTTTTACGCAGAACACAGCGAACGTCCTTTCTTTGGCGCTTTAGTGGAATTTATGACTTCTGGTCCAATCGTAGTGATGGTGCTGGAAGGTGAAGACGCGGTACGTAAGAATCGCGAAATCATGGGTGCAACTAACCCTGCAGAAGCAGCTGCCGGTACTTTGCGTGCTGACTATGCTGAAACTATCGACGAAAACGCCGTACATGGTTCAGATGCTGTGGAATCAGCAGCGCGTGAAATCAGTTATTTCTTCACTGACGAAGAAGTTTGCTCACGCACACGGTAAAACTAAGACCGCTGCAGGCGGTCTTATAGCTAAAAAAGGGGCCGAACTGCGCCCCTTTTTTGGCTGAATATAGCCTGCAAAGATTTATAGCAAGGCATCGGAGGTAAAGTATGACAACCGCAACGCAGAAAATTAATCTGTTAGATTTAAACCGGCAGGGCATGTATGACTTTTTTGCTGAATTAGGCGAAAAGAAATTTCGTGCTGAGCAGGTGATGAAATGGTTGTATCATTTTTGCGTCGATGACTTTGAGCAAATGACCAACCTGAATAAAGTACTGCGCCAGAAACTCAGCGATATCGCCGAAATTCGGGCGCCTGAAATCAAGCTTCAACAACAGTCTACCGATGGCACTATTAAGTTTGCTATGGAATTGCTGGATGGTCAGGAAGTAGAAGCGGTATGGATTCCCGAAGACGACCGGGCGACTTTGTGTGTATCTTCTCAGGTTGGCTGTGCACTGGCATGTACCTTCTGCTCGACAGGCTACCAGGGCTTTAACCGTAACCTGAAAGTTTCTGAAATCATTGGCCAGGTATGGCGGGTAAACCAGTTGTTGGGCCCGGTAGGCAAAACCAATGTTAAACCGGTAACCAATGTAGTGATGATGGGCATGGGTGAGCCGTTACTCAACATTCAGAACGTAGTGCCAGCGATGGAATTGATGCTGGACGATTTGGCTTATGGCTTATCTAAGCGTCGTGTAACATTAAGCACCTCGGGCGTGGTACCCGCTTTGGATATGCTGCGTGAGCGTATCGATGTGGCGTTGGCTATTTCGTTGCATGCGCCGGACGACGAGCTGCGTAATGAAATAGTGCCGGTCAATAAAAAGTACCCGATTAAAGAATTTTTAGCTTCTGCTAAGCGTTATGTTGAGATGTCCAAAGCTCAGCATAAAGTCACGGTTGAATATGTCATGCTGGACCATATTAACGATTCTACCGACCAGGCACACGCGCTAGCACGCTGTCTGGAAGGGACCCCGGCTAAAATTAACCTGATACCATTTAACCCATTTCCGCAGTCACCATACGGACGGTCCAGTAATTCGCGTATCGATCGTTTCGCAAAAGTATTGATGCAGCATGGTTATACCGTTATGGTTAGAAAAACACGGGGCGATGATATTGACGCCGCCTGTGGTCAATTAGTCGGAGACGTGGTTGACCGCACAAAACGGCTGTTAAAAAAACAACAACAAAAACAGTCCATCGCTGTCAAATCGGTGTAGCGAGACCGGCCAAGCATAAGCGAGGTCATTATTGTTGCGCCGGAAACTTACCGGGGACCGAGCTAGCATGACGGATACGGAACAAAGCACAGTGAACGAGAACACAGAGAACGAGAACAAAGAGCAGTCAGATTTGCCAACGCCAGGTCAGATGTTACTGGCTGCCCGGGATGAGATGCAGTTGACCACTAAACAGGTCGCTGAGCGTTTGCGTTTGCGAGTGCAGATTGTCGAAGATCTTGAGCATGACCGATTTAGTAAATATGTCGCTGGTACTTTTACCCGGGGGTATTTGCGGGCCTATGCTCGCTTAGTTCAGGTGGATGAGGATTTGCTTTTTAAATCTTATGAAGCCATGAATGTCGAAGAGCGCCCGGATGATACCATGCAGAGCTTTTCCCGGCGTCGCCGAGAGCAGACTCAGGACAGTCGCTTGATGGCCGTTACCTATATTATTGTGGCGGTGATCATTGGCTCAGCAGTTATCTTCTGGCTGCAGAACGCCTCCAATGATGAAGTCGAGAGCAACGGCAGTACGGTAGCTGAACGTATGCTGGAAGAACAGGATTCGCAGCTGCAACTATCTGCTGAGGATGACGCTGGACCGGCAGAAATTACCCGCGCGACGCGAGAGCCAATCTTCATTGATGAAAGTAACGTTGAGCGCACAGCGGATCCGGTTGCAAGTGAAACCGAAGCAGAATCGATTCTTGATGAAGAAGCCGAGCGAGAAGCAGAGCAGGCTGCTGCGCGGCGCGCGGAAGAAGAGCGGCAGGCGCAGCAAGCACGAGAAAGAGCTGAAGCTGAACAGGAAGCCGAACGCCAGGCGAGAACGGAGGAGGAAGAGCCTGATGCCAATGTGAGTGTCAGTGAACTGCCTGACGGAGAGCTGGTACTGGGTTTTGAAGGAGACTGCTGGATTCGCATTGAAGATGCCACCGGCCAGGCCATCGCTTTTGGCGTTAAACCCGCAGGACATGTTATTAACCTGGAAGGTGAAGCTCCTTTCGAGGTCACCCTGGGTGCCCCTGAAGTGGTCAATATGACCTTCCGCGGCGAAGAAATTGATTTAAGTGGTTACCGTCCAGGACGTGTAGCTCGCATTGTATTACCGCAAGCAGAGTAGTAGAAAAAAATGCTTTCAGAATCCCCCATACAACGCCGTCAAAGTCGTCGTATTTATGTAGGCGACGTGCCGATTGGAGATGGAGCTCCGATAGCGGTGCAATCCATGACTAATACATCAACCACCGATGTAGCGGCGACGGTGGCGCAAATACAGGCCCTGGCAAAAGCGGGTGCTGATCTTGTGCGGGTGTCGGTGCCTACTATGGATGCCGCTGAAGCTTTTAAACTGATTAAACAGCAAAGCACTGTCCCCCTCATAGCTGACATTCATTTTGACTACCGTATTGCGCTTAAAGTTGCGGAATATGGAGTCGACTGCCTGCGTATTAATCCAGGTAATATTGGCAACGAAGCGCGTATTCGTAGCGTAGTAGATTGCGCCCGGGAGCATAATATACCGATTCGCATTGGCGTGAATGGAGGTTCTCTGGAACGTGATTTGCAGGAAAAATATGGCGAACCTACCGGGGCGGCGCTGGTAGAATCGGCAATGCGTCATGTTGATATTCTACAGCGACTGAACTTTCACGATTTTAAAGTCAGCGTTAAAGCCTCAGACGTATTTTTAGCGGTTGATGCTTATCGTTTATTAGCGAAAGAAATTGAACAACCGCTGCATTTAGGTATTACGGAAGCGGGTGGAGCTCGCTCTGGCGCGGTGAAGTCTGCGGTGGGAATGGGCATGCTCCTGGCAGAAGGCATTGGTGATACCTTACGGGTTTCCTTGGCAGCTGACCCGGTTGAAGAAATAAAAGTGGGTTTTGATATTCTCAAATCGCTGCGCATTCGTTCGCGAGGCATTAATTTTATCGCCTGCCCAAGTTGTTCGCGCCAGGAGTTTGATGTAATAGCTACGGTGAATGCGCTGGAGCAACGCCTGGAAGATATTACTACGCCGATGGACGTGTCTATTATCGGCTGTGTGGTAAATGGCCCGGGTGAAGCCTTAATTTCTGATTTGGGTCTGGCCGGGGCAAAAAATAAATCGGGACTATACATTGACGGTGAGCGACAAAAAGAACGTTTATCGAATGATGATTTAGTGGACGCTCTGGAACGAAAAATTCGCGCCCGGGTGAGCAAGCAGCAGGATTCCCAGCAAATAGCGATCACTCAGGTGGACGCCGACAACAGCCAGCCTCTATAATGGCGCCATTTTTGACTGCAGGATAAGCACATCGTGGCCAAGCAAATTCAGGCAATTCGTGGAATGAATGACATACTGCCAACACAGAGCAATCGCTGGCAGTATCTGGAAACAAGTATTCGCAATGTGGTGGCCAGTTATGGTTATCAGGAAATTCGTATGCCAGTGGTTGAGCAAACTGATTTGTTTAAGCGCTCGATTGGCGAAGTGACTGACATTGTCGAAAAGGAAATGTATACCTTTGAAGACCGTAATGGTGACAGCCTGACCCTGCGTCCTGAGGGAACGGCCAGTTGTGTGCGCGCCGGTAACGAGCACGGTCTGTTATACAATCAGCAACAGCGCCTGTGGTATATGGGCCCCATGTTTCGTCATGAGCGGCCACAAAAAGGTCGTTATCGTCAGTTTCATCAGGTTGGAGTTGAAGTATTTGGCCTGGATGGGCCGGATATCGACGTTGAAGTTATTTTAATGACTGCCCGTTTATGGCGGCAGTTAGGCCTTAGTGAGTATCTGACGCTGGAACTTAACTCACTGGCGTCAAATGAAGCCAGAGCTACTTATCGTGAAGCTTTGACTGAGTATTTAAGTGCGCATAGCGAGTTACTCGATGAAGATAGCAAACGACGCTTGCATAGCAATCCATTGCGTATTCTGGATTCTAAAAACCCAGCGATGGCAGAGATGCTGGCGAAGGCGCCGCAGCTGTCTGAATACTGGGATGAGGAATCGCGACTTCATTTTACCGCGCTTTGCGAGCGCTTAGATGCCGCAGGTATCTCTTATGTGCATAATGAGCGGCTCGTACGCGGCCTGGATTACTATAACCGTACTGTGTTTGAATGGGTGACTGATAGCCTGGGAGCCCAGGGAACCGTATGTGCCGGTGGACGTTATGATGGTCTGGTCGAGCAGCTTGGAGGTAAGGCTACGCCTGCTGTAGGTTTCGCGATGGGGCTGGAACGCCTGGTATTGATGCTGGAACAACTGGATGCCGTTGAGTTACCGCGAGAAGTCGATGTTTACCTGGCGGCCATGGGCGAAGGGGCGGAACTTCCGGCATTGAAAATTGCCGAACGCCTGCGAGATGACTTTCCTGCTTTACGCATCATGCAGCACTGTGGTGGTGGTAACTTTAAAAAGCAGCTGAAACGGGCCGACAAGTCCGGCGCTGTGGTAGCCTTGTTACTTGGCGAAGACGAAATAAAAGCAAATACAGTAAGTGTGAAGTACTTGCGTGAGGACAAGCCTCAGCAACAGCTAAGCTGGAACGAGCTAAGCACAGTTTTAACAACTTTAGACGACAAATAAAAGAGGATTTCCCGGTGGAAGACGAAGATCAACAGGTAGAACAGATAAAGAAATTTCTGCGTGAGTACGGTATCTGGATTGGCGCCGGCATAGTGATCGGATTAGGGTCGCTATTTTCCTGGCGTGCCTGGCAGGCGTCAACTATTGATGACCAGCATCAGAGAACTGCCGCTTACGAACAGGTTAGTGAGCGTTTACAGCGTGGTGCTGACGACGAGACCATGCAACTGGCTGATCAGCTTCTGAATGAAATGGACGATACTAGTTATGCGGTGGTAACCCGGTTACAGCTAGCGCAACAGGCAGTCCGTGACGGAGAGTTGGAACGCGCTGCTGACATTTTATACAAGGCTCATGAGCAGGCCGGAGAGCCAGTGGTCAAAGCAATGGCACTGGTACGTCTGGCGCGAGTGCAGATGTCACTGGGCGAGCACGATGCCGCACTAACTACATTACAGCAGGACGTTCCGCAAAGTTTTAAAGGGCAGGTTGCTGAAGTCCGGGGTGATGTATACCTGGCTCAGGGCAATCATGGTGAAGCGCGAAGTGCTTATCAGACTGCAATAAATGAAGGCGATGCATCGGTGTCACCTGCGTTGCAGATGAAATTCGATAACCTGGCAAGCGAGTAATCAATGAAGTATTTGGTATGGCGGAACTGGCTTTCTGCCGCTGCAGTTGTAGCTGTTTTAGGCGCTTGTTCAGGTACCCCTGAACCTGATTATGCTGAATTACAGACTTTTGATGAACAGGTCACCCCTAGTATTGCATGGCGAGCCAGGGTCGGTAGCGGCAGTGATGAGTACTTTAGTCGTTTGCGGCCTGCCTACAGTGATGGCGTGCTTTATGCCGCGGATCGACAAGGTCAGATAGCTGCATTTAATGCTGAAAATGGCGACCGCTTATGGCGCACCAGTATAGCGCCCGATAAACCTTTTTCGCTATTTAGTGTTTTCCGTAAAGGTCCTCCCGCTCGTATAAGCGGAGGTCTGGTGGTAGCGGCTAATGGCCTGTATCTGGGTACTGAAAATGGCGATATTTACGCCCTGGATAAAGAGTCTGGTGAGGTTCTCTGGCATCGCCAGGTTCCGGGTGAAGTGTTAGCTGAACCTGCCGTGGGTGATGGATTTGTCATTGCTCACCTGGGTGATGGTTCGGTGATCGCACTGGATGCCCGGGATGGCAGCCAACGCTGGCTGCATGAAGAAGATGTCCCTACTTTATCATTACGGGGTACTTCGGCGCCGGTCATAGAGACTGGTGGTGTTCTGGTTGGCACTAACAGCGGTCGCGCTATTGTGTTAATCCTGGAAAATGGTCAGCTGGCCTGGGATGAGCGTATTGTAACCCCAACGGGCAGCAGTGATCTGGAACGCATGGTAGATATTGATGCGACACCGGTAATCCGTGGCGATACGGCTTACATGCTGGGTTATAATGGTGAGTTGGTTGCACTTGAATTACGCACTGGTGAGACAATCTGGAAACGTGATTATTCAGGTTATCGGACCCCTCAGGTGACGAGTACCCGTATATTTGTCACCGACAGCAACAGCCATGTCATTGGTCTTGACCGATTGAATGGTAACGAGCGCTGGCGCAATGATCAGCTCTATAACCGGAGTCTGACGGAAGCTACGGTCATGCCGCGACATGTAGTGGCAGGTGACCGCTTCGGCTATCTCCACTGGTTTGACCGGGATGATGGGCAGATAGTAGGTCGTATGGAGCTTAGAAATGAATCTGTTCAGGTGGCTCCTGTGCGTGCAGGTGATTACCTGATTGTGCAAACCGTTCGCGGGCGCATACTGGCAATACAACAGTAACCTTACAGGAAAGGATTTAGTATGCTTCCGGTGGTAGCACTGGTAGGTCGCCCTAATGTGGGCAAATCTACTCTATTTAATCGTCTGACCCGTACCCGGGATGCTCTGGTGGCAGATTTTCCAGGGCTGACCCGTGATCGTAAGTATGGTCAGGCTAATTATGACGGTTACCATTTTATCGTCATTGACACCGGTGGTCTTCAAGGTGATGAAGAAGGACTGGATCTGCGTATGGCTGAGCAGTCCTTGCAAGCCATTGATGAAGCAGATGTGGTGCTTTTTCTGGTCGATGCTCGGGAAGGTGTGACGGCCTCTGATCAGTCTATTGCTGAGCATTTGCGACGTCAGGAAAAATCAGTCTGGGTTGCAGCGAACAAGGTGGATGGGCTGGATGCGGATAGCGCCGCCGCAGATTTTTATCAGCTGGGGCTAGGCGAGGTCTATCATATAGCTGCCGCTCACGGGCGAGGTATAAATCAGCTACTGCAACGCACGTTGCAGCCATTAGCCATCGAATACCCGGATGTATTAAAAGTCGACGAAGAATTACCTGAAGACGACGAAGGCCTTGTTCGACAGGCTGAGTTTTACGCTGACCAGCCGATCAAACTGGCTATTGTAGGCCGTCCTAATGTGGGCAAGTCAACACTGACCAACCGCCTACTGGGCGAAGACCGAGTGGTTGTTTTCGATATGCCTGGCACTACCCGCGACAGTATTTATATTGATATGGAACGGGATGATCAGAAGTACACGATCATAGACACTGCCGGAGTGCGCAAGCGCGGCAAAATAGATTTAGCGGTAGAAAAGTTCTCGGTAATTAAAACCCTGCAGGCAATTGAGGATGCTAATGTTGTCATGCTGGTCATTGATGCACACGACAATATTGGTGATCAGGACCTGAGCCTGCTTGGATTTGCGCTGAATGCAGGTCGTTCGATTGTTATTGCCGTCAATAAGTGGGATGGAATGGACCCGGATGCTAAAGAATGGTTGAAAGTGGAACTGGATCGGCGTCTTGGTTTTGTTGATTTTGCCCGCATGCATTTTATCTCAGCTCTGCATGGCACTAACGTGGGTCATTTATTTGGTTCTGTTAAAGAAGCCTATCATAGTGCTACACAGCGTATTAGCACCTCCCAGCTGACTCGTATTATGGAAATGGCGGAAGAAGAACATCAGCCGCCTTTAGTACGCGGACGTCGGGTCAAGCTTAAATATGCTCATGCAGGTGGTTATAATCCGCCGTTGATAGTCATTCATGGCAACCAGGTAAAGTCATTGCCGAATACCTATAAGCGTTATTTAATGAATTATTTCAGACGCGCTTTGAAGGTTATGGGTACGCCCATTAAAATCGAATTTCGTGAAGGTGAAAATCCTTATGAAGGTAAGAAAAATAAACTGACTTTGTCACAGCAGCGTAAGCGCAGACGACTGATGCGGCACGTTAAAAAGTAAACACAAAAAGGCCAGCATGATTGCTGGCCTTTTTGCATGTGCATATCTGCTTTTACTGAGTATGCGTCGGCGGCTGATGCCCCTGAATAGCGGCTACATCCTCTTCATTGTAACGATATTCGGTCAGACAATAATCACAAGTCAGCTTAATCTCGCCATCTTCCTGCAGAATATCTTTTAGCTCTGCAACGGGTACACTATAGAGTGCCTGCATGCTCTTTTCATGAGAGCAGCCGCAATGAAAACGAACTGGCATTGCCGGGAAAAGGTGCACGTCCTGCTCATGATACAGGCGATGCAGAATCTGGGTGCCTTCCAGTGTCTTCAACTCTTCGCTACGAATGGTATCTGTTAGTGCTTCGAGATGCTGAAAACTGTCGTCATCCTGCTCTTCGCCAGGTAATGCCTGAAGCAACATACCGCCGCAGAAATCGGCATCGGCGTGTAGCCAGATACGGGTCCTGAGCTGCTCCGACTGAGCAAAATAACGCTCAATCACCTGGTTAAGCTGGGTGTCTTCGGGGCGAACTTCGACGACCCCTTGATAACGCTCACCCTGAGCTGGGCTAAGGGTAATAATAAGGTAGGCTTTGTTGCCGGTCAGGCCACTAAAGGTGTCATCCATAGGTTCGCTGGTTAACCGCGCCAGGCCGCGTAGTTGCTGGTCATGACTGCCATTAACTGTCATGAAATTAAGACAGCCGTTACCCTGAACCTGTAAATTAATATGACCTTCAAATTTGAGTGTCGCTGTTAACAGGCTGGCAACCGCCATTAATTCACCGAGCATCTGTTGAACGACCGCCGGGTAGTTATGGCCTGCGGTTAAACGCTGGTAACTTCCTGTTAATTGCACCAGCTCACCCCTTACCGGAAGCGAACCAAAAGTATAGCGTAATAAGCTGTCGCCTGAATCCAACATTGAGACCTCTATCGGTTTTTAAATTTGATTAACTGGCGTCGCTGTTTTTTATCCGGACGCCCGTCAGGGTGGGGATTATACATGGCATTAGCTTTCCTTGCTGTAGCATTTTCTTCGCGCTTTTTGATGCTCTGCGCAGTTTCTTCATACAATAACTGAGCCTCTGGAGCGCTGCGTCGTTGTTCAGAAAGTTGCAACACTTTTACTTCTATACGGTCATACCCTTTGGGAACAACAATAGTAGCTCCGATTTCAACTATTTTGGCGGGTTTTGAACGTTGTTGGTTATAGCTTATTTTGCCTGCTTGAACGGCCTGACGCGCAAGTGCTCTGGTTTTGAAAAAGCGGGCAGCCCATAACCACTTATCAAGTCTCACTTTTATATTATTTGTGGATTCAGAACTCATACATTTGTCCTACAAGCGTTGAATAATCTGTTGACTATTTGTTGTTGTCTAGGGTAGGCCGCGCTAGAATGTCCGGCCAAATGAAATAAAACAATGATTATAAAAGCAGTGCTAACAATACAATCACAGATTAAAGATTTTATCACGCCAGCGAGACTTCGGGGCAGTGCATTAGCACTGGCCGCCACTCTTGCTGTGCTAGCCGTATGGTGGCTGGCTCAGTTGACCTGGCAATTGCTGACGCCTACTGCTGCTGTGGTTGCGGGAAGTTATAATCAGGCGCCAGTAGCTCAGGTGCAGACGTTAGAAATTAACAGTATTAAACAATTGAAGCTGTTTGGTGACCGTGAACAAGAAGCACGAGCACAAAGCGAGCAAATAGACGCGCCACAGACCACTCTTAATATTAGCCTGGTGGGGCTGACTGCCAGCGGAAACCAGCTATTGTCTGCTGCTATCATTGAGCAGGGTGGTAATCAGCAAACTTATATTATCGGTGAGCGTATCGCGAATAGCCGCGCAACTTTGGAAGCTGTTTTTAGTGACCGGGTAATACTGGACAACAGTGGTCGGCGCGAAGCTCTTTATCTTGAAGGGCGTGATGGGTATGAAGCCCAGCTGCAGGTGCAGCAGTCGACTCCGGCGCCAGGACGACGGGAAACACAAAGTGAAGTTGTTAACCTGGAAGAGAATGAAGAATTAAGCAGAGCTCTGAGTGCGGTGCGGGAAAATCCGACTGAGCTGCTGGAGTTTATAAATATCTCCCCAATTAGTAGTGACGGACAGATTACGGGCTATCGTTTGCAGCCACGCCAGGATTCTGAGCTATTCGCTGCGGTTGGTTTACAGCCAGGCGATATAGCTATTGCTATTAACGGCTATGACCTGACGGATACCGCGCAGGCTATGGCGGCCATGAGCGAAATACAGGATGCGGCAAGCGCTATTGTGCAGGTCCGCCGCAATGACGACATAATTGATTTGGAACTTCGTGTTCCCAGCCAGCAGTAGGTGCAATTGATGAATTTGATAAAAGCAATAACAGGAGCCCTGCTAGCGGCTACATTAGCGACTTCGGGCGCTTTATCCGCGCAGGAACAGGAAGAGTTTTCGGCCAGCTTTAAAAATACTGATATTAATGAATTTATTCAGGCAGTAAGTCGCAACCTGGAACGAACCATTATTATTCATCCTGAAGTGCGTGGGCGCATTAATGTGCGCAGCTATGATGTGATGACTGAAGATCAGTATTATCAATTTTTCCTGAACGTGCTGGAAGTTTATGGTTACGCCGCAATTGAGTCTGACAACGGCGAACTAAAAGTTATTCGTGACCGCGATTCCAGAAATGCAGCCATTCCTGTGGTTGATGACGACGAATCGGTGGGCGCTACCCTGATTACCCGGGTGATACCGGTAGAGAACGTGTCGGTTCGTGAGCTGGCACCTTTGTTACGCCAGTTAAATGATCAGTCCGGTGGCGGTAACGTGGTTAGTTACGATCCTTCTAACGTGATTATGATGACGGGTCGTGCATCAGTAATTAATCGTCTGGTACAAATCATTGAGCGCGTTGACCGGGCGGGTGATCAGGATGTAGAACGTATCGAATTGCAGCATGCATCAGCAGCTGAAATGGTGCGCATAGCACAAAGTATTTTTAATCCTCAGGGCTCGTCGGGCAATACGCCGGAGCTGCTACTCCCTCGTATTGTCGCTGACGAACGCACCAACAGCGTGTTGGTGAGCGGCGAGCCGCGGGTACGAACTCGGGTAAGACGCTTAATTGAAGAACTGGATGCAGAACTTGAAAGTACCGGTAACACCCAGGTTTTTTATCTGAAATATGCGCAGGCTGAAGACATGGTTAATGTACTGCGCGGCATGAGCGATACCATTATTGCCGAAGAACAGCGGCAGAGCAGTGGTGGCAGTAACGGATCGGGTCAGCAGCGAGGTGCTCAGCAAGGTCGTGGCATGATGGGAAATCAGGTCAGCATAGAAGCCCATGAAAGCACCAACGCTCTGGTGATAACAGCGCAGCCGGATATGTTGCGCTCTTTTGAAGGTGTTATTCGCCAGCTAGATATTCGTCGTGCTCAGGTATTGGTTGAAGCTATCATTGTTGAGGTATTTGAGGGTGACGGTATTAATTTTGGTGTGCAGTGGGCAAGTGAAGACTTTGGCCTGATGCAACACACCAATGGCAATCAGGTTCCTTTAGGGCAATTGGGTGTGGCTGCCGAAGCAGCGCGCACGCAGCGTGGTAGTGAGACGGTTCGTGTCGACAATGCGGGTAACGAGTTCACCACCCGGGAGCCGGATCGCCGGGGTGATTATTCAATGCTGGCGGGGCTGCTGAGCCAGGCAAACGGCCTGATGCTGGGGACTGCACGAGACGGTTGGGCAGCGGTTGTTCAGGCCGTGTCTACAGATACCAACTCAAATATTCTGTCGGCGCCAAGCATTACTACGATGGACAATCAGGAAGCGAATATTCTGGTAGGGCAGGACGTGCCCACGTTAACCGGTTCTACGCCGGGCTCAAACAATGAAAATCCCTTCCAGACCATTGACCGTACCGAAATTGGTATACGTTTGCGGGTCACACCGCAAATCAATGAAGGCGACTCAGTACAGCTGAAAATTGAACAGGAAGTTTCAAGCCTGGCAGGTGCTACTGCAGTAGACATTACCATTAATAAACGTGAATTGAATACGACGGTGCTGGCCCGTGATGGCGAAACCATTGTACTGGGTGGCCTGATCGACGAAGACGTACAGGAAAGTCTGTCTAAGGTTCCAATTCTGGGCGACATTCCTATTCTTGGACACTTATTTAAGTCCACCAGTGTGACCACCAGAAAACGTAACCTGATGATATTCATCCGACCTACCATCATTCGTGATGACTATCTTATGGACCAGTTAAGCAGTCGCAAATACAGCTATATCCGGGCGCAACAGATATCACAGCGCGAACAAGGGTTGTCACTGCGTCAGGACTCACGCATTCCGGTATTGCCAGAATGGGAAGAGCATAAGTTGTTACCACCAGGTTTCGAACCTTACCTGGAAGACGACCGTGTTGAAGAAGAGCCACCTGAACGGAATGAAGAACAGGATGAAGAACGGGATGAAGAGGAAGAGGAGTAAGACATGACGGAAGCTTCCGCGACTCCTATCTTCACTCGCCTGCCATTTGCTTTTGCTAAGCGTTATGGGGTTGTGCTCATGCAGATGGAAGAGCAGGTGGTGGTGCATTGTCGCCCTTCGGTGACGCCTCATGCGTTACATGAAGTACGACGTTTACTGGGTCGTGCTTATAAAGTGGAACGCCATTCTGAAGCGGAGTTTGAAGCCTTACTGACCCGAGCTTATCAGCGCGACTCTTCGGAAGCGAAACAGCTGATGGAAGATATCGGAAATGAAGTCAATTTATTTTCATTAGCAGATGAAATGCCGCAAACCGAGGACCTGCTGGAAAGCGAAGACGATGCGCCGATCATTAAATTGATTAACGCGATGCTCAGCGAGGCTATTAAAGAAGGTGCTTCAGATATTCATATTGAAACCTTTGAGAAAGACCTGCTGGTGCGTTTTCGTATCGACGGTGTATTGCGTGAAATCCTGCGTCCCAACCGTAAACTGGCATCTTTGCTGGTATCGCGCATTAAAGTCATGGCACAGCTGGATATCGCCGAGAAACGACTGCCGCAGGATGGTCGTATTTCTTTATTAATTGCTGGTCGGGCTGTCGATGTGCGGGTTTCTACGATGCCTTCGAATCACGGTGAGCGGGTGGTGTTGCGGCTGCTGGATAAAAATAATGCCCGCCTGCGTTTAAAGCAATTGGGCATGACAGAAAAAAATCGTGAAATATTTGCTGAACTTATTCATAAGCCACACGGTATTATTCTGGTTACCGGGCCTACCGGGTCAGGTAAGAGTACAACCCTGTATGCAGGTCTCAGCGAAATTAACTCCAAAGATCGCAATATTCTGACCGTCGAAGACCCTATTGAATATGCTATTGACGGTATTGGTCAAATGCAGGTCAACGCGCGGGTTGATATGACCTTTGCGCGGGGATTACGGGCCATCTTGCGGCAGGATCCAGATGTAGTCATGGTAGGTGAAATACGTGACGCCGAGACTGCCCAAATTGGTGTCCAGGCCAGTTTAACCGGGCACCTGGTGCTTTCGACATTGCATACGAATACTGCGGCCGGTGCTATTACGCGTCTGGAAGATATGGGCATCGAGCCTTTTTTATTGTCATCCAGCCTGTTGGCAGTGGTGTCGCAGCGACTTGTACGTACCGTATGTCCGGTCTGTCGCGAAGCGTATCAGCCTTCAGCAGAAGAACGCGAACTGCTGGGGTTGGCGGTCGATCAGGAAATTGATGATATTTATCGTCCGGTTGGTTGCGATAAATGCAACCACACGGGTTACAAAGGACGTACAGGTATTCATGAAATGCTGGTAGTCGATGATCAGATTCGTGAGCACGTGCACAATGGTAAGGGTGAACAGGCGATCGAACGATATGCCCGCACGCGCTTTCCCAGCATCCGTCAGGATGGACGGGATAAAATTTTACTGGGTATCACCACGCTGGAAGAAGTCATGCGTGTGACCCGCGAGGAATAATACATGGCAGCTTTTGAATATCAGGCCATGGATGTCAAAGGAAGGCGTAAAAAGGGCGTACTGGACGGGGACACCGAGCGTCAGGTTCGACAACAGCTGCGTGAACAGGGTCTTATTCCACTGACAATAAGCGAAGCAGGCGCGGACCAGAAAGGGCCGCAGAAGAGACGCAGCTTTTTCCAGCCACGGGTCAGTGCCAGCGATCTTGCTTTGATTACTCGCCAGCTGGCAACCCTGGTGGCTTCCAGTTTGCCGTTGGAACAAGCTTTGCTGGCGGTTGCAGAACAAACTGAAAAACCACGCCTTCAGCGTATGCTGATGGCCGTTCGCAGTAAGGTGGTTGAAGGTTATACGCTGGCCGAAGGCATGCGTGACTTTCCGCAGATTTTCGACGAACTGTTTTGCGCTATGGTAGCGGCCGGGGAAAAGTCAGGGCACCTGGATGAAGTCCTTAATCGCCTGGCTGACTATACGGAACAACGACAGCAAACCCGCAGTCAAATCCAGCAGGCGTCGGTTTATCCCGGCGTTTTGACGGTAGTAGCTCTGGCGGTAATTATCTTTTTGCTGGCCTCTGTAGTACCTGAGATTGTTGACCAGTTTGCCGATCAGGGACAGGAGTTGCCCGGTGTGACCCTGTTTCTGATTGCGATCAGTGACTTTATCCGCGACTACGGGCTGCTACTGGGGCTCGCTATACTGTTAAGCATTGTGCTTTTTAAGCAGGCACTGCGAAAGCCGGCTTTTCGCTATAAGGTGCATCGTAAATTGCTTTTCATGCCGTTTTTTGGACGTATTATAAGAGGCCTGAACACAGCACGCTTTGCCCGTACTTTAAGTATTTTAACCGCTTCCGCGGTGCCTTTGCTGGATGGCTTGAAAATAACAGCTTCTGTGATGAGTAACCTGCGTATGCGGGAAGTGGTTGAAGATGCCTGTGATCGGGTGCGCGAGGGTACCAGTCTGCGGGCATCACTGGCGCACAGTAAGTTATTTCCACCGATGATGTTACATATGATTGCGTCCGGTGAAAAAAGTGGTGAACTGGAACAAATGCTAAAACGTTGTGCTGATAATCAGGACAACGAGTTTGCGGCCTTAGTGAATGTCAGCCTTAAAATATTTGAACCAGCTCTGATTGTGAGCATGGCTGGTATCGTGTTATTCATTGTACTCGCCATTATTCAGCCGATACTGGCGCTTAATCAACAGGTAGGTTTTTAAACTATGAAGATGCAAAAACAACGCGGTTTTTCATTACTGGAATTAATGGTAGTTCTGGTCATTCTGGGAATCCTGGCAAGTATGATAGTACCCAACGTCATGGGCAGCCGTGACGAAGGTGAACGCCAGAAAGTAATTTCGGACATAGTAGCGCTGGAAAATGCGCTGGATATGTATCGTCTGGACAACGGTATTTACCCGACTACTGAACAGGGTCTGGACGCATTGGTTAATGAACCGCGTATGGACCCACAGCCGCGACGCTATCGCCAGGGTGGTTATATACGCCGTTTGCCACGCGACCCCTGGGGCAATGACTATCAGTTACTGAACCCGGGTCAGTACAATAATATCGATATATTTTCAGCAGGTCCGGATGGTCAGGCAGGTACTGATGACGACATTGGTAACTGGAATCTGGATGAATACCAGAATTAAAGTTTATGCATAACCTGGCCAGGCATCAGCAACGTGGCTTTACGTTGCTGGAAATAATGATAGTGGTACTGCTGCTGGGGATAATGGCCGGCGCTGTGGTGTATACCATGCCGCCCCAAAGAAGCGGCAGTTCAGCTCAGGATGCCGCGGTTGTATTTAAAGAGAAAATCAACCACGCCCGGCAAACCGCATTGTTACGAAACTGGGTGATAGGCGTTGATATTAAAGAAAGCGGATATACCTTCTATCGCTGGTCTCAGGGCCAGTGGCAGTTACTTAGCGAACCACCCTTGCAGGAAGTTCAGTTACCTGAAGACCTTGCTATGGAATTGCAGCTCGGCGACTTCGCCATACTGGATAATATTATTGACGGTGACCGCAGCGCTGTTTTTGCACCAGGTGATCGTGATCGCGATGAAGACAGACCTCAGCCAGGTTTATTGATATTTGAAAGTACCGATTTCATACCGTTTCAGGTTGCCTTTCATCCGCTTTTTCAAGGCTATTCCTACTGGGTTGATGGCAATGATGGTCTGCATACCCTGCTGGTGACGGAAGAGCCATGAAAGATAAAGGTTTTACCCTGATTGAAGTAATGCTGGCTATGAGCATCTTCGCCATGGCTGCGCTGGCGGCGTTGCAGGTGTCCAGTGAGCACTTGCGTAGTATTGGTTACCTGGAGCAGCGTACCTTTGCCACTATGGTGGCTGCCAACCGCATGGCCGAAGTTCATTACAGCGATCGTTGGCCTCCGCAGAACGAGCAATCCGGTAGCGCTGAGTTGGCTAACCGTACCTGGTATTGGGAACAGCAGGTGGTGGAAACGGTGACCAGCGATTTACGCGAAGTGACTATTATCGTGCGCAGTAGTGAAGATGGGCCGGAAGAGTCTCGCTTAAGCGGCTTCGTGGGGCGACGATGAGAACTAGAGGTTTCACGCTGGTGGAGTTGCTGGTAGCTATGCTCATTTTTGCATTGATCGGCCTGGCCAGTTATACGGTGCTGAGTCAGATGACTGACAGCGATGCGCGCAGTAAAGAACGACAGCAGGCACTTAATGAAGTGCAGTTTGCCATGTTAATGCTGGAACGGGATGTACGCCAGATGGTGAGACGCCCGGTACGTGCAGTGCCGCAGGAGCAGCGTGATATATTTGTGCTCTCAGACGGCCGTACTCTGGATAGCGATATGGACGGACTGGCTTTTGTCAGGGCGGGCTGGAGCAATCCCAATGCACAGCTACCTCGTTCTACTTTACAACCAGTTTTATACAGGGTACGCGATAATGTGCTTCAGCGTATTTATAATACCTATGTTGATGATGTTAGCGCGCGTCCTTATGTGCAGGATTTACTGCATGGGGTAGAGGATTTCCGGATAGCTTATTTGCATGACGGTGAAAGTATAAATACCTGGAACAGGCCCGGTGAACTACCGCAAATCGTTGTAGTGCAAATTACTCTGGAAGAGTATGGCTATATTGAGCGCCTGTTTCTGACCTCGGGTAAGGCACAGTTGGAGGCAGCAACACCATGAGTATTTGTGCACGACAACGGGGCGTCGCTCTGGTCATGGTATTGCTGGTAATAGCACTGGTGGCTGTTATTGCGGTCAGCATGGGGGGTCGGCTGAAAGGCCAGATTGACCGCGTGATGGCAGTGCAGCAGTCAGAACAAGCCTATTGGCACTGGTTAAGTGCCGAAGAACTGGTGCGTCAGGTATTACTGGCCGAGCAGGAAGAAGATGAAACCATACATCTGAATCAGAACTGGGCGACTCAGCAGGGACCTTACCCGGTAGAGGGCGGATATATAGCAGGTACTGTGTATGACCTGCAGAGCTGTTTTAATCTGAATGCTATGTTTCGTGACCCGAACGACACCGCGACTTACGAATTAATAGATGAAAGTTATCGTGCTTTGCTTGAAGCTCTGGAGTTTGATGAGTACACAAGCCGAAGACTGGCGGCTACACTGACTGACTGGCTGGATGAGGATAATCAATTGATCAATCAGTACGGAGCTGAGGATGCGGATTATGAATCTTTGCCGCGGCCTTATCAGGCCGCCAATGCGTTGCTTAATCATGTTTCTGACTTACGTCAGATTCAGGGCTATACACGCGAAGTTTACGAAGTGATCAGACCCTATGTGTGTGTGATTCCCGGAGTGGCTGAGTGGCAGCCCAATATTAATACCATTGACGCGGAACAACCTGAGTTATTAAGTGCTGTGTTTGGTGGTCGTCTGGACGTACAAAGTGCCGCTAATGTGTTGGCAGCTCGTCCCGATGATGGTTTTGCGGCTACCGACGAAGTGATAGACCAGCCTGAAATACAGGCGATTGATCCAAACTCAACCAATGCACCACCAGGTAGCGATATGTTGAGTGTAACGAGTGAGTATTTTGAATTACGTGCAGCAATTCAGTATGGTGAGATAGAATTTTTCGCCGTTTCTAAGCTGCAGGTAAGAGAAGGCGAAGCAAGGACCCTGCATCGCTCACGGCGAGGATATGACTGGAATGACTAAAACTTTAATAATACGCTTAGCCGGACAATATCAGCGCAATGTGCCCTGGTTGTTATGGGACCACCACAACAACGCTGAGCTACAAAGCGGTACCCTGGAATCGGCAGCGGAGCTTGGGCAACTAAGAAGTGTCAGTCAGGGAGCCCGCCTATTGGTACTTTGCGCCAGTACTGAAATTGCTTTTCATACTTTACAGCTCCCCCCTGGTTCGCGCCGACATCTGGCGCAGGTAGTACCTTACGCACTGGAAGAAGAGCTGGCGCAGGATATTGCTGAATTACATTTTTGCTGGCGTATTCCTGCCCAAAAAGATGCCCCTTTACCGGTAGCGGTAGTGGCTAAAAAACAAATTGCAGAGTGGCAGAGCTGGCTGCATGAAGCCGGTCTTGAATACCAGGAAATTATTCCCGATCTTTATATGCTACCGATGACTCAAGACGAATGGAGTGCGGTGCGCATTGACGATGATATTATCGTGCGACATGAAAAATGGCGTGGTTTTGCTATCGAAGCCGGTCTTTTTGCCGAGCTGGCTGGGCTTTTTAGTGATGAACTGGAACCACCGCAGCGTATACGCTGCTGGGGCGAGGTAGAATGGCCGCACGCTCCGTCTGAACTGGTGTCAGCTGAGGAAACCAACCCTTTATCACTGGCTTTGAATATACCCGCAGCCGGTTGTATTGACCTCATGCAAGGCGACTTTAAAGGGCGTCAGAAAAAAAACAACCAGTGGTCAATCTGGCGCTGGCCAGCTATTGCGGCCGCAGTGTTACTTACTTTGGTTTTTGCTGAAAAGGGGCTTTACCGGTTGCAATTACAGCAACAGCACAGCCAGTTGACCGCTGCTATTGAGCAGACTTATCGCGATGCATTTCCGGATGAGACCCGGATAGTGAATGTGCGGGCTCAGCTTACCCGGCATCTGGAGCAACTGCAGGGTGGCGGTGGTCGTAGTGATGTGTTGCGGCTATTGCAGCAATTGGCTCCGGCTTTTGATGCCAGCGAACTGGAAGTTACGCTGTTACAGTTTGACCGCAACCGCAATGAACTCAGAGTGCAGGCAAATGCCGAGAATTTTCTCGCTTTTGAGCGTTTTCAGGAACTGGCCCGGGAACAGCAATTGGATATCGAACAGGGGCAATTGACCAGTCGCAGCGGGCAGATAGCAGGAACGCTAATTATACGGAGTGGCTCATGAAAAAGCATATACAGGCCTACAGAACCCGCGCCTTGCATTGGTGGAATCAACGCGAGACTCGCGAACAGCGACTGCTGGCAGGACTGAGCCTGGTACTGATTATCGCTTTCTTCTGGTTTGTGGTGTGGCAACCGTTACAGCAAGGCATTGAACAGACTGAACGCAGTGTGGCGGTACAACAGGAAACATTGCGCTGGGTCAGCGAAAATACACAGCGGGTGAAGCAGTTACGGGAACAGGATACGCCCCAGGTTAATGCGCTGAGCAGCAATCAGTTAACTCAGTACATCAACCAGGTCAGTTCCGAACTGGAGCTGGAGATATCGCGTATACAGCCTCAGGGTGAAGCGCTGCTGATAGTTTTTAATGAGGCTGACTTTGATGATTTTCTGGAGTTTCTTGCCGCTCTTGCTGAGCGGCAGGTGCAGATCGATGTGATGGATTTGGCGGAAACCGATGAAGCGGGCGTGGTGCGTGTACGCCGTTTGCAAGTGAGGGCTGGTTAGTGAATAAATGGGGCATTATTGGGTTACTGGTATTTATCTATCTGGTGGCTCTGGTGGTATTGTTACCCGCACGTTTTGTGCTGCAGTTTGTACAGCCGCCAGCTGAAGTCGAATGGGGCGCTGTGTCGGGCAGTATATGGTCAGGACAAATCGGTACCTTACGTGTGCAGGATATCACCCTGCGCGAGATAGACTGGCGTTTGAGTCCGCTCGCACTGGTGGTGGGGCGCGCTCAGGTGTCACTTCACATTGGTGATCACCCGGACAATATAATAACCGGTCAGGGAGAGCTGCGTATGAGTTCTTCCACGCTTGCAGTTGAAGCCCTTAATCTGCATGGGCGAGTGGCTGATTTGGCGACTTTGAGCCCGGTGCCCAGCCCCTTTGCGCTGCAGGGGGAGTTCTCCCTGAACCTCACTCACTATCAATGGGGGCAGCCGCTGTGCAGTGAACTCAATGGTCAGGTACAGGTTAACAATGCCGCCCTGCAAATAGGACGTAACTGGGAAGAACTGGGTGACTTCAATGCTGATCTGAACTGTGAAAATGGGCGTATTATAGCGCTGTTAGACGATGCTAACCGACTGGGTTTAACCGCAGATGCGGAAATCTGGGCGCAGGGTGCACGCGCTGAATTCAGTATTAATCCTCCGCCGGAAGCACCCAGAGCCATTCGTAACCTGATGGACGTTTTACCGCCTGAAGCACGTCAGACTCAACGTTTAAACTTTACCTTCTAATCATGTCCTGACTTGCATGGCTTTCGTCTTCGGGTAAGCTGATATTCATACTCAGATTTTATAAGGATTTTTCATGAATGATGTGATTCTCTGGTTTCAGGAAAATCAGGCCGGTATTTTTTATTATGTGGGCCGCCTGCTTATTGCCCTGATGATCATTGTTGGTGGTTTTGTGATTTCAAAGGCCATTGGCCGCACCATGATACGGCGTCTGGATAAGAGCCAGATAGACAATGCCGTAGTATCCTTCCTGGTCGGTATACTGCGTACCATTATCGTAGTAGCTGCCTTGTTGATGGCGTTGTCTCACGTTGGCATTCAGACCACCTCTTTTATCGCCATTCTGGGTGCGGCGGGTTTAGCCGTAGGCCTGGCTTTACAAGGTTCACTATCTAACTTTGCGTCTGGTGTGTTGATTATGATTTACCGGCCTTTTTATTCCGGTGACTATGTAGAAGCGGGCAATATTGCGGGCACAGTACTGAGTATTGAGCTTTTTAACACGGTATTGAAAACACCGGATAATAAGGTAGTGACAGTGCCGAATTCGCAAATTACCAATAGCCCCATCACTAATTACTCCCGGCAGCCAACCCGGCGGGTTGATATGGTTATTGGGGTGTCTTATGCCGCGGACCTGAAGAAAACCAAAGAAGTACTGATGCAGGTTATTAACGAAGATGAGCGTGTATTGCCGGATCCCGAACCAAGAGTGGCGGTGACTGAGCTGGGCGATTCTTCGGTTAACCTGATTGTGCGGCCCTGGGTGGATAGCGCTGATTACTGGCCGGTGTATTGGGATATGATGGAAAAAATCAAAATCCGCCTGGATGAAAACGGTATTGGCATTCCCTTTCCGCAGATGGACGTGCATTTGCATCAGGCGGGCAGCGATGAAGGGCCAATACGTATTCAGTCAGTTCTGAGTGACAAAAATGCGGCAAAAAATACTGCGACAGATAACGAGCAGCATTAATTTTTCTCTGACGAGCTGCTGATCACCTGACTTAGCAGTTCGCCATCCGCCAGTTTGTTACGGATAGTAGCGCCGGGTTTTACTTGCCCGGCGCTTTTGATCACCTCGCCTGATTCGGTAAAGCTGATGCTGTATCCCCGACTCAGAGTTTCTAAGGGACTGACGAGTTGCAGTGCATGCGCATGACGGGCCGCCTGTTGTTGTTTTTGCTGCAGTAACTGGGTCATAGCACGTTGCTGGCGCTGTATCAGGCCCTGTAACTTCTCATCCAGTCGCTGCACGTCTTTGCCTGGCTGTTTTTGCCACAGGCGTTGCTGCAGATTTTGCTGGTGCTGCTGCTTAAGCGTCAATGCCCGTTGCCAGCTCTGTTGCAGGCGCAGCCGGTTATCATCCAGGCGTTGTTGTTGCTGCTGCAACTGTTGTTGTGGATGCAGTGGTTGTAAGCGTTGTTGCAAATAACTTTGTTGCTGTTGCAGCTGTTGCAGATAACTGCGCCATGCGCGCCACAGACGTTGCGCCATTTGCTGTTGTTGCTGGCGCAGGTGACTGCGATCACGACTGACCAGTTCAGCTGCAGCCGATGGAGTGGCGGCCCGTAAGTCAGCGACAAAGTCTGCGATGGAGAAATCCACCTCATGGCCAACCGCTGCGACTACGGGTAGGCGGCTGGTAAATACAGCACGGGCCAGGGTTTCGTCGTTAAAGCACCATAGATCTTCCAGAGAGCCACCGCCACGGGTCAGTAGTAGTACATCCACCTCATTACGCCGGTTGGCATCGTTGAGTGCCATCAGCAGCTGCCCAGGGGCATTCTCGCCCTGTACCTGGGTGGGGTAGACAATAACTTCAACAGAAGGGTCGCGGCGTGCCAGTACGGACAATACATCATGCAAGGCGGCGCCAGTGGGAGAGGTGATAATGCCTACCTTGCGAATCTGCTCTGGCAGCGCCCGTTTATGTTCACTGGCAAATAAACCTTCTGCCGCCAGTTTCGTTTTTAAGGCTTCAAACTGCTGCTGCAGTAATCCAACGCCGGCATCTTCCAGATGTTCAACAATTAACTGGTAATCACCACGGGGTTCGTAAAGAGCAGGTTTAGCGCGTACCAGTACCTGTTTACCGGACGCTACTGGAATTTGTACGTTACGATTGGCGTTTTTGAACATGGCGCAGCGCACCTGAGCGCGTTCATCTTTCAGCGTAAAGTACCAGTGACCGGAAGCCGGTGCAGAAAAATTGGAAACTTCGCCCACTAACCAGATTTGGCCAAAGTGACCTTCCAGCAATCTACGCACCGCTACGTTGAGTTTAGATACGCTGTATATGGTCTGGCTGCCGGAATCCGGGGGTGTTGAATTAAACACAAATAAGCCTGCCTGCTGATAAAAATAAAAAACTAGTTTACTGGAGGCGGCGAGATGAGTAAAATACCGCCGCAACATTGATCCCGCTCCTTCCTGTCATTAGAGAGATGTTGCTATGCTAAGAATTGCTCAAGAAGCCCTGACTTTTGACGACGTTTTACTCGTCCCTGGTCACTCGACTGTACTTCCTCATACTGCTGACTTAAGAACACGCTTAACGCGCAGCATTGAGCTCAACATCCCTATGGTGTCCTCTGCCATGGATACTGTGACCGAAGCCAACCTTGCCATTGCTCTGGCGCAGGAAGGCGGTATTGGTTTCATTCATAAAAATATGAGTATCAGCGAACAGGCTGCTCATGTGCGCAAAGTGAAAAAATACGAAAGCGGCATTGTTTCTGACCCCGTGACCGTAACTCCCGATATGACCATTCAGCAGGTTAAAGCACTGGCTGCCGAACATGGTTTTCAGGGATTTCCTGTGGTCAAAGGCAACCGCCTTGTGGGTATTGTAACCGGCCGCGATACTCGTTTTGAAGATGATAATCACAAGAATGTGTCTGATGTGATGACCCCTGAAGAGCGCCTCGTCACTGTTAAAAGTAATGCCAAAAGTGAACAAATCCTGGCCTTAATGCATCAGCATCGCATTGAAAAAATTCTGGTGGTGAACGACGACCATAGCCTGCTGGGCATGATTACGCTGAAAGATTTTGAAAAAGCAGCGAATAAACCTATCGCCTGTAAAGACGAGCAGGGCCGTCTGCGTGTCGGCGCCGCCGTTGGTGTGGGTGCTGGTACCGAAGAACGGGTTGCCGCTTTGGTGGATGTCGGCGTTGACATTATTTTAATCGATACTTCCCATGGCCATTCGGAAGGTGTTCTCGAACGGGTTCGCTGGGTACGCAAGAACTTCCCTGATATCCAGATTATTGCTGGCAATGTGGCCACTAAAGATGGCGCTATCGCGCTGGCAGACGCCGGTGTGGATGGTGTTAAAGTCGGTATTGGTCCGGGTTCTATTTGTACCACCCGTATTGTGACCGGCTGCGGTGTTCCGCAAATCACGGCTATTGCGGATGCCGTTGAAGCTCTGCAGGACCGTGATATTCCAGTTATTGCCGATGGTGGCATACGTTTCTCTGGTGATATCGCCAAAGCTATAGCTGCCGGCGCTAGTTGTGTGATGGTAGGCAGCATGCTGGCTGGGACCGAAGAATCGCCAGGTGAAGTCGAACTCTACCAGGGACGTTATTACAAGTCCTACCGTGGTATGGGGAGCCTGGGCGCTATGAATCAGAGCCATGGCTCGTCAGACCGCTATTTCCAGAGCAGCAATCAGGCGGAAAAACTGGTTCCTGAGGGCATTGAAGGTCGGGTTGCTTATAAAGGCCCTATGGCCACTATTATCCATCAGCAAATGGGCGGTTTACGCTCGGCAATGGGGCTTACCGGTTCCGCTGATATACAGACGTTACGTACTAAACCGCAGTTTGTTCGGGTGACTTCGGCAGGTATGGGTGAATCCCATGTGCATGATGTGCAAATTACCAAAGAAGCACCGAACTATCGTTTAGGTTAAAATCGCACGCTCGCTTCTGCGCGATATCTGAAAATCGTAGGGCAGGCTTTGCCTGCCGCCACGCTACATCTGATGGCAGGCCGCGCCTGCCCGAAATGAAATTAAAACGAGAGAACACATGACCACTGATATTCATCAACACCGCATTCTTATCCTCGATTTTGGTTCACAGTACACGCAGCTTATCGCGCGTCGCATTCGTGAAATTGGCGTGTATTGTGAACTCTGGGCCTGGGACGTCGATGCTGAAGATATTAAAGCTTTTAATCCGCAGGGCATTATACTTTCCGGCGGTCCGGAGAGCGTACCTGAACCCGGTTCACCCCGAGCTCCAGATTACGTGTTTGAAGCGGGTGTGCCTGTGCTTGGTGTCTGTTATGGCATGCAGACTATGGCGGCTCAGCTCGGTGGCAAAGTATTAGGTTCCGACGAACGTGAGTTTGGTTATGCGCAGGTTGAGCGTGTCAGAGAAAGTGAGCTGTTCAAAAACATCGAAGATGCGGTCAGTGAAGACGGCAAGCCGCTGCTTGATGTGTGGATGAGTCATGGTGATAAGGTAATTGAAATTCCGGCCGGTTTTGCCACAGTCGCGCGCACTAAAACCTGCCCGCATGCGGCTATGGCCGACACTGAACGTCATTTTTACGGTATCCAGTTCCACCCGGAAGTGACCCATACCCGTCAGGGGCTGCGCATGCTAGAGCATTTTGTCTATGACATCTGTGGTTGTGAAAAACTATGGACGCCAGCGACTATTATTGATGATGCGATTGAACGGATTCGTGAACAGGTCGGCAAAGACAAAGTCATTCTGGGCTTATCCGGTGGTGTTGATTCTTCGGTCACTGCGATGTTGCTGCACAAAGCCATTGGCACTCAGTTGACCTGTGTATTTGTAGATAACGGCCTGTTGCGTTTGAACGAAGGCGATCAGGTCATAGAAATGTTTGGCGACCATTTTGGCCTCAATATTATTCGTGTCGATGCCGAAGACCGCTTCCTTGACCAACTCGCCGACGTTACCGACCCGGAGTTGAAACGTAAAGCCATTGGCCGGGTGTTTATTGAAGTATTTGACGAGCAGGCCAGCCAGATTAAAGATGTCAGCTGGTTAGCCCAGGGCACCATTTATCCGGATGTCATTGAATCAGCAGGTTCTAAAACCGGCAAAGCTCACGTGATCAAGTCGCACCATAATGTGGGCGGTTTGCCTGCGGACATGAAAATGTCACTGGTTGAGCCGTTACGTGAGTTATTCAAAGACGAAGTGCGCAAAATCGGTCTCGAACTGGGTTTGCCGTACGACATGTTGTACCGCCATCCGTTCCCTGGTCCTGGTTTGGGCGTACGTGTGCTGGCGGAGGTGAAAAAAGAATATTGCGACCTGCTGCGCCGTGCCGATGCGATTTTCATTGAAGAGCTACGTAACTCAGGTTGGTACGACAAAGTCAGTCAGGCCTTTGCTGTGTTCCTGCCGGTGCGCTCGGTGGGTGTTATGGGCGATGCCCGTAAATACGACTGGGTGATTGCCGTTCGGGCTGTAGAAACCATAGACTTCATGACAGCGCGCTGGGCCCACCTGCCGTATGAATTACTGGAACGGGTGTCTAACCGCATTATCAATGAAATCAGTGGCATCTCCCGCGTTGTTTATGATATTTCTGGTAAACCGCCGGCAACTATTGAATGGGAATAGTCTCTGCTCCATTGGTTGAGTGACTAGCGATTAGCCGCGGCATACCTAAATGGTGTGCCGCACTACATTTGGATTGCAGATGAATATTGGATTTTTCTCAACGTTCTTAAGCCTGGCCATTAGCCTGATATGCGCACTTTACTTATATAGCATTCCTAAACCTGATAGATTCGAGAGTCGGATTGCACTGCAAAATTTCATTGCTTTTTATGTGCTCGCCTTCCTTGCCACCGGCATGTTTTTTATCACCGTAATGCAAAATAGCAATGCAGGTGCTTTTGTAGCTGGATTGATTAACTCCAGCCTTATTCTGCTCTCCTGCTACAGTCTTTATTTTGGCGTACGAAGCCTTTATACCAAACCCGTATTCGTTTTAAAAAGTCCACTGGCTCTGGCCCACTCCGTCATTATCGGTACCGGTCTGGCGGCCTGGATAACGCTGACAGAACAGACCGATTACGCGCCTATGCGAGGTATTCTTTATTTGAATATCTGCGCCATTTTATTCTTGGCTGTGTTCAGTTTTTTCCGTTACATGCCGAGAGATGGCAAGCGTTATCGTCTGTTTTTGGCCTCGCTGATTACTACCACATTGGCGTATCTGGTAACGCTGATCATTGATCAGATAGCGAGAGAGCCAATAGTTTATGGTTTCACCTTCGTTATTGCTCAAAATCTTGGCTTTGTAGCTATGTTTGGTGGCATTTACACCCTCTATATTTTTAATCTGATTGAGCAGCGTGAACAGCAGGCATTAACTGACCCTATGACAGGGCTTTATAACCGCCGGGTGCTGGAAGAAAAGCTTGGCCAACATGTGAATGTACTCGAGCGGGATAAAAGGCATATGTGCATGATCGTGATGGATATTGATCTCTTTAAAACTATTAACGACAGTCATGGTCATGATATTGGAGATCAAGTTATACAGCGAGTTGCGCAAACCATTACGGATTCAATACGGGATATTGACTTAGCCATTCGTAGCGGTGGTGACGAATTTATTATTATCTTGCCGGCTGTTACCCTGCTTGATGCAGAGAGCTGCGCGCAGCGCATCCATGCTAAATTAGAAGACATCCAGGTACCGTCCGAGAATAGTTGGGTGCGGGTAGCTGCGACTTTTGGGGTGGCGGGCCCGGCTACTGATTTTGATTCTTTATTTAAACGCAGCGATGCGATGTTGTATCAGGCCAAAGAGGCTGGGCGTAATCGTGTGATGACTGAAATAATAGGTATTTAAGACAATGAATTCACAGGTTCAAGCAGTCTTTTTTCTGCATGGAAAACATAATGTCAATTGAGGGTAGCTGGTTAAGTCTGTTACCTTCGCTGTTAGCTATTGCATTTGCAATCGCGACGCGGCGGGTGATTCTGGCGTTGCTGGGCGGCGTGTTACTGGCCAATGGGCTGTATCATTCGCCGGATATACTGGGCGCCGCCCTTGGTTCTGTCATTTCGCTGTCCACCACACTGGTGGACACCACAAACCTGCAAATATGGGCTTTTACGCTCGCTATAGGGGCCCTTTTTGGCGTACTGGAACGAGGTGGTAGTTTTGCCCATTTTGTACGCGCTCTGGAAAAACGACAATTAGCTGACAGTCCCCGCAAAGCACGCATGTTCACCTGGCTGCTTGGGGTTGTAGTATTTATAGAGTCAAACGTGTCTATTATGACTTCAGGCACCACATCACGGCCTTTGTATGACCGCCTTGGCGTGTCGCGCGAAAAACTGGCCTATATTATCGATTCTACCTGCGCGCCAATCTGTATTCTGATTCCGTTGAATGCCTGGGGCGCTTTTAATCTGGGCCTTATCAGTGCTCAGGATATTGCCAATCCGCTACTCACTTTTGCGCAGTCTCTGTTATTTAACTTTTACGCCATACTGGCTTTATTGCTGGCGCTTTGGGTGGCCTGGAGTGGCTGGAGTTTTGGCCCCATGCGTAAAGCAGATGCGCGCGCTGTGCCACAGTCATTACCTGAACAACAACAGGCGGTTAGTTATAACAGCGGTGCTGCACGAGGCGTAGGTCTGAGCCTGTTGAGTATGATTGTGATGGTGCCGGTCATGCTTTGGTTGACTGGCGGTGGCAGCATAGTGCAGGGCTCCGGCACCACCAGCGTGTTGACCGCCGTGTTATTAGCTCTTACGATCGCCACCCTGAGCAGCCGTCTGACCCTGTCGACTTCCTGGTCAGTGCTTGCCTTAGCGGCGCTTAATGGCGCCCGCCGCATTCTACCCTTGGCTGTCATTTTATGGCTGGCGATGGCACTGGGTGATATGACCCGTATGCTGGGAACCGCTGATTACATAACCTCACTACTGGATGGCAGTATGCCCCTGTGGCTGCTACTACCTCTTATTTTTATCCTGTCAGCCATAACTGCTTTTGCCATTGGATCCAGCTGGGGGACTTTCGCTATTATGTTGCCACTGGCTATTCCTTTGGCATTGTCTCTGGGTCTTCCGCCAGCGCCCTTTATTGCTGCTGCTATTTCCGGGGGCATTTTCGGCGATCATTCCTCACCTATTAGCGATACCACTATTATTGCTTCACTTGCTGCAGGCACTGAACATATTGATCATGTCAGAACTCAGTTGCCTTATGCACTGCTCGCGGCTTTCTTGACTGTTATTCTGTATTCTTTATATGGCGTGATGACATTTTAGCTGACGTCGGTTGACGTCAAAGCATGATTTTTGGCGCCTTCAGACAACCCCTTATCGCCGCTTTTTATTTTAAGTAATTGATACTTAACGGTTTTTAAATACTGGCGCAGCCTTTGCAATGTAAAGAAAGCAATGTGGCTGAATTGCGCTACATGCAAAAGGATTGCTATTGGTGGCACGGATGTTGGCAAGGATGTCAAAGCAAGGACAGAAAAAGGGCAGGGTTGCCATAATAATAAGGATAATGTGCAGGGAGCACTTGGAACTACAGGATGTACGCACAGGATGCGCAGGGACAGATAAAGGGACCAGCCCGCAGGACGCGGGCTTTTTTTTTGGTTATAATTCGGTCCTGGTTAATCAAAGCGAACCTCTAATGCCTAATCACGAAGACTACATGCGTCAGGCGCTGGATCTGGCCGCTAAGGCGGAATCTCAGGGCGAAGTGCCTGTGGGAGCCGTGCTGGTGCATGGCGATAAAGTCATCGGCGAAGGCTACAACCAGGTTATTACCCGGGCTGATCCTTCTGCCCATGCAGAAATGCTCGCGATACGTGAAGCCGCCGCTGTACTGGGCAATTATCGCTTATTAGACTGCACACTATATGTAACGCTGGAGCCCTGCGCTATGTGTGCCGGACTTCTGGTACATAGTCGTATTACGCAGCTAGTCTATGGTGCAGCAGACCCGAAAGCGGGTGCCTGTGGTAGCCAGCTGAACCTGGTTCAGCATGCTAAGCTCAATCACCAGGTCGCTATTACCAGCGGTATTTTGCAGGATGAATGCTCCCATCGGCTGTCGGCTTTTTTCCGCCAGCGTCGGGCCGCGCGTAAAGCGCTTAAGCAATCAGCTACTCCTCAGAATCAGAATCCTTAGTTTCAGCACCCGGGGCTATGGCCTGATGAAACCATTTTGCACGTCGCTCTATCAGGCGTAAACGGTGTCGCCGCCATAACTGGCGACGTCTTTCGTTTGGAATGATACGGGGTGCACGCTTTAAGTTTAAGGAACCTGTTCTTTTCACTCTGTCACCTCTTCGTCGGCCTGGGCTAATTCACTTTGTCCGGGGTAGGGAATTCGCCCGTGTTCATCCAGCCATTGCAAAGTATCGTAATAGCGTCGGATATTACCGACGTAGGTTACAGGTTCATTACCGCGGGCGTAACCAAAGCGTGTGGTTTTATAATATTGTTTTTGTCGTAATAGTGGTAAACGAGCACGCACATCAACCCAGTAATCCGGGTCGCCACCCTGGCGACTGGTAAGTTCCCGGGCGTCATTCAGATGTCCAAGCCCAACATTGTATGCAGCCAGCGCAAACCAGGTGCGGTCTGGTTCAGTAATGCGAGCCGGCAGGCGCTGGTGCATGCGGGCCAGGTAACGGGCGCCACCACGAATACTTTGTTCGGCGTCCAGACGGCTGCGGACCCCCATAGATCGTGCGGTCGGCAAGGTCAGCATCATCATACCGCGCACTCCGGTAGGAGAACGGGCCCAAGGATCCCAGTGACTTTCCTGGTAACTGATAGCGGCCAGTAACCGCCAGTCCAGGTCTCCGGCATACTGCTGAAACATTTCAATATATTCAGGTAGTGTGGTACTTACCGCCTGAATAAAGAGTTGGGTGTCGACATAGTTAAATTGCTGAACATGACCAAAATAGCGGTCTACCAGTTTGATAAGTTCGCCGTTTTCGTGCTGTTTGCCAATATGCTCAATAGCTGCAGCGTAAAGTGAATCATCGCTGCTGTCGGTAAAAGCCCAGGCCAGTGGCACCCTGTCACGCACGGTAAAAGCGACACTCAAATCCGGATAATAACGGCGCTTCACATCCAGAACATTGGTATCGGCAATGGTAAAGTCAATTTCCTCATTGATAACCTGTTCTAACAGCTCGTCAGCATCATAAAGCCGGGTGGTGCGCCAGGTCAGGTTAGGAAACTGAGTAGTTATTTCCTGCAGGTATTCTTCGTGGCTGCTTCCGGCGACTACTACCAGCTCGCCTTCCACCTGCTCCCAGTTACGCGGGCGTTCCATAGTACCTTGTTTAAAAATAAGGCGCTGTTCAACAATATGGTAGGGGGGGGTAAAACGCATGCGCTGGCGGCGCTTCTCCGTCACATCCAGGCCCGCTGCCAGAAAATCAACGTCACCGTCGTAGAGGCGCTGAAAAAGATGTTCAATATGCACTTCGTCAACAATCTGCAATTCTACACCCAGTTCTTCGGCTAAAGAACTGACCAGCTCGTATTCGAAGCCAGTGGGTAATTCGCCATCCAGATGGTAGCTGGATGAATTCATAATAGTGCCGACCCGCAGATAACCACGTTCTTCGATCTGATAGAGCTGGTTTTTGGCTGCTGACTCAGAATTACAACCTTGCAACATGAGCAGGGCACTGATGCCCAGTAAAGTGATTAACGCGCGGCTAAGCGAGGTTATCTTCTTGTTTTTGATTTGATTCAGGCTGCTTCGCATGCAACTCCTCGCTGTTACTACTTATCTCAGGTAATCCTGTAAGCCCTATTTATACCAGATCAGAAACGCGGGTGCATTGTCATTTGTGTCGCAAAATGTGACCGTTTTCTTTATAATCATGAGCCACCAAACCGTTGCTCACTCAAAACCGGAGTTCAGACCAGTGCAAATTCTGCGTGGCGCCCCAGCCTTATCCGATTTTCGCCAACAAAAGTTAATTCAACGCCTGTCTAATGCAGGTCTGAATGTCAGTGCTATTAGTGCTGAATTTATTCATATCTATCAGACAGAATCTGATCTTGACCAGACCCAGACCGAAATACTAAAGCAATTGCTGACTTATGGTCCGGCACGTCGGGGTGATGAGGTTGAAGGGCGTGAGGTTTTTGTGACACCGCGCCTTGGTACCATTTCTCCATGGTCTTCGAAGGCAACTGACATTGCGCATAACTGTGGTCTGAATACGGTCCGCCGTCTGGAGCGAGGTATTTTATACCGCTTACAAGGCGAACTGACCGATCAGCAATGGCAACAGGCACAGTTGTTTTTACATGACCGGATGACGGAAAGCACCTTTGACAGTATTGCACAGGCGCAGGTTTTATTTGCGGAAGCTAAGCCGCAGCCTTTAAGCGATGTCGATATTTTAAGTCAGGGTCGCGAAGCACTGGTGCATGCGAATATCGATCTGGGCCTGGCACTGGCGGATGATGAAATTGATTACCTGGTAGATAATTTCCGTGCGCTGGGTCGTAATCCTAATGATATCGAGCTCTATATGTTCGCACAGGCGAACTCAGAGCATTGCCGGCATAAAATATTTAATGCTGACTGGACCATTAATGGTGAACAACAGAGCAAATCTCTGTTTGCGATGATTAAAAACACCTATAAGACCACGCCTGATTTTGTGCTTTCTGCTTATAAAGATAATGCCGCGGTGATGACAGGCTCCGAAGCCGGTCGTTTTTTCCCCACGGCCGCCGAGCGTGAATATAGCTACCATCCTGAAAATATTCATATTCTGATGAAGGTTGAAACTCATAATCATCCTACTGCAATTTCGCCTTACCCAGGCGCTGCCACGGGGTCAGGTGGTGAAATTCGCGATGAGGGGGCCACCGGTATAGGTTCCAAACCGAAATCGGGGCTGGTTGGTTTTACGGTATCTGACCTGCGTATTCCGGGCTTCGAACAGCCCTGGGAAGAAGACTTTGGCAAACCCGATCGCATAGTTACTGCACTGGATATTATGCTGGAAGGGCCACTCGGTGGGGCCGCGTTTAACAATGAATTCGGCCGACCTAATATCCTTGGTTACTTCCGTACTTATGAAGAGATGGTCAACAGCCATAACGGTATGGAACTTCGTGGTTATCATAAACCTATTATGATCGCCGGCGGTCTGGGTAACATCCGCGAAGAGCACGTGCAGAAGAAAGAAATTCCTGTAGGGGCACCTTTGGTTGTTTTAGGCGGCCCGGCTATGAACATAGGCCTGGGCGGCGGTGCGGCCTCTTCAATGGCATCGGGTCAGTCTTCAGCTGAACTTGATTTTGCTTCCGTACAACGGGAAAACCCGGAAATTGAACGTCGCTGCCAGGAAGTGATTGACCGTTGCTGGCAACTGGGCGAACAGAACCCTATTGTGTTCATTCATGATGTCGGTGCAGGCGGTCTTTCTAACGCTATGCCAGAACTGGTGAATGACGGTGAGCGGGGCGGTAACTTTGAGTTGCGTGCTATCCCTAACGACGAACCCGGCATGACGCCACTGGCTATCTGGTGTAACGAGTCTCAGGAACGTTATGTAATGGCCATAGCGCCGGAACGTATGGCAGATTTTGTGGCTCTTTGTGAACGGGAAAGAGCGCCTTTTGCTGTCGTCGGTGAAGCCACCGCAGAGCGACACCTTAAGCTATACGATGAAGTATTTGATAATAACCCGGTCGATATGCCACTGGATGTGCTGTTAGGCAAAGCGCCTAAAATGCATCGTGATGTGCAAAGCCTGCAGGCTAACGGCGATGACTTCAGTAGCCATCACATTAGGCTTGAAGACGCTATTGAACGGGTATTGCGTTTGCCAGCAGTCGCCGAGAAAACCTTTTTGATTACCATTGGCGATCGCAGCGTTACCGGTCTGGTGGCCCGCGATCAAATGGTGGGTCCCTGGCAGATCCCGGTAGCAAACTGCGGTGTCACCGCAGCTTCCTATGACAGTTATGCCGGTGAAGCTATGGCTATGGGTGAACGTACCCCGGTTGCCTTACTCAACTATGCAGCTTCTGCACGTTTAGCTGTGGCCGAAGCTATTACGAATATCGCTGCCAACCCGATTGGCGACTTTAAACGCATTAAGTTATCCGCTAACTGGATGGCAGCAGCCGGACATCCGGGTGAGGACGCAGGGCTTTATGAAGCAGTGAAAGCTGTTGGCGAAGAGCTGTGCCCGGAACTGGAATTAACCATTCCGGTGGGCAAAGACTCGATGTCGATGAAAACCCGTTGGCAGGAAAACGGCGAAGATAAAGCCGTAACCTCACCTATGTCACTGGTAATCTCTGCGTTTGCCCGGGTTACTGACGTGCGCCAGAGCATTACGCCTCAATTGCAGCCTGACAGCGACAGTCAGCTGTGGCTGGTCGACTTTGGCCGTGGTCAAAATCGCCTGGGTGGCTCGGCGCTGGCACAGGTCTGTCGCAAATTAGGTAAAGAAAGCGCTGACTTAGACAAAGCCTCTGATTTAAAAGCTTTCTTTACTATTGTGCAGCAATTAGTCGCACAGCAGCAGCTACAGGCTTACCACGATCGCTCCGATGGCGGTCTTTTTACTACGCTGACCGAAATGGCCTTTGCCGGACATTGTGGCTGGACTGTGCAATTGCCGGAAGATCAGGACGTTATAGCTGCGCTGTTCAGTGAAGAACTGGGTGCCGTGCTGCAGGTTCCTGCCGCCGCTGCTGAAAACCTGCAGCAGCTTTTTGCTGACCAGGGCATCAGCGACATGCTGGTTTACCTTGGGCGTGCTCAGGCTGGTGATGATCTTGTTATTAGCCAGGGCGCTCAGCAGGTACTGCATGAAAGTCGTAGCCGACTGCGTGCGGTGTGGGCAGAAACCACTGACCAGATGCAGCGTTTACGCGATAATCCGGAATGCGCGGATGAAGAATTTAAAGCTAAGCAGGACAAGCAGGACCCTGGACTGCACAGTGAGCTTAGTTTTGATATTAATAAAGATGTAGCTGCACCTTATATCAGCAAAGGCACCGCGCCTCAGGTTGCTATCTTGCGAGAGCAGGGCGTTAATTCCCATTATGAAATGGCTGCGGCTTTTGACCGTGCTGGTTTTGCTGCCATTGACGTGCATATGAGCGACATTCTGTCTGGTCGAGTCAGTCTGGATCAGTTTCAGGCCCTTGCTGCCTGCGGTGGTTTCTCCTATGGGGACGTCCTTGGCGCCGGCGAAGGCTGGGCCAAATCCATTCTGTTTAACCCACGCGCCCGTGACGAATTCAGTCGCTTTTTTGCGCGACAGGACACTTTATCCTTAGGTGTCTGTAACGGCTGTCAGATGCTGTCCAACCTGCATGACCTGATACCAGGCAGCGAAGGCTGGCCACGTTTTGTCAGCAATCGTTCCGAACGTTTTGAAGCGCGTTTCAGCATGGTTGAAATACAGAAGTCTCCTTCCTTGCTGTTCGAAGGCATGCAGGGTTCACGTATGCCAATCGCTGTTTCGCATGGCGAAGGCCGGGTTGAATTTGCCGCTGCCGATGGTGCCAGTAAGCTGGATGCTTCAGGTCAGGTAGCGCTGCGTTACGTGGATAACTATGGCAAGGTCACTGAGCAGTATCCGGCCAACCCGAATGGTTCCGAAGCGGGCATGACAGGTGTAACCAGTGCTGATGGACGGGTAACCCTGATGATGCCGCATCCGGAGCGGGTCTTCCGTACGGTGGCCAACTCATGGCATCCGGCAGAGTGGGGCGAAGATAGCCCTTGGATGCGCCTGTTCCGCAATGCCCGGGTAGCTATCGGTTGATCTGGCTGGGGCCGGGCGAGGCTTCCGGTGTTCGGCTCGTGCCGACCTACGCGGCGTTCGCTCGATTCTGGTAGGGCAGGCTTGGCCTGCCGTGGAAACGCTGGCAAACCTCAATGCCCTTCGGTTCTCGCCTGGTATCGGGTCCCTTGTTGCATGTATGGCGGCATGAATGGCAACGCGTATAAAGTTGCCAGCGCGGATTTTACATAGTGCAACCGGATAGCTCCCACGGCAGGCGAAGCCTGCCCTACGGGGCTGATTCTGGTAGGGCAGGCTCGGCCTGCCGTGGAAACGCTGGCAAACCTCAATGCCCTTCGGTTCTCGCCTGGTATCGGGTCCCTTGTTGCATGTATGGCGGCATGAATGGTTGTTTGGATGGTCACGTACATGAGAGCGTGCATAAAGTTGCGCGTGCGGACGGTACATAGTGCAACCGGATAGCTCCCACGGCAGGCGAAGCCTGCCCTACGGGGCTGATTCTGGTAGGGCAGGCTCGGCCTGCCGTGGAAACGCTGGCAAACCTCGATGCCCTTCGGTTCTCGCCTGGTATCAGGTTCCTTGTTGCATGGATGGCGGCATGAATGGTTGTTTGGATGGTCACGTACATGAGAGCGTGCATAAAGTTGCGCGTGCGGACGGTACATAGTGCAACCGGATAACTCCCACGGCAGGCGGAGCCTGCCCTACGGGGCTGATTCTGGTAGGGCAGGCTTGGCCTGCCGTGGAAACGCTGGAAAACCTCAATGCCCTACGGGTCTTGTCGCCCGGTAGCGGCTCTCAATGCCTGCAATTCAATCCCCTTCCTTTGGACACCCTCGCAGTACGAGGGCGTTATTTTTTAATCCTGAACTTTAATCCACTCAATAAATTGCCTGGCGATATCCGTTTGATCCTGGGTGCCTCGGAAGTGTTCAGCCCAGGGGCCGGCTGCTATTACCGGTACATCTTCACCGGTATGGCCGCTGGTAGTCCAGCCCGCGCGGGTGTGATAACCAACAATATCGCGTAGCACATCATTAATAGCTTCCCGGTGATTATCACCTTCGTAACTGGCTACCCGTTTAAGCTCCGACTGCTGCTCTGTACTTAGCGGGAAAGGCAGGTGTGCCTCAATGTAGTCGTCCCAGTCAATGCCTGGCATGTCTTTCAGTTCAGTCGCCATCAGGCGAAGACTACGGCCAATTTTATTGATTTCGCTGGCACGGAACTGGTATTCGCCGTCAGCTCCTAAAGTCAGGCCACCCGTAGAGTGGTCAGCCGTAACCACGAGTGCGGTATCGCCCTGTTCTTCAACATAAGGGATCAGGAATTCAAGGAGTTGGTCAAGTTCTGCCATTTCGTGCATAGCACAACCAATATCATTGCCATGACCACACCAGTCGATCATGGCCGCTTCAATCATGATGACGTAGGGTTGATCAGCGTTTTCTAACAGGCGCAGGCTTTCTTCAACCATCATTTTCAGACGTTTTTCGTCATCAATAACATAAGGAAAGTCGCGATCATGAAAGAGCCCAATCAATGGCAGGCGCTGCTGGGTCTGCAAGTCTTCATAGCTGCTAACCACTCGCATTCCGTGGTTACGGAAGTACTCCAGGTGGTCCACTGCTTCATTTTCTTCATCGCCTTCGCGAACGAAAAATTGGCGCCCGCTACCTAGCATCAAATCGAACTTCCAGCTGCCGTCTTCATTACGGGTCGCGTATTGGTCGGCTATTTCTGCTTCCATGCGGCGTTGCGGTACATGAGCAAAAAAGCTGGCTGGGGTTGCATGAGTGACCCGGGTGGTCGCTATGGTACCGGTCAGAAAGCCACGCTCGTTGGCATATTCCATCATGTTTTTTAGCGGCTGTTCATCAGCATCCACTCCAATGGCGCCATTGTATGTTTTATAACCTGTCGCCAGAGCAGTGCCGCTGGCAGCTGAATCTGTTACCAGGGTACCATCGGCCGGATAAGTGCTGGCTGCGCCGACCAGGTAGCGATCAAAAATAGTATGCTCCATATCGGCCTGGTCGGTCATACCGCGGCCATCTTTAAAATAACGGTAAGCGGATAAATAAGGGAACCCCATACCGTCGCCGATGACCATAATCAGATTACGAGGCGCTTCTTCAGCTTTTGCCGACACACTGAAAGCCATACTGGTAATCAGTGTCAGGCTTATGAATATACTTCTGAACATAATTGTAGTTCCTATTTAACGACGTCGGTTTAATTCTTTGGTAGCTATTTTAGCAGCGGTATTTTTCCGGATTATGACATAGCTTGCACCGGCACCACCATGTTCCGGTCGTGCGCTGTGGAATGCCAGTACCTGGTTCAACAGGGGCAGCCATTGCCGACAAAGACTTTTTAATAACGCTGGCTGAGGTTTGCTTTGCCGACCCATGCCATGAATAATCAGCGCATTGCGTACCCCTTTCTGGTAGCACTGCTGAATAAAGTCGGCTACCGCCAGTCTGGCCTGACTTACCCGATGCTGATGCAGGTTAAGGCTGGCCTGTATTTCATATTGACCGCGCTTTAAACGCCGGAATACACCATCCTGCACACCGTCGCGTCGCCAGCTAATGGTTTCCAGCGGCTCGACCCAGTCTGTTACCTGTTCCGGTAGTTGTTCAGCAACAGAAAGTTTTGCTGATTCAACAGCTGCACGTCGGCGTTCCTCTTGTGCCAGTGTCGACGCATGAGGCTGACGCACTTCGGCGACAGCTTCACCTTTTAATGGTTGAACATCGCTCATGAGCTGACGAAATTCGGGGCTATCATTATTTGGCATAGCTTCCTCCCACGATCAGCATTGTACCAAAGTCGGAGCAAAAACCTATATTTGTCGAGGGAGGTAAAAAAAAGCCGCCCACGAAGGGCGGCTAGTCGTTAGCGGCAAACTTTAGAAACTATAACTGGCCGAAAACTGCAGGCGATCCATATGGCCATCGGCATCACTGAGCAAAGTGCGTGTAGCACGACTTAACTCGGCACCCAATACCAGACGTTCGTTAGCCTGATACATCAGGTTAGCGGCGAAACGTTCTGTACCATCGTTACTCTCGATACCTGCCAGCATTTCGCTGTTATCGACATCGGCACGTGAATAGATCAGGTTGGTCCGGTAGCGATCGCTCCAGACATGGCGGTAAGCAAAAGAGAAACCAGTTACATCAATAGCATCCAGATTTAGATCTTCAGTCAGCACAGCGCCGTTAGCAAGATTAATGCCTACATAACGACCCAGACCCGGACCGTGCACAACACTGGTGCGAATATCATGAGGACCGATATCCCATTTTAATGCCAGGCTTACTCCGTACCCCATTTCGGTATCACTAATGCCTGCAGCGTTGTTGCGGTACTCCAGACGACGCAGGATACCGGCAATGCTGTAAAACACGTCTCCGTTCTGTTGAGCATAACGTGCGGTTAAATCGGGCATCGCGGTATCGCCAGTGGTAATACGCGCGTTTCCGCCCTGATAGGGAGTCACTGTAGTTTCGGGAGCTTCGATAGAAAACGACCAGCCATTATCAAACGTATAACGAAGTTGCGGCTGGCGGTTAAAGACGATTCCGTCGGCAACCCCTACAAAATCAGGAGCTTCGGGAATGATAGCCAGTTCCTGGAAGTTACTCCAGAACTGGCCGACCGTCCAGTTGCGGTAAGCGATGAACGCATGCCGTACGCGAGGTGAGTAAGAACTGGTGACTCGGCCATCCCCCCCAGCTGTGCCCAGAAAATCAAATTCAAAATAACCACGAATGCTCTCGCCGTTTTCTAGTTGCTGTGTGGCTTCAAAGAAAAAACGTGACTCGCGCGCATGGAAGTCGGTTACCGTGTTGCTGTCAGCTCCCCCTACTGGGGTCAGGCCTGGAATATAGAAGTCCCGGCCTATGCTTCCGCCTGGTATCTTGCCGTCAGAGAAACGGCTGGTCATAAAATCTGCTTTAATATAACCACCAACACGATATTCTGTGTCAGCAAGGGCACTTGCAGAAAGCCCAAAGGAACCCAGAGCTAGTAAGCTGCCTGCAACTGCGCTTGTTATTTTTTGTGAATTATTCATTTGCTGACCTCATTAAATGACTGAAGATGGGGTTCAGCATCGAACAAAGTACCTATAAGGGTCAATCTAGACTATGGTCTAATAGGTTTTCACCCCCGGAAACGAGTACAAATAGCAGCACATTAGAATTATGGAGGAGTCATCATGGCACAAGCGAAATATCCAATGCCGGCTGAACTAAAAAACGAAGCGCGCCTGGATCCTGCCAAGTATCAGGAAATGTACAATCAATCTATTGCTGACCCGGACACATTCTGGTCCCAACATGGTAAGCGCATTACCTGGTTCACTCCTTATGGTCAGGTGAAAAATACTCAATTCGATAAAGATAATGTGAAAATAGAGTGGTTCCGTGATGGCACTTTAAACGCTTGTTATAACTGCGTTGATCGTCATTTACCCGAACGCGCTGATAAAACCGCGATTATCTGGGAAGGTGACGATGTCGACGAGCAGAAACATATTACTTACCGTGAATTGCACGAGCAGGTTACCCGTTTTGCCAATGGCCTGAAAAAGCTGGGTGTTAAAAAGGGACACCGGGTTGCTATTTATATGCCGATGGTTCCGGAAGCGGCTTACGCCATGCTGGCTTGTGCCCGTTTAGGGGCTATTCACTCGGTTATTTTTGGCGGTTTTTCGCCAAATGCTATCGCCGATCGGGTTAATGATTGCGAAGCTAAAGTTATTATTACCGCCAATGAAGGCCGCCGCGGCGGCAAAGGCGTACCTTTAAAAGCGAATGTAGATAAAGCGGTGGCAAAGGGCGCCTGTCCTACCGTGGACAACGTTGTGGTGTTCAAACACACCGATACCCAGGGCGACTGGAACGACGATCTGGATGTCTGGTGGCATGAACTGATTGGTGATTGCGATACTGACTGCCCGGCGGAAGTAATGTTTGCCGAAGACCCGCTGTTTATTCTGTATACCTCAGGCTCAACCGGCACTCCTAAAGGGGTCCTGCATTCCACCGGTGGTTATATGGTGTATGTTTCCATGACCCACGAATATGTATTCGATATCCGTGAAGACGATATTTATTGGTGTGCAGCTGATGTAGGCTGGATTACCGGACACAGTTATATCGTTTACGGACCATTAGCGAACGGTACGACTACCCTGATGTTTGAAGGTGTGCCTACCTATCCGGATGAGACCCGCATTGCGAAAATTATCGACAAGCACAAGGTCAACATTCTGTATACGGCACCGACTGCTATTCGTGCCTTAATGGCGAAAGGCGATGCGGCCGCACGAGGCACCAAACGAGACAGTCTGCGTATCCTTGGCAGTGTGGGCGAACCCATTAACCCGGAAGCCTGGGAGTGGTATCACAGCGTCATTGGTAACTCTCAATGTCCGATTATGGATACCTTCTGGCAGACAGAAACCGGCGGCATTATGATTTCTCCGTTGCCGGCAGCCAGTGATATGAAACCAGGTGCTGCAATGACGCCTTTCTTTGGCGTACGACCCGCACTGGTGGATAATGAAGGTAATCACCTGGAAGGTGCCAGCTCAGGTAACCTGGTGATACTGGATTCCTGGCCAGGTCAGGCACGTACCTTGTGGGGCGATCACGAACGCTTTGAGCAGACCTACTTCAGTACTTATGACGGTGTTTATTTCACCGGCGACGGCGCCCGGATAGACGAAGACGGCGATCTTTGGATTACCGGTCGTGTCGACGATGTTCTTAACGTCTCCGGACACCGTTTAGGCACTGCGGAAATTGAGAGCGCTTTGGTAGCTCATGAAGCGGTGGCTGAAGCGGCTGTGGTGGGTTTTCCCCATGATCTTAAAGGGCAGGGCATTTATGTCTATGTAACTGTGGTTGATGGTGTAGACACCAGTGACGAACTGCGTGCTGAATTGATCAAATGGGTGCGTCAGGAACTGAGCCCCATTGCCACTCCCGATCATATTCAATGGGCACCGGGCCTGCCTAAAACACGGTCCGGTAAAATCATGCGTCGTATTTTGCGTAAAATTGCGGCGAACGAACATGAGAGCCTGGGTGACACCTCTACGCTTGCGGATCCGAGTGTGGTAGAGTCACTTATAGACAACCGTTTGAACAAGTAAGCCCCGTCAGCAGTTTGGACGGCGCGGTTCTGAGGCGTTATGACCAAACTTTTAATAGCAGACGACCACCCCTTATTTCGCGAGGCACTGCAAGGTGCCCTCGCGAATCATTTCGTTGATCTTCAGATTCTGGAAGCAGACAGCCTGGAAAGCACCCTGGATGTTTTGCATGCCGATGATGATATCGATCTTCTGTTGCTGGACCTGCATATGCCGGGTAGCGGTGATCTCTATGGTCTGATTCGTATTCGGGAAGACTTTCCATTATTGCCTGTCGCTATTATCTCAGGGAGTGAAGATACTCAGGTGATAGGGCGCTGCATTGGCTTTGGTGCTTTAGGTTTTATTCCTAAGTCTATGTCGTCAAAAAGCATTGCAGAAGCCATTGCCAGTATTTTAGAGGGTGATGAATGGGTGCCCGAGCAGGTACGTTCTCAGGTACAGGCTCTGTCCCGGGCCGATATAGAGTTAGCCGACAAAGTGTCTGCCCTGACTCCGCAACAATACCGCGTGCTTTTTCTGGTACACGAAGGTTTGCTGAATAAACAGATTGCCTACCAATTGGGTATCACTGAAGCGACCGTGAAGGCACACATGACCGCCATTTTCCGCAAGCTGGATGTGTATAGTCGCACTCAGGCAGTGCTACTTGCCGAACGTTTGCAGCTTGCCCCACCCGAGGAACAAGCTGCCCAGGATTAAACGCGTTTGTTTTTAAGGCGTTGTATATGCTGTAACAGCGCTTTCAGCTGAGCCGGCTTAACGGGTTTGGACAAAAACTGTAAACCCGCCTGGCGCGCCTGCTTTTTAACTTCCGGATCCTGTACTGCCGTAACCAGCGCTCCAGGCAGAAATTCACCCCATACCTCTTTTAAAGCCTGCGCCAGATTCAGACCATCGCTTTCTTCATCCAGTTGATAATCAAGTAATAAACCATCAGGTTCAGGATTATTTTTGGCGAATGCAATGGCTTCCGTAACGGAAGTGAAGCAATCACAGGTGCAGCCCCACTTATCGAGCAACGCGCGCATGGCGTGGAGGTTTTCCGGGTTATCATCGACGCATAAAAAATGCAGCTCAGAGGTAGTCGCTGACGACACGCGTTGTGGTTTCTGACGAATAACATGGACAGCTTCGCCCATTGGAATACGTACTGAAAAGCAGCTGCCTTTGCCTAAAGTAGAACGAATCTGAATAGGGCAGGCCAATTGCTGCGCCATGCGTTGGGCAACACTTAAACCCAGTCCAACACCGCTGGTGGTCCCTTTGTGGTAGCGGATAAAAGCTTCGAATATGGTTTTATGTTGCTGCTCCGGAATGCCAGGTCCGGTATCCCACACGCTTATTTCGACCAGTCGGCCACGCACCCGAACACCCAGTACAACACGACCTGTGTCCGTATACTTAATCGCATTGGAGAGGAAGTTCTGGATGATGCGACGTAAATAAGTCGGGTCGGTGTGAACAACCAGTGAGGATCTTACATGGGCATGAAAACCGAGTTTGCGTTGCTCCGCCAGTACATTATATTCGTTGATTAAGGGGGGCAGAATAGTGTTCAGATCAACATGTTTGAGCTTAGGCTGCAGGGCTCCCTGTTCCATTTTGGCAATCGCTAGCAAAGTCGACAGTAAGTTTTCTGTCGAGTCCAGCGCCGTATCAACTTTGTGTAACAGGCTTTGCTGTTTACTTTCCAGCTGGTCCTGATCCACCGCAGAAAGGTAAAGACGCGCTGCATTCAGCGGTTGCAGTATGTCATGACTGGCTAACGCGAGGAATTTGGTTTTGCTGGCGTTAGCGCCTTCTGCTTCCGCTTTAGCTGCTTTTAATTCTTTTTCAATTTCCCGGCGATGCACGACTTCTTCAGTCAGTTCACGGTTGACTTCGCGCACCTGTTTAGTGCGGCTTTGAATGCGGGCTTCCAGATCAATATTGGCATCTTCCAGGGCCTGCTGGGTTTCAATATGTTCAGTTACGTCTGAAAAACTGGTGACAAAGCCACCATTGGGTAGCGGATTACCAACCATCTCAATAATGCGCCCGTCGCTGCGGCGGCGAATAAAGCGGTGAGGAGAGCCGTGTTGCATATGGCGCAGTCGTTTCTCGACCAGGTCTTCAATTTTACCCACTCCGCACTCACCTCGTTCCGCATTGAAACGGATTAAGTCGGCAATGGGACGGCCTGGCTGCACCATACCGTCGGGGTACTGGAAAAGATCCAGATAACGTTTATTCCATACCACCAGGCGTAAGTCAGCGTCCACTACGGAAATGCCCTGAGCCAGATTCTCCAGCGAGCTGAACATAATTGACTGTTGCGTTTGCAAGGCCTGGGTGGTGTCGTCGAAGAAATGGACCACTTCTTCCAGGTTTAGCTGACGGTCGGCCAGAGCGGCGTCAACCAGTGAACGAGCCGTGGCAGCGCCTAGCACCCCGGCAATGGTGCGTTCTGTGAAGTCGATAAAGTGGGGTGCAGCCAGCGCATTTAATTGAATATCATGTTGTTGTTTGTAATCGTTCAGTAGCTGATCGGTGCGTTCACGGCCTAAAAATGTCTGCATTAGCATTTTCAGATCACGCCCGCGTGCCTGGTGCTGCTGAGTCGGTTGCTGTGGGATTTCACTGTCGCGAGGTCGTACAAAGGCCATTGCCTGAATTTTATCCAGGAGGCTGGGTATTGCAAGCAGGCTGAATAATATATAAGCCAGCGTATTGGCGCTGACGCTCAGCAAAGCGCCATAGGTAATGATAGTTTCGGTTTCCTGAGGACTGGTTATACCGCCACCGAGCAAGGGCAATAAAATAGCTACCACCCAGGTAATAAAACCTGCGCTCAGTCCCATATAAACACCCTGAGCCTGGCCCCGGCGCCAGTATAATCCGCCTAACATAGCCGGTAGTAGCTGTATGACCACAGAGAATGCCAGTAAGCCCATGCTGACCAGGTTCAGATCCGCCAGCCAGAAGTGATAACAGACCCAGCCCATGATCAAGATGCTGGTAATAGCGACCCGTCGGACTAGTAACAGTTTTCGATAGAAGCGGCGCGCCTGAGGCATACGGCCGACATCACGTTTTAACACTAGCGGCATAATGACATCGTTACTGACCATGGTACTTAACGTCAGCGTCGCTATGACCACCATAGCGGTGGCAGCGGAAATACCGCCTAGATAAATAATTAAAGTAAGGGCTTCAAAACCCGCATTTAGCGGCAGCAGCAGGGAATAGGTGCTGCCGTCTATATGCTCGGGTAACAGGTGGCTACCGGCTATGGCTATGACCGCAATCGCCAGTGAGGTCAGTAATAAATAAAGCGGAAACAGCCAGCGTGCGGTACTCAGGTGCGACAAGTGCACGTTATCAATAACGGTGACATGAAACTGACGCGGCAAACAAAGAATAGCGCCGGCCGCCATAAACAACTGGATAATGAAAAGGGGTGTTAAAGCGCCGCTCAGGGTCCATCCTGGATTCAGATTCAGGCTTTGTAGCTGTGCGGTGAAACTCAGCGAGGTGCCGCTACGTAATAAATACCAGGCGACGATTGCCGCCGCTAATAAGGCTAAGAGCTTAACAGCCGACTCGAACGCAATCGCTAACATCAGGCCGCTGCGGTATTGAGTGACATCAATATGACGGGTACCGAACATAATGGCGAACGCGGCCATTAACAGGGCAACCACGAGCTCCTTCAGGGAATATGCGGCAGTCGGGTCGTCAGCGCCAATAACAGCGGTAAAGCTGAGACCTACGGCTTTAAGTTGCAACGCGATATAAGGCACGATCGCAAGTGCGGCAATAATAGTAATAACCAGCGCCATGCGATGCTGTTTGCCATAACGGGAGGCAATAAAGTCGGCAATAGAAGTAGTGTTCTGTTGCTTACTGACCGCCACCATCTTACGTACTACTGAAATACCGAAAATATACAGCAGCATAGGGCCGAGCAGGATAGGCAAGAAGCTCCAGCCTGCAGTGGCCGCATTACCGATAGCACCGTAATAAGTCCATGATGTGCAGTAAATAGCCAGAGACAAGGCATAGACGCTGGGATGCAAACTCCACTGATACCCAAGGCTTTTGCGCTTGTCACCCCAGACCGCAATGGCAAACAGTAAAGCAATATAAATCAGGCCGCTGAGTATCAGAATCCAGCTCATGAAGGTTCCTGTATGAGTGTGGGCAAACTTGCCTCAATGTAACGGGTTGCAAGGGTATGCGCAATATTGAAGGCTCCGTACAGCAGGCTCTACGACTAAGGTCCAATACGACTAATGTCCAATTCCGCTTTCCCTGCGCGCTGATACAGTCAGCTGTGACATAACTACTATAACTTTTTATAACAACACTTGGAGGGCGTTTCCATGGGATTTGAATCAGAAGACCATGCCAAAGCCTATTGGAAAGAGAATTTAGCACTGATGCTTAAGTTGCTGTCAGTCTGGTTTATTGTCTCTTTCGGATTCGGCATTATTCTGGCGGACTGGCTTAACCAGATCCAATTTTTTGGCTTTAAACTGGGTTTTTGGTTTGCCCAGCAGGGCGCGATTTACACCTTCATCGTGCTGATTTTTATCTATATCCGGCAGATGAATAAGCTGGATAAAAAATATCAGGTCGAGGAGGAGTAAATAATGGATATTCAGACTTTAACCTTTATTGTCGTTGGCTTGACCTTCGCCTTGTATATAGGTATTGCTATCTGGGCCCGGGCGGGTTCAACCAATGACTTTTATGTTGCTGGCGGTGGTGTACCACCCGTTGCTAATGGTATGGCAACGGCAGCAGACTGGATGTCGGCAGCTTCCTTCATTTCGATGGCCGGTTTAATCTCCTTTTTAGGTTATGACGGCAGTGTGTACTTGATGGGCTGGACCGGTGGTTACGTACTACTGGCGCTGTGTTTAGCGCCTTACTTGCGTAAATTTGGTAAGTTCACGGTACCGGATTTCATTGGTGACCGTTACTACTCACAGACTGCCCGTACCGTGGCTGTTATTTGTGCCATTCTGGTGTCCTTTACTTACATCGCCGGTCAAATGCGTGGTGTGGGCGTAGTTTTCAGTCGCTTCCTGGAAGTGGATATTACTATGGGCGTGCTTATCGGCATGGCGATGGTTTATTTCTACACCCTGTTAGGCGGCATGAAAGGCATTACTTATACTCAGGTTGCCCAGTATTGTATTCTGGCTTTTGCCTACACAGTACCTGCGGTGTTCATCTCTTTTCAGATGACAGGTCACGTGTTACCGCAAACCGGCTTTGGTGCAACGCTTGCCGATGGTTCCGGTGCTTTCCTGCTGGAACGTCTGGACGGCTTGTCTACGGAATTAGGCTTTGATGCTTATACCGAAGGTAGTAAGGCAACCCTGGATATATTTGCTATCACGCTTGCGTTGATGGTGGGTACCGCTGGTTTACCGCACGTTATTATTCGTTTCTTCACCGTACCTAAAGTGAGTGACGCACGTCGTTCAGGTGGTTGGGCTCTGGTATTTATTGCTGTGGTTTATACAACAGCACCAGCAATTGCCTCGATTACCAAGGTCAACGTGTTGAATACGATTAACGGCCCGGATCAGCAGGGGGTCATGTACGAAGATGCACCGACCTGGATAACCAACTGGGAACGTACTGGTTTGATACAGGTGAGTGAAGAAGCCCGTGCTGGTGAAGAGCCTATGTTCTTCTCTAATGATGAGCGTCATAATACGAGTGTAGATGCGGACATCATTGTACTTGCCAGTCCTGAAATCGGTAATTTGCCAAACTGGGTAGTTGCTTTAGTGGCTGCTGGTGGTGTTGCTGCGGCATTATCAACGTCAGCAGGTTTGTTGCTGGTGATATCCAGTTCGGTGTCCCATGACTTACTGAAACGAACCCTGAAGCCCAATATCACTGACAGGCAGGAACTCTTATACGCGCGTATTGCAGCGGGTGTGGCGGTTCTGATCGGTGCTTACTTTGGTATTAATCCGCCAGGCTTTGTTGCCGAGGTGGTTGCCTTCGCGTTCGGTCTGGCAGCAGCATCCTTTTTCCCTGCGATTATTATGGGTATCTTCCATAAACGCATGAATAGCACGGGTGCTATTGCCGGTATGGTAACTGGTATACTCTTTACATTGTCCTATATTGTCTACTTTAAGTTCATCAACCCGACCGCCGGGCCGGATGAGTGGTTCTTAGAGATTTCGCCTGAAGGCATAGGTACTGTAGGCATGATTCTGAACTTCATTGTGGCTAATGTTGTGTTGAAGTTCACTAAAGATGCACCAGAAGAGATACAGGAGCTGGTTGAGTCTATCCGTTATCCGAAAGGATCAGGGGCTGCAACTGGTCATTAACCCAGGAATGCGTTGCCCAGGTAACGCACTCTGACCAAAACGGAACCCCTGGGTGTTAAACCCGGGGGTTTATTTTTTATGGCCATTGATTTACAGGATATTGCCGATTTTCTGAAACAGACGCCGCCTTTTGACAGTCTGGACGGCGGTCAGTTGGAATACGCGCTGGATCACGCAGAAGCGGTGTATGTCAGTCAGCAAAATCAGCAACAGATACTACGAGAGGGTCACCCGGCGCTGTATCTTGTGCGCTCGGGAACCTTTGATCTCATCGATAAAAGAGGCAAACATCTGGAGCGACTGGAGACTGGGGATTTGTTTGGTTTCCCATCGCTACTGACCGGGCGCACTATCAGCAATAAACTGGATGCGCTGGCCGATGGCATTCTGTATAGCTGGGACGAAGCAACTTTCAATTATTTGCGGCGCTACTCGAAGTCATTTGAACGTTACTTTATGCAGGCACAGGAGCAGCGGTTACTGACAGAGCAGCGTAGCGAGGGTGACGCCCCGGACTGGACGGAGCGCGACATAGGTCAGGTAATAGCCCGTGAACTTATTTCCATTGGCAGTGATACCAGTATTCAGCAGGCGGCGGAAAAAATGTCAGCTAGTAAGGTGTCCAGTCTGTTGGTCGTCGATGAAGGTCAGTTGCGGGGTATTTTAACGGATCGGGATCTGCGCAATCGGGTGGTTGCCAAGGGAGTGTCGTATGATGTCTCGGTGGCTGCTGTGATGACGCAAATGCCGGAATTTGTTTATGCACGGCAAAGTCTGTTTGATGCACTCACCATTATGAATCATGCGAATATTCATCACTTGCCGGTACTCGATGATAACGATACGCCGGTGGGTATGATCACCACGACCGACCTGATGCAACAACAACGCAGTGAGCCCGTGTTCCTGATGAACGCGCTGTTTAAAGCGAAAGACCGGCAAGCGCTTATTGAAGAAGCGCAGAAAGTGCCTGATTATCTGCGCACCTTTGCGAAGCGGGTGAAAGATATCGGTATGGTTGGGCGGTTACTGGCTTCACTTACTGATGGCATGACCCGTAAACTGATACGTTTGTATGAGGAAGAGCACGGCTCGGCGCCTACCGCTTATGCCTGGATGGCGTTTGGCTCGCAGGCCAGAGAAGACCAGACTCTGAGCTCTGATCAGGATAACGGACTGTTACTGAGCGATAATATTAATACCACTCAACGCGAGTATTTTGCGGGCATGGCCGAGTTTGTCTGTACCGGTCTGGCCGAGTGCGGCATTCGTTTATGTCCAGGCGACGTTATGGCGATGAATGAAAAGTGGCGCAGAACCTCGCTGGAGTGGCGCGAGCAGTTTTTAAAATGGATTAAGTCACCCACGCCTGACGCCATTCTGCATAGTATGATTTTTTTCGATAGTCGCCTGATAGCCGGGAATACGCCGCTGTATCGTAAACACAGAGAAGGTGTCGCCAAAATTGCCCAGCAGGATATTTTTCTGGGTAACATAGGTCGTCATATTGGTGAGTTGAATGTGCCGCTGGGTTTGTTTAATCGTTTGCGCACGACCAGTGAAGAGGGCGGTGATTATATTGATATCAAAAAACAGGGCGTGGCTATAGTCAACGACATTGTACGCCTTTATAGCCTTATGGAAGGTCTGACTATGCCAGCAACGCCAGCTCGTTTACTGGCCTTGCGTGACAGTCGTTTGCTGAGTGCCTCTGACAATCAGAATCTGCTTGAGGCCTGGCAGTTTCTGACCCAATTGAGGTTAACTCACCAGTTGCGTATCAGCGGCACCACTGAGCCGGTCAATGCTGTGGATCCGGAAACTTTAAGTACCCTTGAGCGCCGTCAGCTTAAAGCCGCTTTTCGCATCATTAAAGATGCACAGCAGGGAATTGCTTTTAAAGTCGGAAGAGGTATGTAGTGAAGGTTGGTTTGATACGGGATAAATGGCAACGCTGGCAGTTATTACGGCAGGACTGGCAGCAGGTGCCCTGGCTAGCGCTGGATCTGGAAACTAATGGCCTGGATCCTACGAACGATGCCATCCTGGCCGCTGGCTGGGTGCCCCTGAAGCCACCTCGGATTCGTTTGTTTGAGGCCGACTATGGTGTTGTTAAGAGCACAACCCTGTTGAGCCAGAGTGCGGTCATTCATCAATTGTCCAGTAAAGACATAGCAGCTGGGGAGCCGCTGGAGCGTATTTTAAAACGCCTGGCCAGGCAACTGGAAGGCGCCATTCTGGTGGCCCATCATGCTCCTTTTGACTGGCAGTTTTTACAAAAGTCTTTTGCCGAATATGGAATCAAGGCGAACCCGCTGGCAGTCTTTGACACCCTGAAATTTGAGCAGCGCCGACTGCAACGGCAAAAGGACTGGCTGGAAAAAGGGGAGTTAACCCTGGCCGCCTGTCGGGAGCGCTATGATCTGGTAAAAACCAAACAACATCATGCATTAAGTGACGCCGTAGCCTGTGCTGAACTTTTCCTGGCGCAGGTTTATCAGGCCACAGGAAGCCAAAAAACCAGCGCCGCCCAGCTCTTGCAACTGGCTAAATAGAGTGGTTAAAAAACGGGGTCAGAGCTAAAATTCACCACTTTAAAGTGGTGAATTTTAGCTCTGACCCCCGTTATTCTCGTTATTCTCCACCTAGCGGATAACGACGCGGTCGTGTTGCTGGATATTAGTGCCGGTCTCCCCACCTTTAACCCGGGTGGTAGCTGAGCGCAGTTGCGCATCCGTGACTTCAAGCTGGTAAGGGCTAACCACCCATTGCTCGCGGTAATTGCCCTGGCTGTCAAAGAAATTGCCGCGGTGATACAAACTCAGTTCCTGACCGGATTCAACGCCGTTGCGTGTGCCTAAGTTAATGTGGATGTTTTCGTTGCTGACATCAACCACACGTCCCTTCAGAGGTTGGCAACGCAGCTTGTCATCAAGCCCATGCACTATATCCTGTAAGCGCTGTGCCAGTACTACGCCATACTCGCTGCGCCAGAAGCGCTGACTATGTACGTCGACTTTTTCATTGTAATCAAACTCCCAGTGCTGATACTCCTGAATACCGGCGCGGGTAATGAGTTCGCCACTGGCACCGTCAAACAAGTACATAGTGAAACCCAGGTTGCGGTTTTCTTTCGGTTGGCTCCAGAAGGTCCAGTTGGTGTTGCCGCGGGGTTCGGTACTGATATCGTCAAAGACGCCTGCAATCACATACTGGCTGTCATTTTCCAGTGCAACACGGCGTGCAAACTGGCCCAGCTGGTGAGGAGTGTCCTGCTGCAGCATCTCGCTAAAACCAATTTTACGGCCGCCGGAATGCTCCAGCGTAAATTGCCCACTGTGTTGACCAATCATGCGTGAAAAACGTTGTGACGTGGCGTTGCCTAGCTCCCAGACATCGCCATAGCGAGCCTGTTCGCTTTGTTTGAGCTCAAAAGGAACGACTACCAGGCCTTTGCGGAAATTTGCTGCCGCACACTGATCCTGATTTTGCCGTATGTTGGCACGCAGGGTGACTTCAATGCGCTGGCCGTTGACTCGTTCCCGGACTAGTTCTGCATGTTCAATGGAACCCTGAGTCTGCCATTGCATATGCTGGCCGGTAAGCACACCATCGACAACTTCTTCTACGCTGTGTACCGAGCCTCCGGCAAAATCCAGGCTTTGCCGCAGGGCGCTTTCTACAGCCCTGGCCCTTGCCTGATCCACGTTGTTATTTATAATGGGAGCCCAGCCTTTGCTCTCATACCATTCAGCACTCACCGGCAGGCTGATTAGGGCGCTTAGGAAAACAGCGCTGAGCCATACTGGAAAAAATGTACGCATCATCAATTCCTCTTAAGATTTGTCTCAACTATGCAGAATCTGTGCCGATAGCATAATCACAGGGTATAAAGAAATTTTTACCAGATACAGGAGTCGGGATATGATGCGTTATTTGATGTTGGCGGGCGGTTTGTTTTTAACCACAGCCTGTAGCAGTGTAATGGAACGGCATGTCGAATATGGCACGGTGCAACCGGATGAATTTCCGAAACTTACTGCGGTCGGTTATGCTCCGGTGGCTTTGCAGCGCGGTGCCAGTGAGCAGGAACGGGTCTTACAGGCCATGCGAGCCTCACGTTTAGAAGCTTATCGGGAATTAGTTGAGCAGGTTCAGGGCGTGCAACTGAATGGTGAAACGCGGGTGCAGGACATGATGCTGCAAAGCGATAGTTTCCGTACACAGGTCAGTGGTTTAATCCGCGGAGCCGAGGTGGTTCGCAGTTACCCGGTAGGTGACGAGTATTATGCAACCGAGCTTAAACTGGATTTTGAGCAGGTGCATCAGTTGTATGTGTCAACCGCTCGACCAACCCGGGTACAAAAAATAATGTATTACTAAACGGTTGGGTAATAACGGAACAAGAAAAAGGGCCTTCAGGCCCTTTTTCTTGTTCTCGTCTTATACAGGAGAATGCCTGTCTCAGGCTTTAATGCTTTTTCCGGAAGGTCCGCTGTAGGTTTTACCTTTATCGGTATAGGTAATAGTAGTGCCGCTCTGGGTCGCCTGAAGCGTTTGTTTAAGATCCTGGATGCGACCTAAGGTCATGCGTACAACTTGTCCGTTGACCTCATTATTGAGCTGACATTTGTCCATCAACTGCTGGATAGCGGTTCGTTTTTCAAGTAATTCAGGCTGGTGATTGATAGCGTCATGTTGCGGGTGTTCGGCGATAGACTTATCAACCTGCTGGATGGTATTGAGTATTTTTTCTTTGTCTTCCGTTATTTGATCAAGCACAGGGGCATCGCGCTTGATCAAAGCTTCTTTTTCCGCTGCTTGTAAATCTATCAACTGCTGTAACTGGTCGGCCTGTTGATCGAGTAGTTCACCCAGCATGGCGACCATATTTAAAGGTCCTGTTCTCCGCTACCGAACATATCAGCTTCGAAGTGAGCAATGTTAGCGGCCAGGCGCTCTGCATTAATAGAGTAGTCACCATTAGCTAAAGCCTGCTTTATACGCTCGACTTTTTGCTCATCGACACCTGAGTTGTTTTCGGCACGGGCCTGTAATGAACTTAACTGCTGCGCTTGCGGAGTTAAGGATACAGCATCCTGACGCGGCGCCTGTACAGTCGGTTGACTCTGGGTGCTACGTGATTGCTGTTGATCCATTTGTTTAGACGTTACCTGATTATTGGTAAGGCCTGAATTTACGTTGTTAATAGCCATGATATTTGCCCCTTAAAATTTAACCTACGCTTAGAGTATCGACCACGAGGGATAATACTTTAATTAAAATCCTACACGAACTTCGTTAGTGCCTGAAACCACACCCTGAACGTCTTTATTCGAACGGCTATTACGCACTGTTATGCGGTCACCCAGCAGGCCGTCGCTACGTGCGACACCAGAGGCACGTATTTGCAGCCCATCGTTGCCGGATATTATTGTAACATCCTGTCCGCGACAGACAAAGCACGTATGACGCTCTTGTATGGCCTGGTTTGCGCCGACGCGGCGTTTGACCTGAGATCCAATTAAGGTTTCTGTATCGGTGTACGCAGCATCCCGCAACTGATTTATATCAATGTAGTTAATCTTTAAGTCACTGCTGCCGATAACCTGACCAGGAGAAAGCTGACGTGCTGAGACAACAACAGCACGCATGTGCTGAATACGGACTGGAATATATAAACGCCAGTTGTCACGGTCATGGCAGGCAATCATAACGGTAGTCTGGCGCTCAAGACCGGCGTTATTAGCCAGTTCGATGTCCAATGGCTGTTGGCACTGGCGGGCTCCCATACGGGGGTCCAGCGTACTGGCACTGACTTCAATACGGTCATCGTCAGATGCGTAAGCAAGCTGGTTGATAACGAACTCTTCAGCAAGTTCAGCAATGCGTTCTGGCTGGTAAATAGTATTGTTGGCGGCTATAGCTGGCAGCGTTAAAAGCAAACTGGATAAAAGTGCGGCAGTGCCCGTGCGCAGGATCAAAATAGTATTCATAAGCTGAGTTGGTCTCCAGGCTTTTTTATAGCTTTCGTCTGATGTTGACTAGGCGGACGCAGCAAAAAAAGGTATAACTACGGTACATAATGTCAAGGTTTCGACGTATATGCTGATGTTCATGCAAACCTTGTGCCTTAAAGGCACTGCATTGACATTATAACGGTAGCAACACATAACGGGGTAAAATATGGCAGGTATTCTCGATTCAGTGAACCAACGCACTCAATTGGTGGGACAAAACCGTCTTGAGTTGCTGCTGTTTCGCTTACATGGGCGCCAACGTTTTGGCATAAATGTATTTAAAGTCCGTGAAGTGCTGCAGTGTCCGCGGTTAACCGCTATGCCACGACGTAATTCTTTTGTGCGCGGGGTCGCTCATATTCGTGGTCAGGCGGTTTCGGTTATTGACCTGAGCCTGGCAACCGGCGGTCGTCCTATCGAGGATATTAAAAATAGGTTTATTATTATTGCTGAATACAATCGCTCGGTGCAGGGCTTTCTGGTGGAAGGTGTTGAGCGCATTGTTAACATCAACTGGGAAGCGGTGTTGCCACCTCCTAAAGGTGCAGGTCGTTACAGTTACCTGACAGCAGTGACTGAAATTGAAGACGAATTAGTCGAAATTCTGGATGTTGAAAAAATTCTCGACGAAATTACCCCGATTAATGCTGAAGTCAGTGAAGCGGTGCGCGAACAGAGCAAAGAAGGACGCAGTCTGGAAGAGATGACTATCCTGGTGGCAGATGACTCAACTGTAGCCCGTAATCAGGTTAAGCGTGCACTGAATTCCGTCGGCGTCACTATTGAATTGGTAAAAAATGGTCGCGAAGCCCTCGACTGGCTGAAAGCTAAAGCTGAAGAAGTGGGTGGTGATATTTCAACTCAGGTACCTTTAATGGTCTCTGACATTGAAATGCCGGAGATGGACGGCTACACCTTAACCGCAGAGGTTAAGGCAAATCCTGATTTAAAGAATATGCATGTTATTCTGCATACATCGTTGAGCGGTGTTTTTAACCAGGCGATGGTGAAAAAGGTGGGGGCGGATGATTTCATCGCCAAATTCCACCCGGACGAACTGGCCAGTGCGGTGCATAAATGGCTGATAACGGATGAGCCGGCAGCTAAAGCTCAACTGGAATGATTTCAGATAAATATAAAATATAAAGGTGACTTTGAATTGGCTTCTGATCGCGATCTGGATATAGCAGAATACAACCAATTCCGGCAGTTCCTTGAACACCAGTGTGGGATAGTACTGGGTGAGAATAAGATGTATCTGGTGAAAAGCCGCTTAGGTCCTTTGATGAACCGCTTTCACATAGATACCTTATCTGAGCTTGTGCGTCGCTCAATGGCTATCAGTGAGCGAGCGCTACGTAGTGCGGTACTGGATGCCATGACTACGAATGAAACCCTGTGGTTCCGGGATGTCTATCCGTTTGAACTGCTGAAAACCCGAATCTTCCCCGAATTTGCGAAGTTGACGAGACCTCTGAAGATTTGGTCCTCGGCCTCCTCTAGTGGTCAGGAGGCATATTCTATTGCCATGAGCCTGATTGAATTTAAACAAAAGAACCCCGGGGCGTTAAGCCGTGGAATTCAGGTGATAGGTACTGATATCTCTAATAAGGTACTGGACCAATCGAAAGAAGCCGTTTATGACGGCTTGTCGCTGGCCCGCGGTTTAAGTCCTGAACGCAAAAAGCGTTTCTTTGAACCTGCTGAAGGCAGTAAAATGAAAGTGAAAAAAGAAGTCACTGATATGGTTTCTTTTCGTCACCTGAATTTGCTGGACAGTTATTCTCTGCTCGGTAAATTCGACATTATTTTTTGCCGTAATGTATTGATTTACTTTTCACCGGAAGTGAAAAAGAAAATCCTGGCTCAGTTCCGCACTTCGTTAAATCCTGAAGGTTACCTGATTTTAGGGGCTTCAGAGTCTATATCTGGCTTGAGTGAAGATTATTCTATGATTCGCTGTAATCCCGGTATTATCTACCAGCGTAAGAACTAAGAGCGAGCGGCAATAGTTGCCGCTTGCCGCTTTAACAGGCCCCGTCAATGTATCCACCTGAACCACTCAACTCCTTATTCTGCATGGCCCTGTAACTATATCTGCAATAACCGGACAAACTGGCACATAGCTTGCAAAACTCATATATAGAAATATTTTGAGTGAGGCTGTTATGGCATTAAGTATTGATAAAGGTTTAGGTATTCACCAGCACGCCCTGCTTGCCCGAGAGCAGCGTGCAACTGTGATTGCGAGCAACCTGGCCAATGCGGATACCCCTGGCTACAAAGCAAAAGACTTGAGTTTTCAGGATGCTTTAGAGCGGGTGCAAACACGTTCTGGTCATAGCATGTCGCGAACTCATAACAAGCACTTTGAATTAAATTTGGAAGGGTCAGGCCGTGAGAAATATCGCGTTCCAGATCAACCAGATACAGGTGATGGCAACACGGTAGATGTGCAAGTGGAACGAAACTTGTATATGAGAAACTCTATGGAGTACCAGGCCAGTCTGACATTTTTGACCAGCCGTATCCAAGGTATGCAAAAAGCCCTGAGTGGAGGACGCTAACAATGAGTTTGTATAATGTATTTGATGTCGCGGGTAGCGCTATGAGCGCGCAGAACATGCGCCTTAACGTAACCGCAAGTAATCTGGCGAATGCAAACTCTGTGAGCAGCTCGGCAGGTGAAACCTATCGCGCCCGGCATCCGGTATTTGCCGCTCATATGCAGGAGGCAATGTCTGGCCGCCCCGGTCGTGAAAGCCTGTTGCGTCAGGACAGCTCTGTTGGTGTCAGAGTTCAGGGTATTGTTGAAGATCAAAAGCCTCTGGTGGTGGAGTATTCACCGAATCACCCGATGGCCGACGACGAAGGCTATATTTACAAGCCGAATGTGAATGTAATGGAAGAGATGGCCAATATGATGTCGGCGTCTCGTAATTACCAGACCAATGTTCAGGTGGCAGATGCAACTAAGCAACTGTTAACCCGTACATTGCGTATGGGACAACAGGGCTAGATGAGGTAATAACTCATGACGGATAAAGTAAACAACAGCTCGCTCTTAGACGACCTTTACTGGAAGCCAGAAGAAAGCGCTAAGGCTGCAAGCAAAGACGATGCCCGCTTAGGTCAGGAGGACTTTTTCAAATTGCTGACCCAGCAGCTCAGCATGCAGGATCCGACGAAGCCCGTTGAAAATGATCAGATGATTGCTCAGATGACCAATTTCACGATGGCGGAAGGTATTACTGGTTTATCTGAACAGTTTGAAAAGTTCTCTGCCAGTATGACGTCCAATCAGGCATTACAAGCGTCAAGTTTGATCGGCCGGCAAGTACTGATTCCATCAGATACCGGTTACTTTAACGGTAGTAAGCCAGTAGAGGGCATGGTTGCTCTGGACCAGTCAGCGCAGAACGTTACCTTACGGGTTGAGAATGAAAGCGGACAGGTAGTGCGCACTGTGGACATGGGAACCTTGCCTCCAGGTCAGCATAAATTCAGCTGGGACGGACTTGGTGCAGACGGTGAGCCTTTGCCTGCAGGAGATTACAAAATCACTGCTAATGGTCGTGTCGGTGGCGCTAATGAAGATCTGGTCGCCCTGACTTACGCAAATGTTGAAAGTGTCAGCACAGGCGGACAACGCGGTATCGTTCTGAACCTGGAATCAATTGGTCGCATCGATTTTAAAGATGTTATTCAAATAACTAACGGCGGCGGCGGAAGCAGCGGCAGCTAAAACATGGAATGAGGTGACTTATGTCATACTTTATAGCGCTAAGCGGTTTGTCTGCATCACAACGTGATCTGGACACCAGTTCGAACAATATTGCTAACGTAAACACATCTGGTTTTAAAGGCTCTCGGGCTGAGTTTGCTGACGTGTATGCGACTTCAGTTTTCACCAACAGCCGTACTAAAGTGGGCGATGGTGTGCAGACTCAACGAGTTGCTCAACAGTTCAGTCAGGGGACTTTAGAATTCACTGAAAATTCACTGGATATGGCGATTAAAGGCAATGGTTTCTTTGTTACCGCGCCAGAGCCAGGTTCACAGGATTTTAGTTTCACCCGTGCCGGCGCATTTAAGATGGATCGTAATAACTTCATCGTTGATAATTCGGGCAGTAATTTACTGGCCTACCCGGTGAATGAAGAAACAGGCCAAAACTCGTCAACGGCGTTAAGTACTACCGGGCCAGTTGAAATTCCTTCTACTGCCGGGGCACCAACGCCAACTGGTAATATTTATCAGTCGGTGAATCTGGATTCGAGATCACCAGAAATTGTGACTGGTGCGGGTCTGGACTTTAATCCGGATGATCCTGCGACTTATACGGATTCAACCTCGGCGACTGTGTATGACTCGCTGGGTGAGTCGCATACCGTTACCACTTATTATGCACGCCGTGGTGATGGTGAATGGGATGTGTATAAAACAGTTGATGGGCAAACCGTGAATTTTGATACCACGGGTGGTGTAGTCGGCGAGCCGGCTGCTGATGGTTCAACAGGTGTACGCATTGAGTTTGATGCCAGTGGTAATCCGACGGGCCCACTGACAGCCGACGGCACTTTCCCTGCGGGCCAGTTCGTTTTTACGCCGCCGAATGGTGCTGAAGATCTTGATTTGACGTTCAACTTCCGTAGCCTGGGTGGCAGTGATCGGCCGACTCAGTTCGCGTCCGCTTTTGAGCTGACCGCGCTGGAACAGGATGGTACTACCGTAGGTCGCTTGACTGGTGTTGATGTCGATGAGAGTGGTTTGATTGCAGCTTCTTATTCCAACGGTGATACTAAGTTCCTGGGTCGTGTAGCTATTGTCAGCTTTAACAACGAACAGGGTTTGAGTCAGGCTGGCGGTACTAAATGGAAGCAAAGCATTGATTCTGGTGAACCTATTACCGGTGTTGCGGGTTCCGGTACTTTCGGTGGCATAGAGTCATCGGCGCTGGAAAACTCGAATGTGAACCTGACGGAAGAGCTGGTTGACATCATAGTTGCTCAGCGTAACTACCAGGCGAACTCCCGTTCTCTGGAAGTGAACAGCACACTGCAGCAGACCATTCTACAGATACGTTAAAACCGTCTGTAGTGCTTTAGAAAAGCGGCTTCGGCCGCTTTTTTTGTGCATGTAGATATTAAATTCGTTTCTTCCTTAATACTGGCACACTCCCTGCATTACCCTCTATAGAATTAGTTTTATTCGTTACCAAAGCTGAGGCTGACAATGGATAACATGCTTTATATCGCCATGAGTGGCGCTAAAGAAGACCTGAATGGTGTGGCAATGCGGGCTAATAACCTGGCAAATGCCAATACCACTGCGTTTAAGGCAGATTTGGCCCAGGCCCGCTCTATGCAGGCTTATGGCGAAGGTATGCCGAGCCGGGTGTTCTCTTTAACTGAACGTCCGGGGCAAAATTTTGCCGAGGGGGCAATTAAAACCACCGGGCGTGACCTCGACGTTGCCGTTATTGGCCAGGGCTGGATTTCAGTACTGGATGATAATGGCGAAGAGGCCATGACCCGTAATGGTAATTTGCAGGTTACTCAGGCAGGTATGTTACAGACTTCAAGCGGTCAGCCTGTGATGGGTGAAGCAGGACCTGTTTTTGTTCCTGTGCCTTTGACTAACTTGACGATTGGGCAGGACGGTACTATCTCAGTGCAACCTCAGGGAGCACCGACTCAGGTAATGGAAGAGATTGACCGTATAGCTTTGGTGAATCCGCCGAATGGCGAAATTGAAAAAGGCACTGACGGTTTATTTCGCCGCAAAGATGGCGAACCGCCATTCATGGATTTTGCAGTGCGCCTGGAAGTAGGGGCACTGGAAGGTAGTAACGTGAACCCGATTGAAGAAATGACGCAAATGATCAGCTTGCAACGTAATTACGAGCTGAGTGTGAAGATGATGAAGACTGCTGAAGATAATGATCAGCGCTCTGAACAGCTTTTAAGAATATTCTGATTTTAGTCTGAGTGGAGGTGGATCATGCATCCAGCACTATGGATAAGTAAAACGGGTTTGGACGCACAGCAACGTGATATCGCTGTGACGTCAAACAATCTGGCGAACGCCAGTACAGTCGGCTTTAAGAAAAGTCGTGCGATTTTCGAAGATTTACTCTACCAGAACATTAACCAGCCGGGTGGTCAGTCAACCCAGGACACTGAACTCCCTTCAGGTTTGATGCTGGGGGCAGGCAGTAAAGTGGTTGCCACGCAGAAGAACTTCTCGCAGGGCAATATGATGACTACTGACAACTCGCTGGATGTTTCTATTCAGGGGCCTGGTTTTTTTGAAATTCTGATGCCTGACGGGACCTTATCGTATACCCGTAACGGCCAGTTCACTTTGAATAACCAGGGTGAGATGGTCACTCCAGGCGCAGGGCGTCCTTTACAACCGGGTATTGTGATTCCGGATGATGCGCAGTCAGTGACTATCGCACAGGACGGTGAAGTCTCGGTTAAACTAGCCGGCGAAGCGGATAACCAGGTGGTGGGTCAGATTAACCTGGCTAACTTTATTAACCCGGCCGGTCTCGAGCCTGTTGGTGAAAACCTGTATCGCGAAACCGCATCCAGCGGTCAGCCGCAGAATAATGTTCCTGGTTTGGACGGAATGGGCTCGCTGATACAGGGCTCTTTGGAAACGTCCAACGTGAATGTGACCGAAGAACTGGTCAATATGATTGAAAGCCAGCGTGTTTATGAGATGAACTCGAAAGTGATTTCATCGGTTGATCAGATGCTTGGTTTTGCTGTTCAGCAACTATAACGGTTAAAGAATACATAGGTGAAATTATGGCTAATTTAAAATGGGTTATCAGTATTGCGGCACTGGCATTGAGCGCCTGTGCCTCGGTGCCGGAACCAACCCCCATGCCGGACGACCCTTATTATGCGCCGGTTATGCCAGAAGAACAGGTCGAGCCAGCGGTTCCTAACGGGTCTCTGTTTCGTGGCCAGAACGTGAACGGGCTTTACTCTGATATTAAAGCCCGGGATCTGGGCGATATTATTACCGTTCGTTTGCAGGAACAGACCACAGCATCGAAATCAGCCAGTACTGGTATTTCACGTAATTCGAACGTTGATCTGCCAACGCCAACCCTGTTTGGCCGTGATGTAACGGTAGCCGGCAATCCGTTGTCCGCTCAGCTCAATGGTGGCACTGATTTTAACGGTGACAGCTCGGCTGATCAAAGCAACCAGTTAACTGGCGATATTACAGTGGCTGTTATCCGGGTTTTGCCGAACGGCAACCTGATCGTGCGCGGCGAAAAATGGCTGACACTCAATAATGGTCAGGAATACGTACGTTTGACGGGCATTATCCGGCCGCAGGACGTGACTTCTGATAATTCCATTGCGTCTAACCGAGTTGCCAATGCGCGTATTGAATACTCAGGTACCGGCAGCCTGGCCAATGCCCAACGAGAAGGCTGGTTAACCCGCTTCTTCAACGGCCCTATCTGGCCCTTCTAAAAGCGGATAAAATTGGGGGCAGAGCTAAAATTCACCACTTTTACAAAAGCCTTATGTGGTTACACATAGGGCTTTTTTTGTGTCTGACGTTAGTTTTATATATTTGATTTTAAAATGAAAAGTAGGTGGTTAATTTTAGCCCTGACCCCATTCTGTGTGGTGTTTCAAGAGAAAAATGTGGTGAATTTTAGCTCTGACCCCGTATTTGATAAAGGTGGCACGGATCGTGAAAGGGTTACTGCAGTAGATTGAGGTGAGTGGGGAATGGTTATGTGGTTTAAACAACAAAAATTCTGGAGTGTGGTAAGCCTGGCAGCTTTGCTGGTGTTTAGTTCTACTGCGTCCAAAGTGGCGGAAGCCCAGCGTATTAAGGACGTGGCCCAGGTCTCCGGGGTGCGTTCTAACCAGTTAATGGGCTATGGCCTGGTGGTAGGTTTGCCGGGCACGGGTGAGCGAACGCCTTTTACCGACCAGACTTTCCGCACCATGCTGGGGAACTTCGGCATAAACTTGCCGGAAAACCAGCGCCCACAAATTAACAACGTTGCCGCTGTTGCCGTACATGCTGATTTGCCCGCATTTTCTAAGCCAGGCCAACAGATTGATGTCACGGTTTCATCCGTAGGTGACGCAGACAGCTTAGTCGGTGGCACTTTATTGCAGACTTACCTGAAAGGCGCGGACGGCGAAGTGTACGCGGTGGCCCAGGGGAATATGGTGGTTGGTGGATTAGGCGCGCAGGGAGCGGACGGTTCCAGCATTGTTATCAATACACCTACGGTTGGCCGCATTCCAAACGGCGCTATGGTTGAGCGCGAAGTAGACACAGGTTTTGCGCAGAGCGAACACATTACTTTTAACCTCAACCGTCCTGATTTCACTACAGCAAAACGCATGGCGGAAGCTATTAACAACATGGTAGGCCCAGGCAGTGCAACGCCAATGGACGCTGCTTCAGTACGCGTAATAGCGCCGCAGGATATCAGTCAGCGGGTAAGTTACCTGTCGACACTGGAAAATATTCAGATTACTCAGGGCGAAGCCGCGGCACGCATTGTAATCAACAGCCGCACGGGCACCATAGTGGTTGGCAATAACGTACGTCTGCACCGCGCTGCCGTGGCTCACGGCAATATGCAGGTTAGCATCATGGAGAACTGGCAGGTAACACAACCCGGTGCTTTCGCTGATGGTGAGACGGTGGTAACACCGCAAACCACTATTGATATTCAGCAGGACGATGCCCGCATGTTCATGTTTGATCCGGGCGTTTCTCTGAACGATTTGATTACGGCTATTAATCAGATAGGCGCGGCTCCGAGCGACATCATTGCGGTACTGGAAGCTTTAAAGCAAGCCGGTGCTATCGATGGCGAACTGGTTGTTATTTAAGGAACGACTGAGATGATGATGGATACCCATTCAAACAGCATGCTGGATCAGGCCCGCAATCAGTCGGTCTATGATCTGCAAAGCCTGGACAGTTTGCGTCAGGGCGGCCATAACAACGATGAAAAAGCGTTGCGGGCTGCGGCGGAACAGTTTGAAGCCATCTTTATGGGCATGATGCTGAAAAGTATGCGTCAGGCGAATGCGGTATTTGAAGAAGATAACCCGATGAACAGCCGTTATACGGAGTTTTACCGGGACATGCACGATAACCAGATGACCAGCGATATATCCAGCCAGGGGACTTTAGGCCTGGCTGACCTCATGGTTCAGCAACTGAGCCCAACAGGCACTGACGATTTCACTCCGGCTGAGTTGTTACCACCGAGTCGTGTGGCAACGTCTTCGAAGACGGTTCCGTACGAGGATGCGACAGAAGTTGCCGCTGCGGCAAAAGGTCCTTCTAAGGCTCGTGTCGATAATCTGGTTATGAATGATCAGGCCGAGGCCTGGCAACCAGGCAACCCAATGGAGTTCCTGCAGGCGCTGGCGCCTTACGCCAAGCAGGTAGCAGAAGATTCAGGTATTGCGGCAGAGTCTGTACTGGCGCAAGCGGCTCTTGAAACCGGCTGGGGCCGTCATGTTATCCCTAACGGCAAGGGTGGTTCCAGTAACAACCTGTTCAATATTAAAGCGGATAATCGCTGGGACGGTGATCGTGCTGAAGCAAATACCACCGAGTATTATGACGGCAAACCGCAACGTGAAGATGCCTTCTTCCGCAGTTACAGCAGTGTCGGCGACAGTTTCCGTGATTATGTCGACTTTTTAAATAATAACCCTCGTTATGAGCAGGCATTGGAAGTAGGAAAAGACGCGGGTCGTTTTGTTGAAGAACTACAGAATGCTGGATATGCAACGGATCCAGCTTATGCGCGAAAACTTCAAACCATCATGAATAGCGATGCGATGCAAAAAGTGCGCGAGAAATTTGGCTTTTAGCCGATATAAGCTCTTGAGAGGAGAGTGAAGATGTCATTTGATCTATTAAATATTGGTAAGCAGGCGACTTTAAGCCATCAGCGTTCATTGCAGATCACGGGTAATAATATTGCCAACGTGAACACGCCTGGCTACGTGCGTGAGCGGCCCGTTTATAATGAGTCTGGTATTGGCCAGGGACTTGACCGTATGCAGGTTGAGCGCATGGTTGATCAATTTACCCAGCGTCAGGTGCGCATCGATACCTCACGTGCGTCATTCAGTGAAGCTTACCTGGATCAGGCGCGGCGTATAGATACCGTGCTGGGCAATGACAACGGTAGCACTATTGGCGCCATCGAAGACTTTTTTGACATGATGCACGACGCCAACAACGATCCGGGTTCACTGACGTACCGTGAACTCTTGCTCACCGAAGGTGAGAACGTGGCAGCTGCTATGCGTGATATGTCAGGCTGGCTGGAAAATCAGAACGAGCAGATGAATGATCGTCTGGAGCTGGAAACCGACAGAGCTAATGCGCTGGTCCAGACTATCGCGCAACTGAATAAAGAAATCTCCGGCAACAGTTCGAAGAAACAGCTGGACCAGGGAACCTTAAATACCTTGCTTAATGAGCGTGACGAGAAGCTGCGTGAATTATCCGAGTACGTTGACATTAAAGTACTGGACTTTAGCAACGGCCGACAATCGGTAAACCTGGCTGGCGGACAGAGTCTGATCATGGAAGATGGTACCTTTAACCTGCTCGCGCTGCGCGGTGATCCGGATCCGAATCGACTGGAAATGACGACACAAACACAGAGCGGTGGCAACACGATCAATCAGCCGGTAGACATAGCGTCTCTGGGTGGAAAGCTGGGTGGCATGGTTGCCTACCGTGACGAAGTGCTTGAACCAACCCAGTACAAACTGGGGCAGTTGGCAATGGGTTTTGCTGATGCTATGAACGAGCAGAGTCGTTTAGGTATGGACCTGGACAACGAGCTGGGTGTTAACTTTTTTGATCTGGCAAATACTCAGATCACCGCTTTACCTTATACCGCAAGTAACAGTCAGCCGGACCAGACCATTAACGTGCGCCTGGAAGAAGGGAAAGCTGCCGAGTTGACTGCGCATCGTTATGAAATTCGTATGGAAAGCGATACCGAATTTCGTTTAGTCGCACTGGATACTAATGGTCGGGTTATCGGTGACCAGGCAGATTACCCGCTGGAAACAGTACCGACCGATGCCGATGAGTGGGTGGGCGATCTGGGTTACGGCATGGAGTTCAATTTTGCTACGCAAAACTATGCCGAAGGGGATCGTTTCCAGGTCAACTTCACCCAGAATGCAGCGAGTAATATCCATGTTGGGTTGACACGCCCGGAAGATATCGCCATGGCCGCCCCTGTGCGGGCTACTGAAGGCAGCGAAAACTCCGGTGGCGGTGTCATGACTTTTACCGGAATGAACAGCGTAGAGAACTTTTTTGATGGCGATGCGCTGGACGATGACGCGCCGGTACGTGCTGAATACGTTGGTTTTATTAATGGTGAACATGTACTGAGTATTCAGGATCCAGATGGTAATGAACTGGGTACCTTTAGCGGCACTAACATGAATGACGTGCTCGCCAATACGGTAGATGGCGGCGGTGCTTTGTTATTTGATCCGCCGGACTATGACTTCAACATTGCAGGTAACCCGGACGAGGGCGATTTGTTCGATGTTGAATACAATACCAATGGTTATGCTGATAACAGCAACAGTTTGCAAATGGCCGACCTGCAACGTGAAAAGACATTGCGTCGTAATCCTGTCGTCGAAGGCGATAAGAATATGATGAGCTTTAACGAAGGTTACGGACGTCTGGTTTCTGATGTGGGTAACAAGGTGTCACAGGCAAGAACAGCCAGCGAGGGGGCTAATGCTCTGCTTGAGCAGTCAACGAATTTTTACGAATCAGTAGCGGGTGTGAGCCTGGACGAAGAAGCGTCCAATCTGCTGAAATTTGAGCAATCGTACAATGCGGCGGCACGTATTATTACCGTGTCGCAGACCATATTTGACACTTTGCTCAGTTCCACCCGCTAATTGAAGAGGTGAGTTAAAATGCGATTAACAACCAATATGATTTATAACCAAGGCTTAAGTGCTGTGACCAGCCGTCAAAGCAAACTGGTTGATGTACAGAACCAGCTGGCGCGGGAAACAAAAATCCTGACGCCTGCCGATGATCCGGCAGGCAAAGCACAGGCACTGGCATTGACTGATCGTATTAAGCAAAACGAGCAGTTTCAGAAGAATTCAGACCTTGTGGTTAATGATTTACAGCGTCAGGAATCGGTACTGTCCAACATTACTGATTCTATGTTTCGTGCCAAGGAGCTTTTTGTACAGGCTGGTAACGGCGCCTTGAGCGCTGATGACCGTAAAGCTCTGGCATTGGAACTTGAAGTATTGCGGGATAATTCACTGGATATGATGAATGCCCAGAATGAGAATGGCGATTACATGTTCTCAGGTTATCAGACAGAAGTGCTGCCTTTTACTTTTAATGCGCAAACCGGCGTTTATGACTATAACGGCGACAACGGTAAAAAGAATGTGCAAATTACTTCAAGTCTTCGGGTGCAGTCCAGCTCACCGGGCAGTGAAGCCTTCCAGCAGACCCCGGTAGAGCTTAAAGCGCGGGTTGGCAACGTCACCGGCGCTTTAACCGGTGGTACCACTTTGGTTGCTGACCGTCCGCAGTGGAATGACTTCCACCAGGCTAACTACGATAAAGAAAATCCTGGTAATAACCTTTATACCGTTGAGTTTGCCGCCGATGGTGCGTCGTATGAAGTTGTGGATTCGACAGGAGCCGTAGTGCAGGCCGCAGTGCCTTATGCTGACGGTGATGCGGTTGAGTTCAACGGCATGGAACTTTATCCTGAGGGCAATGTGGATGGAGGTACTGTTGAGTTCAGGTTGAGTCAGCCGCAGCAGAATATCGCCACAGTATTTAACGATATGATCAATGTAATGAACGATGAAACCTTGAGTAGCGAGCAGCTCTCTCAGGCAATCGAGTTCTCTATTTCTGATCTGGCCAGTGCTGAAAATAGTCTGGGCAGTGTGCGGGCAAAAACCGGTAGCCGTTTAAATAGTGCTGAAAATGCAAAAATGACCAATGTTGACTTTGAAATTGCCAATAAAGAAACACGGTCAAAAATTCAGGATGTTGATTATGCTGAAGCTATGACTGAGTTAACTAAGCAGGACACGGCGCTGCAGGCGGCACAGGCGACGTTCACCCGGATAACGCGGTTGAGCTTATTCGATTATTTGCGTTAAAATATTACAGGCATAAAAAAACCGGCGTGAGCCGGTTTTTTTATGCCTGTAATTTAATTTTTTATCAAAAAATTAAAGTTATTTCAAAGTCGGTCGTTATATAAGTCAAGCAACTCAAGTTGCGTTTTATCTAACTAAAGAGCCGATGTTCGGCCAGGAGAACGACCATGTCTTTATATGTAAACACTAACGTTTCATCACTGAATGCACAGCGTCAGTTAATGACCTCAGGTAACGGTTTGAACACGGCTTTTGAGCGTTTGTCATCAGGCTATCGTATCAACAGCGCGGCGGATGATGCAGCCGGTCTGCAAATTACCAACCGCATGACCTCGCAAATCAATGGCCTGAACATGGCTGTGCGTAATGCCAACGACGGTATCTCAGTAGCACAAACCGCTGAAGGTGCATTGCAGGAAACCACCAACATGCTGCAGCGTATGCGTGAGCTGGTGGTGCAGGCAGACAACGGCGTCAATAACGATGAAGATTTAGAGGCGATTCAGGAAGAGATCAATGAACTGACTGCCGAAATTGACCGTATTGCAACTACGACTCAATTCTCGGGTCAGGAATTGCTGAATGGTGGTTTTAATGCCAGCTTTTTGGTGGGTTCCCAGGGTGGTGTGGATGAGCAGATTGGTATTGCTATCGATAGCATGGCGAGTGCTGATATTCTGACGGCTGCAGTTGTTGTTGGAACAAATGATTCTGCTACGGATTTAGCCTCTATTGATGCTGCTATTGAAGCCGTAGGTAAGACTCGTTCAGAGCTAGGTGCAACTCAAAACCGTTTTCAGTCAACTATTGCTAACTTAAGTAATATCTCAGAAAACGTATCGGCCGCCCGTTCACGTATTATGGATACCGATTTTGCTGCAGAAACAGCACAGTTAACTAAGTTCCAAATTACACAGCAAGCCAGTACTTCTATCCTGGCCCAGGCTAATCAAAGACCTCAGGCTGCGCTGTCATTGCTTGGTTAATAGTCTTTCTGGATTGTTTATTAACCGGCCACCCAGGCCGGTTTTTTTATGTCTTTACAAAAAATCTATCTTTTTATAGCTACTGCCATGACTGGGCTATAGCGATTCAGTCCAATAAATAAAGTAAATCTGATTAAAGTCTGACTGTGAGCCGCCGCTAGCAAAGGTAAGCGTGGCACTATGCGCCACTAAAAAGAGCGACAGCAAGCAGGAGTTTGATTATGTCTTTATATGTAAATACCAATGTTTCATCACTGAACGCTCAGCGTCAGTTAATGACTTCGGGCAATGGCCTGGATACTGCTTTTGAGCGTTTATCTTCAGGTTCACGCATTAACAGTGCAGCGGATGATGCAGCTGGCCTGCAAATCACCAACCGTATGACCTCACAGGTTAATGGTCTGAACATGGCAGTACGTAACGCCAATGACGGTATCTCAGTAGCACAGACTGCTGAAGGTGCGCTGCAAGAAACCACCAACATGCTGCAACGTATGCGTGAGCTGGTGGTGCAGGCAGACAATGGTGTCAATAACGACGAAGATTTAGAGGCGATTCAGGAAGAGGTCGATGAACTGATTTTGGAAATCGACCGTGTCGCAACTACGACTCAGTTCTCTGGTAAGGAATTGCTGGATGGTACTTTTGATTCCAGCTTCCTGGTGGGTTCCCAGGGCGGTGTGGATGAGCAGATTGATATTCAGATTGATAGCATGGCTACCGGGGAGATACTAACTGATGGTGTTGATGTGGCGGGTAACGCTTCAGATGCCGACTTAGCTACTATTGATGGTGCTATTGAAGATGTAGGTAAGGCTCGTTCAGAGCTGGGTGCGGCGCAGAACCGATTCCAATCAACCATTGCTAACTTAAGCAATATTTCAGAAAACGTATCGGCGGCCCGTTCACGTATTATGGACACCGATTTTGCTGCAGAAACAGCACAGTTGACAAAGTTTCAGATCACGCAGCAAGCCAGTACTTCTATTTTGGCCCAGGCGAACCAGCGTCCACAGGCGGCTCTGTCGTTGTTGGGTTAATTGAAAATATAACAAGGGAGGCCCCAGAGGGGGCGCTGGGTCAACCTTTGTTACTTTGAAAAGCCAGGCGAAAGCCTGGTTTTTCTTTGTCTGATGTACTCTGGCGGGTGAAGTGGATAAAAATAACAATTTCTTCTAAAGAAAAAAAACATTTCACCGATAACTTAAATAACCAAGGCGCACTGCAGACAAGGCACTGACGCTTTATCAAGTAACGAAATAAGCATTTTAGCTTAGTAAATTATAAAGGAGACGCCCCCATGTCTTTATATGTAAACACTAATGTTTCATCTTTGAACGCTCAGCGTCAGTTAATGACATCAGGTAATGGCCTGGACACTGCTTTTGAACGTTTGTCGTCAGGCTACCGCATTAACAGCGCAGCCGATGATGCAGCCGGCCTGCAAATCACCAACCGTATGACATCACAGATTAACGGCCTGAATATGGCTGTGCGTAATGCCAATGATGGTATCTCAGTAGCGCAGACTGCTGAAGGCGCGCTGCAAGAAACCACCAATATGCTGCAACGCATGCGTGAGCTGGTGGTACAGGCTGATAACGGTGTCAATAACGACGAAGATTTAGAGGCGATTCAGGAAGAGATCAATGAATTGAATGCTGAAATTGATCGTGTTGCCGGGACTACACAGTTTTCTGGTCAAAATCTGCTCGACGGTAACTTTGATGTTACCTTCCTGGTAGGTTCCCAGGGCGGTGTAGATGAGCAGATAGGTATTCAGATTGATGGTATGGCGACAGGAGATATTTTACCTGATGCGGTTAATGTGGCAGCTAACGCTTCAGATGTCGACTTAGGCAACATCGATGACGCTATTGAAGCCGTAGGTAAAACTCGTTCAGAACTGGGTGCGGCGCAAAACCGTTTTCAGTCAACCATTGCTAACTTAAGCAACATCTCAGAAAACGTATCGGCGGCTCGTTCACGTATTATGGACACCGACTTTGCCGCTGAGACTGCGCAGCTGACTAAGTTCCAGATCACGCAGCAAGCCAGTACTTCTATCCTGGCCCAGGCTAACCAGCGTCCACAGGCAGCGTTGTCACTGCTTGGCTAAAGCGCAATAAAATCCGACTTCTGGTAGCGGCAACGAATGCCGCTACCGGGGGAAAGAGTCGACTGTTCAGAGAAAGGGGATTTTCGGGGCGCTCTGGGCAGTCGGCAGACCTCTATCAAACCGGGCTTTATAGCCCGGTTTTTCTTTGTCTGGAAAATAAATTAAAAAAAGTGAAAAAAAAGCTAAAGCTTCTCTTTTTGTGGCCGAAACCCTGGATGTAGGGGAAGGTTTTGTCGCTTGTGGTTGGGCGGCAAAGCAATAAACATAAATGGCAGCAAGTGAATACTTGCAAAGGAGAAGTGTATGTCACTATACGTGAATACTAACGTTTCATCACTGAACGCACAGCGTCAGCTGATGACCTCAGGCAACGGCCTGAATACCGCTTTCGAGCGTCTTTCGTCTGGCTCTCGTATCAACAGCGCAGCTGATGATGCAGCGGGTCTGCAAATCACTAACCGTATGACGTCACAGATTAACGGCCTGAACATGGCAGTACGTAATGCGAATGATGGTATCTCTGTTGCACAAACCGCTGAAGGTGCGTTGCAGGAAAGTACTAACATGCTGCAACGTATGCGTGAGCTGGTGGTGCAAGCGGACAATGGTGTTAATAACGATGAAGATTTAGAGGCGATTCAGCAAGAGATTGATGAACTTGTTTTGGAAATCGACCGTGTTGCCACGACTACTCAGTTCTCTGGTAAGGAATTGCTGGATGGCGATTTTGATGCCAGCTTCCTGGTGGGCTCTCAGGGTGGTGTGAATGAGCAGATAGGTATTCAGATTGATAGCATGGCTACTGCCGATATCCTGGGCGCTGGTGTTGCTGTAGCTACTAACGACTCTGCTACGGATTTAGACACTATTGATGCTGCTATCGAAGCTGTAGGTAAAACACGTTCAGAGCTGGGTGCGGCGCAAAACCGTTTTCAGTCTACCATTGCTAACTTAAGCAACGTTTCTGAAAATGTATCTGGCGCACGTTCACGTATCATGGATACGGACTTTGCGGCAGAAACTGCACAGCTGACTAAGTTCCAGATCACTCAGCAGGCAAGTACTGCGATCCTGGCACAGGCAAATCAACGTCCACAGGCAGCTCTTTCTCTGCTGTAAGGCGTTATCGGGGGCAGGCGACGTCTGCCCCTATTTTACTGAAGTACCCTACAGAACCAAAAAAACCAGGCTTAGCCTGGTTTTTTTGGTTCTACGCTTTGTCTGCTTTCATATTAGTTAGGGAAAGAACCGGCGAACCTGAAAAAGGAGGTTGTAGGGGGGCATCCAGGTCCGCCGGCAGACGCTTTAGATAATGCAGAGGCTATGCCAACTTTTAAAATCAGGTTAAAAAAAGTTATTTTCATGCTCTGCGTTCATCAGGTGCATAATTATTATTCAGGTTGACCAGAACTGGAAGCAAAAGTTTTATAAAAAACAGCCGATTTTTGCCTCCTTCGTTTGCCGGGGGGCAAAAAACTGCCTGCGGGCTAAGGGCCAGCGCCATTAAAGTTTATTTCATAATGGCCGATATCTATAAGAGGGCGGGGTTTCTAACTGTTAGTTAGTAGAAACAAATAAAGGTTGTCGGGCGTAGCCCGTTATTGAGGTGCTGTATGGCACTCTATGTGAATACCAATATATCTTCATTAAATGCGCAACGTCAGCTGTTGCTATCCAGCATAGGCTTGAACACCAGTTTTCAACGGCTGTCGTCGGGCTTTCGTATCAATAGCGCTGCTGATGATGCGGCAGGGCTGCAAATCAGTACGCGTATGACGTCTCAGATTAATGGCCTGAACCAGGCAGTACGTAATGCCTATGATGGTATATCGGTCGCCCAGGTTGCGGAAGGCTCCATGCAGGAAGTGACTAATATGCTGCAACGTATGCGCGAGCTGGTCATCCAGTCGGATAACGGCATTAACAGTGCTGAAGACCGTACTGCCATTCAGTCAGAAATTACTGAGTTGCAATCAGAAATTGACCGTATTGCGTCAACCACACAATTTTCCGGGCGTAACTTGCTGGACGGCAGTCTGGCCACCGACGGACTGAGTTTTCTTGCCGGCACAACAGGCGCAGCGGCAGAACGTATCAGTATGACGATTGCCAGCGTGGCGGTGGCAGACCTCGGTGTGGATCTCGGAGCTGTTGATGTTACTGAAGCCGCAGCTAATGATGTTGCCGATATGCTCAGCGCAATTGATAACGCTATTGGTACGGTAGGGAGTTCGCGGGCCAGTCTGGGAGCCAAACAAAATCGCTTTCAGTCAACCATCAATAACCTCAGTAACATATCGGAGAATATCAGTGCTGCGCGTTCACGTATAATGGATACTGATTATGCCGCTGAAACTGCTAAGCTGGTGCGTTTTCAGATTATGCAGCAGGCAAGCGTGGCTATTCTGGCGCAGGCGAATCAGCGTCCGTCGATGGTATTATCGCTGCTGGGGTAGTAATTGGTTAAAAAACCCTCTTTTTTCTAAAGTTTATGGTAAAGCTGGCCGATAGCATGAATAGGGGCATGCCTGCTTACTGCTGTAGTATCCTGTAATACGTTGGACCGCAGTCACCAGGCGAGCAAAAAAGGTAGGTTGGAGGATGCTATTATGAGCATTGAAATGACACAAACAGATTCGCTGCCAAAGCTGGATACAGCTGAGCAGAGCAGTGCAGCACGGGATGCGCAGCAGCAGACTGTGACGCAAATACGGGATATGATTACCGAACAGCAAGTGGAAAACTCGCGCGAACGTGAACTCAATAAAGAAGAATTGAACCGTGCGGCAGAAACTTTTGCGCAAGTGGCGCAAACTTTGAATAAAGAATTACAGTTTTCGGTGAATAATGATTTGGATCGGACCGTGGTTAAAGTGGTTGATCGTACTTCTGGTGAAGTAATTCGCCAGATTCCATCGGAAGATTTGGTGCGTGTGGCGGAGCGGCTACGCGAAATGACACCCGATAAAGCTATAGATAGTGCAACTGGCCTGTTGATCGATAGCCAGGCATAGTACACAGACAAAGATTGTAAGAGAGGTTTATTATGGCCATGACATCTTTAGGCGTAGGTTCCGGTTTAGAACTGGACCAAATGGTTCGCCAACTGGTTCAGCTGGAGCGCCAGCCGCGTATTGAGCGGTTGGATGAGCGCACCAAAACTGCAGACACCAATATTTCCGCACTGGGTTCATTAAAAAGCGCGATGACGAAAGTGCAGGATGCACTGAATGATTTGAATACGCCGCGCGATCTGAGTGCACGGACTGCGGCGGTAACGGGTCAACCTGAGGATAACCCCTTTTTCACTGCAACGGCCAATTCTAATGCGGCGCGTAGTAATTACAATATCGATGTGCTCTCAGTAGCTGCCGGTTCACGTCTGCAGTCAGGAGCGTTTGATAATTCAACAGATCCGGTAGCAACAGGCAATGGTACTTTGACGTTTGCTGCTGGTGGCGACAATACTTTCGATGTTGATATTGAAGATGGCGCCAGCCTGAGTGAAATTGCCCGGGCTGTTAACCGTGCTGGTGAGAACTTTGGCGTCAGTGCCAGTGTGGTAAATACGGGGACTGAAAGCTTTCTTGTTTTTGATTCCGAAATCACTGGGGAAGGCAATGATCTGACCGTGGAAGCCAATGGTGTGGGTGGCCTGGATAATATGACCACCGCTAACCTGACCACGCAACGAGCTGCCGCTAGCGCACAAATTGAAGTGGATGGCATTGCCATTACCAGTGAAACCAATACCTTCGAAAATGCTATAGAAGGGGTGTCTTTAACGGTTAACCGGATCACCGGAGCCGAGGATGCGCCTAATCTTGCAGTGGATATCGATCGTGAAGGAGTACGTGAAAATATTGATGCCTTCATGAAAGCCTACAATGAAATGATCGACCAGGTGGACAAGCTGACCGCTTATGCGCCGGAAGGTAAGAGTGGGCCCTTGATCGGTGACTCTATGGTGCGTTCTATCCGTAGCCAGATGTCGTCTCTCATCTCAAGTCCTGTAGATGGCGCCGCTGATGGTATGAGCAACCTGTTTCAGATGGGCATAGTGACCGACAATGACGGTAAGCTTGAATTTGACAGTCGTAACATTGGTGGCGGCACTGGTGAGCAGCGGTTTGAACAAGCGTTGAATCAGAACTTTGATGATGTGGTTGCTTTGTTTGCAGGTGACAACGGTATAGCGACACGGATGACTGAGACGGTTAAGCAGTATACTCAGACTCAGGGTTTGATTGACGGTCGTCAGAATGTGTTTGAAAACCAGAAAAAAATGGTCGATAACGAGCGTGAGCAGTTTGAACGTTATATGGAAAACTTTGAGAGTAATATGCGCTCACGTTTTGGTGCTCTGGATCAGAATATTGCGCGTATGCAGAACAGCAGTTCATTCTTGATGCAACGTCTGGGGCAGATGTAGCACTAAAGTATCGGCGGAAAGCGCCGATACTTTGTTTAGCTATGGGTAACCAAAAAGGTAAGACTATGTATAAGAAAGGTATTAATGCGTATCAAAGTGTCGGTGGACGCGACCAGGCGACCACGGCAGACCCTTACCAGTTAATTCAGATGCTGATGAACGGTGCTATGCAAAAGCTGGCCTACGGCAAAGGCGCCATTGAGCGCAAGGACTTGGCGGCTAAATCAGAGAATCTGACCAAAGCATTGTCTATCGTGAATGCGTTGCAGGACGGTCTCGACATGAGCGCTGAGAGCGAAGTGGCGGGTAATATGTATGACCTGTATGACTTTGTTAAACGTCAGATCATCGATGCTATGGGCAGCAGTTCGATCGAAGCGATCGATAACAGTTTGCTGGTCATGCGCAACCTTAAAGAAGGTTGGGATGCTATCCCTGTAGCTGCTCGTGAGCAGGCTTTTGCTCAGCGTGAACAAATGGCTGTTGGTGGATGAGCGATAAGCTGCAACAGGCCGAACAGCTGGAAGAAGAGTTTGTTCGTCTGAGCAATGCCGGGGATCTTGATGACCAGCGTATTGCCGACATTCTGGAGCAACGCGATGTTTTGCATCGCGAGCTTCTTGCAGATATTGATAACGACTCTTCACTGGTTCCCATCTATAAGCCATTTTTACAGCAGGCTTATGCGCATACTCAAGAACTGCAGGCGCGCTGTGAAGAAGAGCGTGCTGATATCAAACAACGTCTGATTACTCTGAACACCTCCAAAAAAGCCCATAAAGTCTATTGAGCTGGGCGGGGCAGACCTCAACTGCTCCATTGCCTGCAAACAAAGCGCAAACTGATTGAAATCCCTATGTACCTTATTGGCCTGACAGGTTAGTATTTTTGTCAGCATAAAATCAATAATGGCGACAGGATAAAATGAGTACGTTACTGGGTTATCTCTCAGCCTTCACAGATACCAAACAGCCTCGTGTCTATAGCTTTAGTACCAGCGTGCAAAGTACGCTGACATTTAAAGCGGTGGCGAAGCAGGCGCAGGTTTTGCGTAATCAATACTCCCGGGCAGCCGGTGCTAAAGTGGCACTGACGCTGACCGCTAGTGCTGAGTCACTGATTAATCTGGTGGCCCTGGATGGCTTTGTCGAAGAGTTGGTTCTGTTGCCGGTTGACCAGGCGCTGCCACAAGGTTGTCATTATCACCTGACTGAACGTGGTCACCTGCGCATGTTAAATGAGTTCGCAGGCAATGCCTTGCCGGTGCATACGCAGTGGGGCCTGTTAGATGAGCAGGATCACTTAATTGAATATTACCTCGATGATTTAGCCAACAATGAGCTGGTAGCTACTGGCGACCGCCAGGACCCGTTACGCTGGGGCGTATTACAGGAACCGTCAGAACTGGCGGGTTTGCTGGTTTGGTTGCGGGCCCTGCGCGCCGGAGAAGACATTGTACTGGCACAGGCCGACAGCCTGGCGGCCTTACTTGATCTCTTTACCCAGGCTGAAGTCACCGCCATTGCCGCGCCGCCTCGTCTATGGCGTAACTTTATTGCCACTGCGGAAATTTCGCGATTACCGTTGCGCCTCGCCGTAGTCAATGGTGGCATTGCCGATGCGCCTACCTTAAACCGTTTGCAATCGATATTTCCGGCCGCGCTGGTGGTGCATAGCTTCTCTAATACCGGCGTAGGCATAAGCTGGTTAATTACCGACGGTAAACCAGGCTTACCCGCTGAACTCTTTGAGCCCGGTGAAAATAAGGTGCTGCTTGAAGTTGAAAATGACAATCAGCTAGTGATTGAATTTACCGGCACCGGCGCTGCCATTAATACCGGTTATCTAACTCAGCGCGATGACAGTGGGCGGGTAGTGATAACAGGCCATATTGATAACCAGATGAACGTTGGTGGCCGTGTGGTGCTGCCAGAGCAGGTAGAGCAGACTATACTGAAGGTACAAGGCGTCAGTGATGTGCAGGCGTCCAGTATGCCTAACGACGTGCTGGGTGAGCTTATTCGCGTAGATGTACTCGCACCGGATTTTCGTACGGTAGCAGCACGCAAAGAACTGAAAAGAACCTTGCAGGAGCATTGCCGGGAACACCTGGAGCCCTGGCAACGGCCAGCGCGGTACTATTTTTATTAAGCAGTATGTTAATATGTGGTTTTTGAGCACAGCGGAGAGGTTAGATGTCGCAGCAAGCAGTTCAGGCTATTGCCCATTTTGAGAATCGGGGAGAGCCTTCCAGCCTGGATATGCCAGATTTTCCAGACTATAACCTGCAGGATAATGACGTGGAAAGCGCCATGCTTTTGGTGTCTGAGCCGGCACGCAGTGCTGACCCATTTGCTGCCACCCATGCCTTGCTGGCCCTGCTTCAGCGCTGTGAAAACAGGCTTGTTCGACGTTTGTTGCAGGAGTCTGATGAGACTTTATTAACCAACATGGTTGAAATCGCGGTGACTCAGGCATTGCCTTATTTTGACACTAGCTTGCTACAGGATCTTGAATCTTGTGCTCTGCAGTCTGATTTATCATTGCCACGGCGTTTACTGGCCGTTGAACTGACTCATAAGCTGGCGATGCTCCACCCCGGCGCTCATGCCCGCGCTTCCCGGGTAATTGAAAATTCACTGACGCAACATGCTGAGCAGCCAAAAGAACTGAATGCAGCGCTCGTTGACGCGACAGTGATGCTACAGGCAGATGACTTATTGCCCCTGGTTGAAGATGTTTATGCAGCGCAGGCTGTGGACATTAGTAAAACTGAATATGCTTCTGCAGAGCAGGTAAAAAGCGAAATGGAAGTAGTCAGTACCAGTTTTGACAATGGTTTAAGCGACTTTATGCATTTTAAGGAGCTTGACGAAGTACGGGTGGCTATAACGCCTTTGTTTGTGCAAGGTTCTGCTACTGAAGATTTTTCTATCACCAGCCCCGTTAATAGTATTAGCGAACTGGACGGCTTACTGCATGCGGTATGTATTAGTCCTGAGCTTGTCGATAAAGAGGACTGGCAGGCTTTTTTCACTCCGCTGTTGCGCATGGAAATGGACAGTAATGAGGTAGAACTGCAGATGGAAAAACTGATGACTTATTATAGTGAAGTCAGTGATTCCATTCAGGCGGACCAGGCAGAACCGTATTTTGAACCAGCGGACGAGCAAAAGCTGGATAGTGTGCAGCCCTGGGCGTGTGGTTTTTTGAAAGGTTTTTCATTGTGGCTACCGGAACAACAACAGAAAATACGGGCAGATAGTGAGACAGCTGAGTTTATTGAGTTCCTGACCACCATGGTAAGTGGCAAATTACCTGATACGGAAAGCTATCAGTTACTGGAAAAAAGCGACTTCAGTATGATTACGGCCATCATGTTACAGCGTTTTAATGCCAAGGTTCATGGTGAAGAGGATTTTACAATGAAGAGCCTGGATGCTACTGATTTGGACGATACAGAGGTGGATGATGTCGAGAATGCGTTACAGAGCTTTTTCGATCAGTTTGCTGACGATGATCAGAACTAAATGACTGAATAACACAGGCAAAAAAAAGAGACAAAAAAACCGGCAGAAGCCGGTTTTTTTATGACAGCAAAAGTTAAGCCAGAGCTTTAATTTTTGCTGTGTAACGGCTCTTATGACGAGCTGCTTTGTTTTTATGAATCAGGCCTTTAGCGGCTGAACGATCCATAATAGGTTGCAACTCAGCAAAAGCTGTAGAAGCTTTTGCCTGATCGCCTGCGGTGATAGCCGCGTTAACTTTTTTCATGTATGTGCGCATCATGGAGCGACGGCTCGCGTTTTGACGACGACGTTTCTCGGACTGAACCGCACGTTTCTTAGCAGACTTGATGTTAGCCAAGGTAAACTCCTAAAATTCTGTGAACTAGCTGACGTTTAAGGCCGCGGACTATGCCTGCATTTGGCCCAAAAGTCAATTTGTGTTGATAAAATAGTGCGCATATTCTACCGACCATGGCTGCTGACCGCAACAGTTATTTGCTTTGCCTGTTGACGGCTTTGCCGTAAGATAGCGCAATATTTGAAAATATAAAGCATGGAGCTGTTTTGAGCGCTGTCGATACGCCCCCCCCAGAAAAGACCTCCCAGGCACCGCAAACAGCGGGCCCGCGGCTGGTTCGCTCAGGTCTGATTGTCAGTGCAATGACCTTTATCTCGCGGGTTATGGGATTAATCCGGGATATTGTGATTGCCGCTTTGATGGGTGCAGGCGCCGCCGCTGATGTATTTTTCTTTGCTAATAAAATTCCCAATTTTTTACGCCGTTTATTTGCCGAAGGCGCTTTTGCGCAGGCCTTTGTGCCGGTACTAACCGAATACCACCGCGGTAAAAGCATTGACGAGACTCGTCTGTTGATTGCTCGCGTAGCTGGCACATTGGGTACTATTGTTACCGTGGTTACTTTGCTGGCGGTTATCGGTTCGCCAGTAGTTGCTGCTTTATTTGGCATGGGCTGGTTTCTGGATTACTGGCAGGGCGGGCCGAATGCTGAGAAGTTTGAGCTGGCCAGTCTGTTGCTTAAAATAACCTTTCCCTATTTGTGGTTCATTACCTTAACCGCACTTGCCGGGGCCGTTTTAAATACCATTGGCAAATTTGCGGTGGCGGCATTTACGCCGGTGTTTTTAAATGTGGCTATTATCGCCGCTGCGTTATGGCTGGCTCCCCGGCTGGCGCAACCTGAAATAGGCCTGGCGATCGGGGTCTTTGTCGGCGGTTTGATACAGTTTTTATTCCAGCTGCCGTTTTTGAAACGTGCTGGTTTACTAGTGCGGCCGCGCTGGGGCTGGAATGACCCGGGCGTTAAACGCATACGGATTCTGATGTTGCCTGCTATCTTTGGTGTTTCTGTCAGTCAGATCAACCTGCTGTTTGATACCCTTATTGCCAGTTTTCTAATGACCGGTTCTATCAGTTGGTTGTATTACGCCGATCGTATGCTGGAATTTCCGTTGGGATTATTCGGCATTGCTATTGCTACAGTTATTTTACCCGCTCTGTCCGCCCGCCATGTGGATAAATCACTGGCTCAGTTTCAGCGAACACTCGACTGGGGCGTGCGTATGGTCAGTTCACTAGGACTGCCTGCTATGGCGGGACTGATGGTACTGGCGCAACCTATGCTTATGGTGCTTTTTATGCGGGGTGAATTCAGTCCCGATGACGCCCGTATGGCCTCGTATAGCTTAATCGCTTATGCCAGCGGACTGCTCAGCTTTATGCTGGTGAAGGTGCTGGCCACCGCGTTCTTTTCCCGTCAGGACACCAAACGACCGGTTAAATACGGCATCATCGCGATGGCCGCGAATATGCTGTTCAATGTGATATTAGCCATCCCTTTTGGTTATGTAGGGCTGGCTTTAGCGACCGCTCTGTCAGGTACGGTCAATGCGCTCTTGTTGGGCGTGGTACTCTACCGTGAAGGGGTTTTATTGCTGGCGCGCAGTACGCTTATCTTTCTTGGCCGTATCACGCTGGCCACAGTGGTGATGGTGGCTGTGCTCTTTTACTTTAGCCCAGCGATAAGCGATTGGTTGCAAGTGTCAAACTGGCAACGCAGTGGTTGGCTGGCGGGACTTATCATCGCAGGTGCAGCAAGTTATCTGCTGAGCTTTTTACTGTTGGGTGGTCGGCCCCGGCATTTCCGCACCACTTCAGTGTAAACAGGTGCTGACCCTCAATGCTGGTTAGGATATAATCTGCCACTTATGGAATTAATTCGCGGTTTACATACCACTACGCCAGAGCACCGTCATTGTGTGCTCACTATTGGCAACTTCGACGGCGTGCACTTAGGGCATCAGGCAGTGCTGCAGGGGGTGCGTGCTCGGGCAGAGGAATTGCAGTTGCCGGCAGCTGTAATGACATTCGAACCTCAGCCGCTGGAGTTTTTTAGTCCGCAAAAAGCGCCTGCCCGGCTGACAACCTGGCGCGATAAGTATCACTTGTTAGAAGCTCAGGGTATGCAACGGCTGTTATGTGTGCAATTTAACCAGCGTTTTGCCAGTTTGCATGCTGACGACTTTATCCAGCAGGTGCTGGTCGACAAGCTGGGTGTTAAGCTACTGGTGGTAGGCGATGACTTTCGTTTTGGTAACAATCGCGAAGGTGATTTTAGCCTGCTTCAGGCGGCGGGAGAGCAGCATAATTTTGCCGTGGTTGACACTGCCAGTTACCGACAGTCTGACACACGGGTTTCCAGCACAGCTATTCGCGAGGCGCTTGCTGTGGGTGACTTTGCTAAAGCGACACAAATGCTGGGTAGGCCTTATCAATTACATGGTCGGGTTTCCCATGGCGAGAAAAAGGGTCGCAGTATAGGTTTTCCAACTGCTAACATGCCGTTAAAGCGCCTTAAATCGCCTTTGCAGGGGGTTTTTGTAGTGCGGGTTGAAGTGGCCGGCAAGAGTTACCCCGGTGTTGCCAATATTGGTCGCCGTCCTACTGTGAATGGCCGAGGCGTACAGATCGAAGCCCATTTATTTAATTTCAGTGGCGATATTTATGGTGAACGCATGAGCGTTACTCCGCTGCACAAAATACGCGACGAAGTGAAGTTTTCGTCGTTGCAGGAACTAAAGCAACAGATACAACAGGATGTGCTGCAGGCACAGGCATTTACTTATTAACGGAAAAGATGGCATGAGCGACTACAAGCATACGTTAAACCTTCCTGAAACGCCGTTTCCAATGCGCGGTAATCTGGCGCAGCGCGAACCTCAGATGCTCGAAAACTGGTATGCCGACGATCTCTATGGTGAGATTAGAAAAGCCCGGTCAGGACGCGATAAATTTATTTTGCATGATGGCCCTCCGTACGCCAATGGGCAGATTCATATTGGCCATGCAGTGAACAAGATTCTGAAAGATGTGGTGGTGAAATCCAAAACCTTAAGTGGTTTTGATGCGCCCTACGTGCCAGGTTGGGATTGCCATGGTCTGCCGATTGAACTCATGGTGGAGAAAAAATATGGCAAGCCGGGCAAAAAACTGACGGATGCTGAATTTCGTGCCAAGTGCCGTGAGTACGCGTTGACTCAAGTTGACGCTCAACGCGAAGACTTTAAACGGCTGGGTGTGTTTGGTGAGTGGGACAAACCTTACCTGACTATGAACTTCCAGCAGGAAGCGAACACTGTGCGCGCCATGGGAGCGATCATTGAACGTGGCCACCTGCAGCAGGGCTTTAAGCCAGTGCACTGGTGTACCGACTGTGGTTCGGCGTTAGCCGAGGCGGAAGTTGAATATAAAGATAAAAATTCACCAGCGATAGACGTGAAGTATCCGGTAGCTGATGAAGCCGCTGTGGTTGAGCGCTTTGAGCATCCACAAGGACATGACGGACAAGGGCCCATTGCGATGGTCATCTGGACCACCACGCCTTGGACCATTCCGGCAAGTCAGGCGGTCACTTTAGCCGCGGATCTTGAATACGCTCTGGTACAGATTGAAGGCGATAAGCCTGAACGTCTGATCCTGGCTTCTGATCTGGTGCATGACTGCATGGAACGTTTTGGTGTGGAAAAGTACCACAAACTAGGATTTTGTCATGGACAGGCGCTGGAACTGCAACAGTTAAAGCATCCTTTGTTTGAGCAGACATTGCCGATCATCTTAGGTGATCACGTTACCACCGAATCCGGTACGGGCTGTGTGCACACCGCCCCAGGCCATGGTGTGGATGACTTCTTGGTGGGTAAAAAATATGACCTGGAAGTCTATAACCCGGTCAATAACCAGGGTGTGTATAAAGAAGACACGCCAATGTTTGCCGGTCAGCATGTATTTAAAGCCAATGATTCTATTGTGGAAGCTTTGAAAGAAGCAGGAAATCTGGCGCATCATGAAGTCTACCCGCATTCGTATCCGCATTGTTGGCGCCATAAAACACCGATAATTTTCCGTGCCACTCCGCAGTGGTTTATCAGCATGGAACAGGAAAAACTGCGCGAACAGTCGCTGGAACAGATCAAGAACGTACGTTGGATCCCAGAGTGGGGCGAGAGCCGCATTGCGCAGATGGTCGAAGGCCGTCCGGACTGGTGTATTTCGCGCCAGCGCACCTGGGGCACACCACTGACCCTTTTTATTCATAAAGAAACCGATGAAATGCATCCGCGCTCTTTGGAGTTGCTGGAAGAAGTCGCCAAACGCATTGAAAAAGAAGGCATCCAGGCCTGGTTTGATTTGGACGCCAGTGAACTGCTGGGTAAAGAAGCCGACGACTATCGCAAATTAACAGATACACTGGACGTCTGGTTTGACTCCGGTGTGACCCATTATTGTGTGTTGGATCAGCAGGAGCAGTTAGCCTGGCCAGCAGATCTTTATCTGGAAGGTTCCGATCAGCATCGCGGCTGGTTCCAGTCCTCGCTGGTGACCGGTGTGGCAGCAAAAGGGCAGGCGCCATATAAGCAGGTGCTGACGCACGGCTTTACCGTCGATGGTCAAGGCCGCAAAATGTCCAAATCACTGGGTAACGTCGTTTCACCACAGCAGGTGATGAACAAACTGGGTGGCGACATTCTGCGTCTGTGGGTTGCTTCAACGGATTACACCGCGGAAATGACAGTGTCGGATGAAATCCTGAAGCGCTCTGCGGATGCCTATCGTCGTATTCGTAATACCTCGCGCTTTTTACTGTCCAACCTGAATGGTTTTGAGCCAGCTCAGCATGCCGTACCTGCAGCAGAGATGGTCGAACTGGACCGTTGGATAGTCAGCCGGGCAAAAGCCCTGCAGGATGAGCTGGTCAACGCTTATGATAATTATCAGTTCCTCAGCGTAGTGCAGAAACTCATGCATTTTTGCTCAATTGAACTGGGTAGTTTCTATCTGGATATTATTAAAGATCGTCAGTACACCGCGAAAAAAGACAGTATCGCTCAGCGTTCGTGCCAGACCGCTTTGTGGCACATTGCAGAAGCTTTAGTACGCTGGATGGCGCCTATTACCAGCTTTACCGCGCAGGAAATCTGGGAAACCCTGCCAGCCGTTGAAGGCGGACGTGATAAATATGTATTCACGGCGGAATGGTATCAGGACTGGCCACAAGGGCTGGATAAAGGCCAGATTGAAGATAGCACCTGGCAGACTCTGTTGACGGTCCGTAGCGAAGTAAACCGGGCGTTAGAGCAGGCACGCCGCGACGAAGTGATAGGTGGTTCCTTACAAGCTGAAATCACGCTTTATGCTGCAGAAGATTTGCAGCCAGCGCTTAATGCGTTGCAGGACGAGTTACGTTTCGTGCTATTAACCTCGCAAACCAGCATTAAACCGCTGGCTGACGCAGGCAGCGATGTGCGTGATACGGAACTGGAAGGGCTCAAAGTAGCAGTAGTTAAAACGGCGCATACAAAATGTGCCCGTTGCTGGCACCATCGTCCTGAAGTCGGCAGCATTAATGAGCATCCTGACCTTTGTCAGCGCTGTGTAACTAATGTTGACGGTGACGGTGAACAACGGAGCTTTGCCTAATGTCGGCAACGAAACCAGCACGCTGGCAGGCCAGCGGCTGGCACTTATTATGGGTTCCGGTGCTGGTAATAATATTGGATCAAATCAGCAAACAGTGGATTCTGGCGAGTCTGAGTTTGTATGAACGTATTAATGTATTGCCGTTTTTCGATATTGTGCACGCACGGAACTATGGTGCCGCTTTTAGTTTCTTAAGCGATGCGGGAGGTTGGCAACGCTGGTTTTTCACGTTGTTGGCAATAGCTGTATCAGGTTTACTGATATTCTGGCTGCGCAAGCAAACGAAAGACGAATGGCGTTTGAACTGGTCATTTAATTTGATCATTGGTGGCGCTATAGGCAATGTGCTGGACCGTTTGCAACATGGTTTTGTAGTCGACTTTCTGGATGTGTATCTGCGCCTGGGGGAGCAAACCCACCACTGGCCCGCCTTTAACGTAGCCGACTCAGCCATAGTAATTGGCGCCGCACTCATGATCTGGGACGGCATCACAAACCGTAAAACCTGAAAAACGGTGAAAAAACGGGGTCAGAGCTAAAATTAACCACCCCTGAATGTAAAAAATAATGGGGTCAGAGCTAAAACTAACCATTTTTGAATACTGTGTTTTAGCTCTAAACCCACTGCCATTGCTGCTCTTTAGCTTTTTTGTGGTGGTGAGTTTTAGCTCTGACCCCAATGTTGTGTGGTGATTTGAAGTGGTGAATTTTAGCTCTGACCCCAATAAAAGGTAATTAGATGAGTGAACTGGCAGTAATAGGTGACAACAGTCGTGTAACTATGCATTTTTCCATTAAACTGGAAGATGGTTCGGCGGCTGACAGCTCTAAGGTGCATGGTAAGCCTGCGCGTTTTCGTATGGGTGATGGTAATCTAACGGAAAACTTTGAAAAACATCTGCATGGTCTTAAAGCTGGCGATGAGCGTGAATTTACTCTGCAGCCAGAGGAAGCTTTTGGCCAACCTTTGCCAGAGAATATTTATCACATAGATAAGCATAAGTTTTCGGATGAAACCCCCGCAGAACCGGGTGCTATTATTGCCTTTACCCAACCGGATGGTCGTGAAGTGCCGGGCATAGTGCGTAAAGTTGAAGGCAACGAAGTAACTATTGATTTTAATCACCCGTTGGCCGGACAAGCGGTTGTTTTTGCGGTGGAAATTCTTAGTGTGGAGGACGCATGAAAGTAGTTCTGGCTAATCCTCGTGGATTCTGCGCTGGCGTGGATCGCGCGATCACTATCGTAGAACAGGCCCTGGCTATGTTCTCGCCACCTATCTATGTGCGTCATGAAGTGGTGCACAATAAGTATGTAGTGGAAGGGTTGCGTGAACGGGGGGCGGTCTTCGTCGAAGAACTACATCAGGTGCCTGACGACAGCATTGTTATCTTTAGCGCCCACGGGGTTTCGAAGGCAGTACGTCAGGCGGCTACTGATCGTGGACTTAAAGTTTTTGACGCTACCTGTCCGCTGGTAACTAAGGTACATATGGAAGTCACTCGCGCCAGCCGACGCGGACATGAATGTATTTTAATCGGTCATGCGGGCCACCCTGAAGTAGAAGGCACTATGGGTCAGTACCTGAATAACGACGGCGGCATTTATCTGGTTGAGTCGGTTGCGGATGTCGGCAAACTTCAGGTTAAAGACGTGCAAAATCTGCATTATATGAGTCAGACCACTCTCTCGGTTGATGACACGGCTGATGTTATTGACGCACTTCGTCTGCGCTTCCCGGCTATTCAGGGGCCACGAAAAGACGATATTTGTTATGCCACTCAGAACCGCCAGGATGCGGTGCGCGAAATGGCGGCGGATGTGGATATTCTGCTCGTAGTAGGCGCGCGTAACAGTTCTAATTCAAACCGACTGCGTGAACTGGCGGAGAAGATGGGCACTACCGCTTATTTAATTGACGATGCGCGTTGCATGAACCATGAGTGGTTTAAAGACGTTTCCAGTGTTGGAGTAACTGCTGGCGCGTCAGCCCCGGATGTACTGGTGCAGGAGGTGGTGCAGCAGCTTCGCGACTGGGGTAGCAGCGAAGTTGAAGAGTTGCAGGGACGGGAAGAAAATGTGACTTTTTCAATCCCACCGGAGTTACGCGTAACTCAGGTCTGATGATTTGTCCGTGATTACGTAATTGCCCCTAGCCTGCTGAAATAGTAGCCATACTAAAGCCCTTGTTTTTAAAACGGGGGCTTTATGCGTTTTAGTGCCGGTTTTTCTTTAATCGAACTGACAATTGCAATCTTTTTGCTAGGGGTGGCTGGCGCTTTGACCTACCCGATGCTGAGCAATAGTTGGAACAATCAAAAGCTACGTCATTATTCGTTACTTACCTTAGCTGAGTTTCAGCATGCCCGGCAATTAGCCATTACCAGCGAACGAGATGTTGTGTTACGTATTGATCGTGATTATTTATGTACTGGATTTGCCGATGAGGCTATCGACAAGTGCCAACCCAGTGCTTTTTTGCTTGAGCATGGTTTTCAGTTTAAACACAATTACGGCCGTAATACTCCTGTTCAGTTCACGGCTGGGCGGGGCTTCGCAGCTTTCAGTGCTGGTCAGGTTGCGATTGTAAAAGCCAGTCATGCGGAAGTCTCTGGCTTGATTATAAGTTCGCTTGGGCGCATCCGTTGGTGCCAGTGGGGCACGGCATTGCATGGGGTAGCACACTGTGACAGCTAGCCGGGCAAAAGGATTCTCTCTGTTGGAGCTTATTCTGGTGCTCTTAATAAGCGCTGTATTGTTAGTTGCCTGGCTGGGTTTACTGACGGGGATCTGGGGCCAGGCAAACCGTCAGCAGCAGTTACATACTCAAGCCCAGCTTTTCTATCAGTTGGCTTTCTGGCTGGCGCGGGATCTGGAGCGCTCTGGCGAAAGTGGTCACTGGCGCTGGCACTGGCAGGAGGACTGCGTGTTATATGCTGAGCACGGCGTACGTTTACGGCAGGGTACATTGCAGTGGCGACCACAGGACCGTGGCTGTGAGGATAGCGGGTGGATTGCGTTGCATGATGTAAATGGATTTCAGCTAAACCAGTTTGTTATTCAGTCGTTGCCGCAGCAGCAGGCTATGTTGAGGCTCTCGGCGACTTATGGAGGGCGTAACTGGGAGTGGCGTTATTTACTTGCGGCACCGGTGGTGCTTGAACCATGAAGGCGGGTACGCGGGGTAACAGTGGCGCATCGTTGATTGCTATGGTGGTGTTGCTGCTGCAAATGAGTCTGCTGACTTTATGGGCACTGAACAATAATCAGCAGCAATTACAAGCCTTAGCCGCTTTGGACGGAAAAGCCCTGCAACGTAGTCTGCAGATGCGTCAGTTATTTGATGAATTGGCAGAACAGACCATTGTACTGGGTGCGAGCGCTACGCAGGTAAGTGGTCAGCATGATTTGCCGGGCACGTCTCTGCAGTATGAGGTTCTGCCCGTAACCTGTCAGCACCTGGCTCCCGGACAAACAAGCGGCACTGCATGCTGGTCGATAGAAATACACGAGCAACCCAGTGGTTTTTCGCGTCAGCGCCGGTTGCACGTAGCGGAGGGTACGTGTGGAGCCTACTGGTATGTGGCAGAGGCGGAGTAATGGTATGCGATTTTTAGTCTCAGGTATGAGTTTGATCGAACTGCTGGTGGCTAGCCTGATTATGGGTGCCGGAAGTTTGGCAGTTTTTACACTTTATTTGCATTTGCAGCTAGGCTTGCCTACCCTGGAAACGCGTTACCAGACCTTTCAGGAGCAACAGACTGATTATATAAACCCCTTTATAAATGCGCGCTGGCAGCCTCTTTTATGCGAGTTGCAGGCGCCATAAATAAAGTGGCCTGAATTTTGTATAGTAGCCTTTACTTGTGGGGGACGTTGACACTTTCTTGACACTTCCTGTCTGTTTTTAATCTGCCTTGAGCAGTTGAAAGGTTTTTTATCAGGATGCAGCAACAGTTTGGCGCACTGAATACTTTTTTTCAGAATAATAAGCAGCACGTAAAAGGGGTTGGTACGCCGTTATTTGTTCTGGCGGTGCTGGCGATGGTGATACTACCGATGCCCCCGATGCTGCTGGATACTTTATTCTCGTTTAATATCACGCTTTCGATGGTGGTCTTGCTGGTGGCGGTTTACACCCGGCGACCTCTGGATTTCGCGGCATTTCCAACCATATTGCTAATAGCGACTTTATTGCGCTTGAGTCTGAATATCGCCTCAACCCGGGTGGTTCTGCTGAACGGGCACGAAGGTCCGGATGCTGCCGGTAGCGTGATCGAGTCTTTTGGTAGCGTGGTTATTGGCGGTAACTATACGGTCGGCCTGGTCGTATTTGCCATTCTTATTATTATCAACTTCGTGGTTATCACCAAAGGTGCTGGCCGTATTTCTGAAGTAACAGCACGCTTTACCCTGGATGCTATGCCAGGGAAGCAAATGGCCATTGATGCCGATTTAAATTCCGGTCTGATTTCCCAGGAGGAAGCCAAGACACGGCGTTCTGATGTCACCCGGGAAGCTGACTTTTACGGTTCCATGGACGGTGCCAGTAAATTCGTCAAAGGGGATGCTGTTGCCGGCATTCTGATCCTGCTGATCAATCTGATTGGCGGTTTTCTGATTGGTATGGTGCAGCATGGTCTGAGTTTCGGCAATGCAGTTGAAGTTTATACGCTGCTGACCATAGGTGATGGCCTGGTCGCTCAAATACCTTCACTGTTGTTGTCAGTCGCTACTGCTATCGTAATTACCCGGGAAAATGCTGACAAAGATATGAGCGAGCAGGTGAACCTGCAGCTGATGAGCAACCCACGGGTGCTGACCATAGTAGCGGGCATTTTATTCCTGATGGGCATAGTCCCCGGCATGCCGCACTTTGCCTTCCTGACCATGGCTGCGTTGATCGGTGGTATGGCTTACCTGCGCGCCCGCACTATGAAAGACGAGGTAGCCGGTGAGCTGGTTGAACAGGAAAGAGCGGTTACTGAATCCAAAACTCATGAGCAAAAAGAGATTGGCTGGGATGATGTTCATCAGGTTGACACCATTGGGCTTGAAGTCGGATACCGCTTAATTCCAATGGTGGATAAATCACAGGGCGGCGAGTTGTTGGCGCGTATTAAAGGCGTGCGCAAGAAGCTCTCGCAGGAATTAGGTTTTCTGGTACCAGCGGTGCACATTCGTGACAACCTCGACTTAGGGCCTAACCATTATCGAATTACTCTAATGGGAGTGACCTTCGGTGAAGCTGAAATACGCCCGGAGTGGGAACTTGCGATTAACCCAGGCCAGGTATTTGGCGAGCTGAAAGGTGAAAAAACCAAAGACCCGGCTTTTGGCCTGGAGGCAACCTGGATCCGCGCTGAAGAGCGCGAACATGCGCAGACACTGGGTTATACCGTGGTGGACGCGGCCACTGTGATTGCCACTCATTTGAGCCAGATTTTAACCAACAATTCTTCTCATCTGATGGGTCATGAAGAAGGCCAGCAGCTGCTGGATATGCTGGCTAAACAGCATCCGAAGCTGGTTGAAGGGCTGGTGCCGGACGTGATGACGTTAGGCAACGTGGTTAAAGTATTACAGAACCTGCTGGACGAAGGCGTTCCGGTGCGTGATTTTCGTACCATAGCGCAAACGCTGGTCGAATATGGCGGTAAGAGTCAGGACACTGATGTGTTAACCGCAGCCAGCCGTATTGCTCTGCGTCGCTTGATTGTTCAGGAAGCTGCTGGCGGCATGGAAGAGTTACCTGTCATAACCTTGGCGCCGGAACTGGAACAGATGTTGCATCAGTCTATGCAGGCAGCAGGAAATGAAAGTGCGGGTATTGAGCCAGGCATGGCGGAAAAAATTCAGCAGTCACTGCATGATGCGCATCAGCATCAGGAAATGAACGGGCAACCGTCGGTGCTTTTAACTTCAGGTGTACTGCGTACTACATTATCGCGCTTTGTGCGCAATACCATTCCGGGCATGCACGTGCTGTCGTATCAGGAAGTCCCGGATGATAAACAAATTCGAATTGTCAGCTCAATCGGTCAGTAGTCAATTCGTCAGGGGGAAAGGTGAAAATAAAACGTTTTTTTGGCACAGATATGCGCTCAGCATTGGCTGAAGTTAAAGAAGTTCTTGGCCCTGACGCGGTGATCATGTCTAACAAACGAGTCAGCGGGGGGGTCGAAATAATGGCCGCCTTTGATCAGGAGGCACCTGAACCTAAACGCCGTAACTCTGCATCTGACTCAGGTCAACAGGTAGTCCGTGGTGGTCCTGAAAAGCAGGAAGCTATTGCTGACTCCCTGCAGGCTTTATTAGCACGCCAGCAGGGAGAACCTGATCCTGTGCCACCTCGCCGTAGCCGGGAAGAAAAAGCTAAGCCTGCGTATGACCCCCTGGACCCCAGTCAGGAAGCACAACATAACCAGCAGCATGACGAACACTATGCTGGTTTTGCAGCGCCCAGAGAATCGAGGGAATCTTCACAGCGACCTTCTCCGCGAGGCGCAGAGCAGGATGTTTTGCAGCAGCGCCTGAGTACTCAGGACGCCACCATCAGCTCTATGAAATCGGATATGTCTGCCATTCGTAACTTGCTGGAACAGCAGGTATCAGGGCTTATGTGGCAGGATATGGAGCGCCGAGAACCGACCCGCGCTATGTTGATAAAGAAGCTGACTGAACTTGGTCTTACCGAGCAGGTATCGGATCAGTTGTCCTGTTTTATTCCGGAAGGCTTAAGTGAAGATGAAGCCTGGAAGCAAACCATCGATTTATTGCAGGGCCAGATAGCGACGACCCGAAATGATATTTTACAGCAGGGCGGCATTGTCGCTCTGGTGGGACCGACTGGCGTAGGTAAAACGACTACGGTTGCTAAATTAGCCGCGCGTTACGCGCAGATGCATGGGCCGGACAGTGTCGCTATGGTCACTACGGACACCTTCCGGATTGCCGCCAGTGAGCAACTACAAACCTATGCCCGGATTATCGGTTGCCCGATTAAAGTAGCCAAAGACGCCGACGAACTAAATGCGGTGTTATTACAGCTACGTCAGCGCCGCCTGGTGCTGATAGATACCGCAGGAATGGGCCAGCGAGACTTACGTTTAAGTGAGCAGTTGTCGACCTTGATGGAAAACTCACGACTGCGTATCCGGCCTTACCTGGTGCTTTCCTCGACAGCCCAGGCTCCGGTGCAGAATGAAATTGTGCGCCAGTTTAAAAAGATTCCGTTGAATGGCTGTATTTTCACCAAGCTGGATGAATGTCTGAGCCTGGGTGAAGTATTAAGTACCGCGATTCATAACAGCCTGCCGATCAGTTATCTGACGGATGGCCAGCAGGTTCCTGAAGATATCAAGGTAGCTGATGCGCGTTATCTGATAGAACAGGCTGCAGCTATGGCAGCAAAGACTAAGCCCGAGAGCTACCGCTTTAATGCGGAAGCGAGTTCGCAGCTGTCACAGCAGTAATAAGAAGAGATAACTATCGTGATAGATCAAGCAAGCGGTTTACGCAAAATGATGAAGCAGAGCATGGTCAAGGTGATTGCGGTCACCGGCGGCAAAGGAGGCGTGGGTAAAACCAATGTTTCTCTGAATATGGCCGTGGGCATGGCTCAGCAAGGGCAGCGAGTATTAGTTCTGGACGCTGATTTGGGGCTGGCCAATGTAGATGTCATGTTGGGGCTACGAGTGCGCCGGAATCTGTCTCATGTGCTGGCTGGACAGTGCGACTTAGATGATATTCTGGTAGAAGGCCCGGCGGGCATAAAAATAGTGCCAGCCACCTCAGGCACCCGCAATATGGTTGAATTAAGCCCTGCAGAACACGCTGGCCTGATTCGCGCCTTCAGCTCCATGCAGGAAGATTTCGATGTCTTAATCATCGACACTGCGGCAGGCATATCGGATATGGTTCTTAGTTTTTCCCGTGCTGCTCAGGATGTGGTTCTGGTGGTCTGTGACGAGCCTACGTCGATTACTGATGCTTACGCACTGGTCAAGGTACTCAGCCGGGAGCATCAGGTGTTCCGTTTTAAAGTCATTGCCAACATGGTGCGAACCATGCGTGAAGGGCAGGTTTTATTCAACAAGCTGACTAAAGTGACCGACCGCTTCCTTGATGTAGCGCTGGAGCTGGCCGCTATAGTGCCTTATGACGAAAACCTGCGCAAAGGCGTGAGGCGTCAGCAACTGGTGATAGAAGCCTTTCCCAGATCGCCTTCTTCACTGGCATTTAAAGCGCTGGCCCACCGGGCGGCCAGGTGGCCGGTCAGTGGTCAGCCAGGCGGTCATTTAGAATTTTTTATTGAGCAATTAGTACAACAGCCGACAACCTATAAAGGGGTGGCCAATGAGTAAAGCAGCTGCCTACGCGATATCTCGCGACGACCGGACCCAGATTGTTGAACAACATACCAATCTGGTGAAACGTATAGCGCACCATATGGTGGCCCGTTTACCCGCCAGTGTGCAGGTCGATGACCTGATTCAGGCAGGCATGATAGGCCTGTTGGAGGCATCAGGTAATTTTGATCATAGCAAAGGGGCCAGTTTTGAAACCTTTGCCGGGATCCGTATTCGCGGTGCCATGCTGGATGAAATCCGGCGTGGCGACTGGGCACCTCGTTCAGTGCATAAAAATAGCCGCCTGATTGCGACCGCTATTCGTGAAGTTGAAAGTGAGACTGGCCGCGATGCACGGGATTTGGAAGTTGCCGAAAAACTGAATATGGAACTCGATGATTATCATCATATTTTGAATGACGTGCGCTCAGGGCGTATGATTGGCATCGAAGATTTAGGGGTAACGGAAGACGCTTTGCTTTCTGATAAGCAGGACGCTTCTTTTGATGGCCCTTTTAATGATATAGAGCAGGATGCGTTCCAGCGCTCTTTATCAGCTTCAATTCGGACTTTGCCAGAACGTGAAGCGCTGGTATTGTCTTTATATTACGATGAAGAACTGAACTTAAAAGAAATTGGTGAAGTATTAAGTGTCAGCGAATCTCGGGTAAGTCAGATACACAGCCAGGCCATGCTACGACTAAAATCGCGTATGCAAGACTGGACTGGCTGATATAATAATTAACCTTTTATAAATCAATTGCCTCAGTGGAGGGTACTTTGGATAAAAGTATGAAAATCCTGGTCGTAGACGACTTTTCTACGATGCGACGTATTATCAAGAATCTGTTACGTGATCTTGGTTTCCAGAATATAGAAGAAGCAGATGACGGTACTACCGCGCTGCCGATGCTGCAGAATGGTGATTTTGATTTTGTTGTAACTGACTGGAACATGCCTGGTATGCAGGGGATTGATCTGTTGCGGGCTATTCGGGCCGACGACAGCATGAAAGAGATTCCTGTGCTTATGGTGACGGCGGAGGCGAAACGTGAACAGATCATTGAGGCAGCTCAAGCGGGTGTAAACGGATATATAGTAAAACCTTTTACGGCGGCCACGTTGAAAGAAAAACTGGACAAAGTGTTTGAACGTCTTGGGTAATCAAAGCAAGGACCAGCCTATGAAAAGCGAAGTTGGGCCGGCAATTAGCCTTGAACAGGCACGTGAGCTGGTAATCTTACTCGAAGCTGATAAGCAGGAAGAAGCGAACGCGCTTTTCCTTGGTTTAAAAGATGAGAGCAGCGATGACTTGTTCATGTCTGTTGGCAAACTTACCCGTCAGTTGCATGATTCGTTATCTGATTTTCAGCTCGATCCACGGCTGGAAAAAATGACTTCAGATGACTTGCCGGATGCCAAAAATCGCCTGAACTACGTCATGGAACGTACTGAAGATGCTGCTAACCGAACCATGGATGCAGTAGAGGCCAGCCTGCCGCTGGCGGAAAGTCTGGGACGTGAAATTGATAATATCCGCCCAGTCTGGGATAAGTTAATGAGCCGTGACATTGAATTAAAAGAATTCAAGAAAATGTGTCATCAGCTCGATAACTTCTTTGGGCAGGCTCGTGGCAACAGTGAAAATCTGCATATGTTGTTGACTGAAGTGTTAATGGCGCAGGATTTTCAGGATTTGACTGGTCAGGTGATCCGTCGGGTCATAGAACTGGTACAGGAAGTCGAAGAAAGTTTGATTGAGCTGTTAACGGTGTTTGGCGATCAGGAAAAAGCCCGTGCAGAGCGTAAAGGCAGCCCGGCGAAAGCCGCAAAAGAGCAGCCCACAGGAGCGGAAGGCCCCATTATCGACCCGGACTCACGTAATGACGTAGTTACTGGCCAGGATGATGTGGATGACCTGCTATCGAGTTTAGGATTCTAGGAGCGCCGAGCGAATGAGCTTTGATGTAGATGAAGATATTCTACAGGACTTTTTAATTGAGGCCGGAGAAATTCTGGAGCTGCTTTCTGAGCAGCTGGTTCAATTAGAAAATGATCCAGATAATCGTGATTTGTTGAACGCAATCTTCCGTGGCTTTCATACCGTGAAGGGGGGCGCTGGATTTCTGTCGCTGACGGAGCTGGTGGATACCTGTCATGGCGCGGAAAACGTATTCGATACCTTGCGTAACGGCGGACGAAAAGTCTCATCAGAGCTGATGGATATAATCCTGCAGTCGCTGGATACTATCAATGAGCAGTTCGCTCAGGTTCGGGCGCGTGAAAATTGCACGCCAGCTGATCCCGAATTGCTGAAGCTGTTGGAAAAACTGAGCAAACCTGCCAGTGAAGACGAAGCTGAACCTGTTGCAGCACCGCAGGCCCCCGCTGCCAGCCAGAATGAAAGTGTAAGTGGTGAAGGTGGTGTTGACGAAATTACTGAAGATGAATTCGAATCACTGTTGGATGAGTTGCATGGCAGTAAAAAAGCGCCGGCAGCAAAAGCCAAAACGGAAAAAGCGGCTCAGTCGAAGTCTGACGACGATATTACCGATGACGAATTCGAAGCTTTGCTGGACGAGCTGCATGGTAGTGGTCCGGTAGAACCCAAGCCGGATAAACCGGCTAAAGCAGAAGCGAACAGTGCGGCTGAAAAAGCATCATCAGGCGGCGACGATAAAATTTCAGATGATGAATTTGAAGCCTTGCTCGACGATATGCATGGTAAAGGGCAGTTCAAGGCCACTACAGACGAAGGCGCGGCTAAACCTGCAGCGAAAGCTCCGGCGGCTAAAGCAGAAGTGGCCAAGCCAGCGCCAGCTGCTAAGGCAGCGGCGAAGACTGCTCCACCTCCAGCCGAAACTACAGTTCGGGTCGACACTAAGCGACTGGACGAGATCATGAATATGGTCGGCGAATTAGTACTGGTGCGCAACCGCTTGCTGAGCATTGACAGCAAGCAGGATGTGGATGACGAAGAGCTTAGTAAAACCATTGCTAATCTGGACGTAGTGACAGGCGATCTGCAAGGCGCAGTGATGAAAACCCGTATGCAGCCGATTAAGAAAGTTTTCGGCCGCTTCCCTCGGGTGGTGCGTGATCTTGCCCGTACGTTGAAAAAAGAAATCACCCTGGAATTGTCCGGTGAAGATACCGATTTAGATAAAAATCTGGTCGAAGCACTCGCCGATCCCCTGGTCCACCTGGTGCGCAACTCTGTCGATCACGGCATTGAAATGCCGGACGAGCGTGAAAAGTCAGGCAAACCACGGGTTGGTGTAGTTAAACTAAGTGCTTCTCAGGAAGGCGATCATATTCTGCTTACCATCACCGATGATGGCGCCGGTATGGATGCTGAAAAATTGAAAAAAATTGCCATAGAAAAAGGGGTGCTGGACGAAGATTCTGCCTCCCGTATGAGCAATGAAGAAGCCTATAACCTGATTTTTGCAGCCGGCTTCTCTACCAAGACAGAAATATCAGACGTTTCTGGTCGTGGTGTGGGTATGGATGTGGTGAAAACCAAAATCAACCAGCTCAATGGCTCTATACGTATTGACTCAGAAATGGGTAAAGGCACTATTTTAGAAATTAAAGTGCCGTTAACGCTGGCGATTTTACCTACTTTAATGGTTCTGGTAGCGAAGCAGACATTTGCTTTACCACTGGCTCAGGTCAGCGAAATTATTGGCCTGGACAAGAAACTTATTAATACAGTAGACGGGCAGCGCACTATGATTGTGCGTGAGCGAGCGATACCTTTATTTTATCTGCAGCATTGGTTGCAGCGAAATGCGGATCGGCAAAGCCGCCCGGATCATGGTCACGTGGTTGTGGTTCAGCTTGGCACTCGCCAGGTAGGTTTTGTGGTGGATGGGCTGATTGGTCAGGAAGAAGTAGTTATTAAGCCTCTCGACAGCATGCTACAAGGCACGCCCGGCATGGCTGGCGCGACTATCACCAGTGATGGTGGCATCGCCCTGATTCTGGATATCCCAAGCTTATTAAAGCATTACGCCAAACGCTAAAAGGCAATTCAATTAATGACAATCCGTGTTCTTGTAGTAGATGACTCGAGCTTCTTTCGGCGCCGGGTCAGTGAAATACTGAATGCATCAGCCGAGCTGGATGTGGTTGGTACCGCCGAAGACGGTGAAGCCGCTATAGAGCAAACAAAAAAGCTCAAGCCTGATGTAATTACCATGGATATAGAAATGCCGGTACTGGACGGAATCAGTGCCGTGCGTCGTATTATGGCGGAATGCCCAACACCTATTCTAATGTTCAGCTCCCTGACCCACGATGGTGCCAAGGCAACGCTGGATGCACTGGAAGCGGGCGCTTTAGATTTTCTGCCGAAAAAATTTGAAGATATAGCGCGTAATCGTGAAGACGCGGTTAATGTGTTGCAGCAGCGGGTTATAAGCATTGCCCGTAAGTCGGTGCCACGACGTTCAGTCACCCGCACTGAGCCTGCTGCGACCAGACCTTCGCCAGCGGCACCTGTTCGCCGTACTTCGAGTGCCGATTCAGCGCCGGTTAGTGGTACTAATCTGCAGGTTAACAGCCAGTATAAAGTGCTGGCGATCGGAACCTCGACCGGGGGCCCTGTTGCCTTGCAGACAATTTTGACGCAACTGCCTGCTAATTTTCCTTACCCGATAGTGCTGGTGCAGCATATGCCTGCGGCCTTTACCAAAGCCTTTGCCCAACGTCTTAATGGTTTATGTAAGATTGAAGTGCGCGAAGCCAGTGATGGCGATGTGCTTAAAGCCGGCGTTGCTTATCTGGCACCTGGCGGCATGCAAATGCTCGCGGATGGACGGCCAGGCAATGTACGTTTGCGTATAAAAGCTGATGAAAGTGAACGTATTACCTATCGCCCTAGTGTCGATCTTACTTTTGCCTCACTGAGCAAAGTGTATGGCAATAGCGCGTTGGCCGTTATTTTGACAGGTATGGGCGCGGATGGCCGCGAAGGCGCCCGCTTGCTCAAGGCCCAGGGGTCAAAAATATGGGCTCAGGACCAGGAGTCCTGTGTTGTTTATGGTATGCCTCAGGCCGTTGCCAGCACGGGTATCGCGGAAAAGAGCATTGCTCTGAATAACATGGCCAGAAGCATTATGCGTGAGGTGGGTTATCAGTAGGAGCAGCTTGTGATTGTCTGGGCTATTGCCAATCAAAAAGGTGGGGTGGGTAAAACCACCACCACAGTGACCCTCGGTGGCATGCTCGCGCAGCGTGGCAAGCGGGTGTTGCTGATCGACACGGATCCGCATGCTTCTTTAACTTATTACTTTAATATCGATACCGATGATCTCAGTAATAGCATGTACGCCTTATTTCTGGCGGGCAAAGACGTTACCCGTGAGCAGGCTCAGCAGACAATCTGCGCCAGTGGTTTTGACAACCTGGATGTATTGCCAGCGACCATGGCGTTGGCCACTCTGGATCGCAAACTCGGCACGCAAAGTGGCATGGGGCTGGTGATTCGCCGGTTAACTCAATTGCTGCAGAATGACTATGACTACGTATTGATTGACGTGCCGCCAGTACTTGGGGTGTTAATGGTCAATGCGCTGGCCGCCAGTACCCGCGTTATTATTCCGGTACAGACCGAGTTCCTGGCGTTGAAAGGGCTGGATCGCATGATGGGTACATTGAAATTAATTCAGCATTCTAAGAGTCTGCAACATCAGGTGACTATAGTGCCCACTTTGTATGACAAACGAACCCGGGCATCTTTAGAGGCGTATCAGAAGTTACGCACTATGCATGGCGACCTGGTATGGAACGGCATGATACCTGTAGACACTAAATTTCGTGATGCTAGTACAGCACAGACTCCGCCATCTATTTATGCGCCCAATTCACGGGGTGTTTTTGCCTATAATGGTCTGCTGAGCACTTTGCTGTCGCAAGACCAGCCGGTGTAAGGGGAACTCATGAGTAGCTTTTCACGAGACAAGGCAATGAATGAATACCTGGATGCCTTGCTGCTTGAAACCGAAGAACCAGAGATTAGAACGGCCCCTGTGCTGGATACTGCAAAAGTAGAGAAGTTATTGCAGCAGGCCAGCGCGGTTAAAGACGAGGCCTTTGCGCAAACCGAAGAGCAAACCGAACCTCAGGTTGAACAACCTGTTGAGGTTGAGGCGACACCGGTAGAAGCTGAGGTTGTAGCGGAACCTGAAGTTGAGACGATTGACGAAGTCGAAGAGACTGACGAGATTGCAGCTGAGTCCGAGGCTCTGGTTGAAGTTCCACCACCCCCTGTTGCTGATAGTATGCGGGATTACCATGAAGGTGATTTCCAGGCACTCTTTTTCAGTGTGGCAGGCCTCAAGCTTGCCGTTCCGCTGAAAAGCCTGGGCGGTATTCATGAGTGGAAGGAACCCAGCACCATATTTGGCAAGCCGCCCTGGTATTTAGGAATTATGACCAATCGTGAAGAAAAGCTGAATGTGGTCGATACAGCTCAATGGGTGATGCCAGAAAAATACAATCAGGAAATGGCCGACGCTTTAGGTTACCGTTATCTGATCATGTTGAATGAAAGTCGCTGGGGGCTGGCGTGTGAAAGCTTAGTAACCACAGAATCATTGTCGCCAGATGACGTACAATGGCGAAAAAGTAGCAATGGCAAGCGACCCTGGCTGGCCGGCGTAGTGCGCGAAAAAATGTGCGCTATTCTGGACGTAGATGCCATGGTCGAGATGCTGGAACAGGGGTTGAATAGTCAGGACTAAGTAGTAGTTGACTGGCATGGAGTAAATTATGAGCACTAAACAAGACAACCGTAGTTTGAAAAACCAGACCGCCACTGATGGCGATGATAAAATTCTGCAGTGGGTAACCTTCCAGCTGGAAGAAGAAACCTACGGTATTGCCGTCATGCAGGTTCAGGAAGTGCTGCGTTACAGTGAAATAGCTCCGGTTCCCGGTGCTCCCGATTACGTGCTCGGAATTATCAATCTGCGTGGCAACGTGGTCACCGTAATTGATACCCGTACTCGTTTTGGTTTGCCTGCCGCGGAAGTGACCGACAATAGCCGTGTGGTTATCATTGAAGCGGACCAGCAGGTTATTGGTATACTGGTAGACAGTGTGGCGGAAGTGGTTTATTTGCGCACCTCAGAAATCGACAGTGCGCCTAACGTAGGCACAGAAGAAAGCGCTAAATTTATTCAGGGTGTCAGTAATCGTGAAGGTGAATTATTAATTCTGGTTGACCTGAATAAGCTGCTGACTGACGATGAGTGGGATGAAATCTCACGTATTTAACAAGGTAGTCTGAAGATGGAGCAAATAATATTATCGCACTGGTTAGGTTTAAGCCTGTCTCTGGCAGCACTGGCGGGTGTGGTAGTGGTATTGATCGCATTGTACCTTCATCGTCAGGAACAACTTAAGCTGACTGGAGTAATTGCTCAGTCAGCTGCGCAAGCCGCCGGTGATGCTGCTGAGAAAGCGGCTCAGCGGGCAGCTGCAGAGCAGGCTCGCCGGGTTACTGAGCCAGTGAGTGAAGAGCAACAATATATAATGCAGCAGTTCAGCGAATTGCAGCAACGTCAGCGTGAAGTAGAGCAAAGTTTTGCGTTATTGCGGCAAGAGCAGGCGCGATTATCTGAGTTACAGGACAGTCTGCAGCAGTCACAGCAACAGCTGGAAGAACAGACCCCGGAAAGTCGCTTCTATCAACGCGCTGCCAAGCTCGTTGAAAAAGGCGCTGATGTGGAAGAGCTCATGGCCGAATGTGAACTGCCCCGTAACGAAGCTGAATTACTCATCTCTCTCCATAGTCGCCGTTAAAGATGCGGTGAAACTAATGGGGTCAGACCCCATCTTTTTAACCAACTCAGGCTTTGAGATCGAGCCAGGTGGCGAAGGCTATGATTTCGGCGATGATGACGTAGATTTCGCGGGGGATTTCGTCGCCGACATCGAGTTTGGATAGGAAGTTGGCCAGTTCCGGATCTTCGTGCACCAATACGCCTTGTTCTTTGGCTAGTGCGATAATTTCATCGGCTAACTGATTAAAGCCTTTGGCAATCACCGTAGGGGCATTTTGCCCATCGTAACTTAAACCTATAGCGCTTTTTTCTTCGTTCTTCATGCTTTCACCCGCATTAGTTCAGCGGGCTGCGGCGCCAGGGTTTCTGGTACCCGTCCCGTATGTGCTTCGCTGTCTACCTGACTCAGGCCTTGTGCTTTAAGACGTTCATTAAGCGCGGGTAGTTGTTTTTGCAACCAGCGACAGGCGCTGTCGCCGGACGTATAAAAGCGCAGCTGCACCTGCTCGCCATCCCAACGCCCTTTGACCAGCACAGGCCCAAGTCGCTCTGGCTGCAGGCGCATGCTGAACAGCCAGAACTCAGTGTCTTTCTCTTGCTCATTTTTCTGGTAACGTTTGCGCAACAGCAGCTCGAGTTGCCGCTGTTGTTGCTCACTCTCATAAGGCATCAGCAGATAATAATCAGGTTGCTGTGCAGCACTGCTGTCAGCGAGCTGTACCTGGCTCAAACGTATTTGATTTAAGTTGCCCTGCAGTTGGCTAAAGAGCTGTTGCATAAGTCCGCCTGGAGCTGCACCAGGCGCCGCTGCACTTGCCGTTGTAGAGGCAAAAAGGTTCTGCAGTAGCTGGCGCACCTGAGGCGCCTGCTGATTAGTCTGTAATCGCTCCAGTAAAAGCAACAGTAATGCGGGGCTTAAGCTTTGCGTCCAGTTGGCAGGGCTACTGACCGGTGGCTGGGTTAATTGTTGCACGGGATTAGTGGCAAACCAGTCACTGACCAGCTGGCGTAACTGCTGCGGCTGAGCCAGCTTGTTTGCGGGCAACTGCAGTTGGCTGAGCAGCGTGTCTAACAGTTTATGCTGGTTTGGCATTTGCTGTAACAGTTGAATAAGCTGTGCGGGTGACTGCTGAGAGGCCATTAATTGCCGTAGTGCCGGCGGCATCGCCAGTTGAGTATGACTGGACTGACTACCGCTTTTCGCGGCTTCAGGGTTAATGCCGGGTAGCTTCTCTGCACTTTTGGCGGGTAGCAAAAGCTGTTGCAGAAGGCTGTGGCGAAGGCTGGCAACTATTTTATCCATGCCCTGCATAGTGCCTGTCGGAAGGGGGGCTGTAAAGTCGCGCAGGCACTTGTTTCTATGTTAAAATAGCGGCCATTTTAAGCCGCTGTCTGTGGGTTACCTGGTAGCCATAGGCAGACAATGATGTGGATACGCTGTATGCAAAGCATTTTACAGGCAGAGCAACTGACGTCGGTGCGCGGTGAGCGCACCTTGTTTAGTGGCCTGGATCTGACTGTCGACAGCGGTCAGCTGTATCAGATTGAAGGCCCCAATGGTGCCGGTAAATCCACTTTACTGCGCATTCTGGCCGGTTTATTAAAGCCACAAGCGGGCGAGATCAAATTTTGTGCTGAAAATTGCGACCAGGTACGCGGTGAATTTTTACGCGATATGTTATTTATTGGCCACAAAGCGGCGGTCAAACCGGAACTGACTGCAATCGAGAATCTTGAGTTTTTTGCAGCGGTGCAAGGTCACCCATTGCAGGCGCCACCTTTTGAGTTGCTGGCGCAGTTGGGCCTGGTCGGTCTTGAAGACGTACCGGCAGGTCATTTGTCGGCAGGACAGCAACGGCGTATCGCGCTGACCCGGCTGTGGCTGACAAGCGCCCGTTTATGGATTCTGGATGAGCCGTTTACCTCGCTGGATACTGCCGGCATTGCGCTATTACATAAGCGTTTTGGCGAACACCTGGCTGCAGGTGGGGCAATTGTGCTGACTTCGCATCAGCCTTTAGACTGGGCGGGACAGGCATTTGTCCGTATGCAACTGGAGTATCAGTGGTAATGACACAACGAGTTTCCTCAGGCCAGGTGATTACCCAGTTAATACGTCGCGATTTGCGGGTAGCCTGGCGTCAACGCAGCGAATTTTTGAATCCGATAATTTTTTTGCTGGTGGTGATAACTTTATTTCCTTTGGCAGTTGGGCCAGGAGCTGATATTTTGAGCCGCATCGCACCTGGTGTGATTTGGGTCAGCGCCTTGTTATCTGCCATGTTAGGGCTGGAACGCATGTTTCGCGACGACTTTCGTGACGGGGCGCTGGAACACATGTTGCTATTGCCTTGTCCGATTGAGCTATCGGTACTGGCAAAAATTACGGTGCACTGGATTATCACCGCATTGCCGTTATTACTGGTATCGCCTCTGCTGGCATTATTGTTAAGCCTGCCGATGCAGGCGCTGCCAGTATTAATATTGACCTTATTACTGGGTACGCCCGTATTAAGTGCAGTAGGTGCAATAGGTGTTGCTTTAACGGTCAGCCTGAACCGCGGTGGGGCCTTGTTAAGCCTGTTATTATTGCCGTTACTGATCCCATTGCTGATTTTTGCAACGGCTGCTATTGAAGCGGCAACTTATGAATTGTCTCCAGCCGGACCGCTGGCTCTGATGGCCGCATTTTTAGTTTTGGCCTTAGGTTTAGCGCCGCTGGCAGTAAAAGCGGCCTTACAAGTGAGTGTGAATTAATATGTGGCGTTGGTTACACCCCTATGCAAAACCGGAAGCAACTTTTCGCTTAAATCAGAAGATTTTACCCTGGTTTGTCTGGCCCGGGCTGGCCTGTCTGGTCGTTGGCGTAATATGGGGCCTGGCTTTTGCACCGCCTGATTACCAACAGGGCGAGAGCTACCGCATTATTTTCATCCATGTGCCAGCTGCTATCTGGTCAATGGGCTTTTATGTCGGTATGGCGATTGCGGCTTTAATCGCAGTGGTGTGGCAAATCCGCACTGCCGAATGGGCTATTATGGCGATAGCGCCCGTGGGGGCAGTGTTAACCTTTATCTCCTTATTTACCGGTGCTATCTGGGGCCAGCCGATGTGGGGAACCTGGTGGATATGGGACGCGCGACTGACTTCGCAGCTTATTCTGCTCTTTTTGTATTTAGGTGTCATGGCCCTGTATGTGGCTTTTGAAGATCAGCGTACCGGCGCTAAAGCCGCCGGTATTCTGGCTATGGTGGGGGTCATTAATATTCCCATAATCCATTACTCGGTATACTGGTGGAACACCCTGCATCAGGGCTCTACTATCACCCGTGTGGTAACCCGGCTTGAAGCGCCCGCTATTGCAAATGAAATGCTCTGGCCTTTGCTAATGTGCCTGGCGGGCTTTTTAGGTATTTCAGCAGCACTGGTTATTTTGCGACTGAACAATGAAATTCTGCGTCGTGAAATCCGCCGGCCCTGGGCACTTGAACTTTTGCAGCGAGGTAAGTAATGCAGTTTGAGAGTTGGCAGGAATTTATCCTGATGGGAGGCTATGGCTTTTATGTCTGGCTTTCATTTGCGGCAACTTTTTTGTGTTTAGGGGTACTAACCTGGCACACCGCATTCACGCGTCGGCTACTGCGCAAAGAAGCGCTTAAACAGGCAGCCCGTGCACAACGTATTCAACACGCTAAACAAGATGTATCACTATGAACCCAAGACGTAAACGACGCCTGGCCGTCGTCAGTATTATTTTAATGTCCATTGCCGCCGCTACAGCGCTGGTGCTTTATGCGTTATCTCAGAACATAGACTTGTTTTACACTCCGACTGAGATAGTCGAGGGTAAAGGTGCCCAACAGGTGAAGCCTCAGATTGGTCAACGTTTGCGCATTGGCGGGCTGGTCGTGCCGGGTTCAGTGACCCGGCTTGATGACGGTTTAACTATTGCCTTTGACCTTGTCGATCAGGGGCCATCGCAGGTAACCGTTGAATTCAACGGCATTTTGCCGGATCTGTTTCGCGAAGGGCAGGGTATTGTCGCGCAGGGGGAATTAATTGCCCCGAATCGGGTTCTGGCGTCGGAAGTACTGGCTAAGCATGACGAAGAATACATGCCACCTGAGCTGGCAAAAGCGCTGAAAGGTATCGAGCACATCCCAGCGTCCGAATGGCAACAACAAGAGAACGGAGGTGAATATGATCGCTGAAGTCGGTCACTTTTCACTTTCCATAGCTTTTGCCTTTTCGGTATTGCTGACTATTATTCCCCTGGTCGGCGTGCAGCGCCGCCACGGTGGCCAAATGGAAATGGCCCGTCCGCTGACCTATGGCATGTTTGTATTTACGCTGATCTCCTTTATTGCTCTGGTCTGGGGCTTTATGGTCAGCGATTTTAGCATTGAGAACGTTGCTCAGAATTCAAACACCCAGCTTCCTTTGATTTATAAAATCACTGCAGTCTGGGGCTCGCACGAGGGCTCTTTCCTGCTATGGATGCTGGTACAGGCAAGCTGGGCGGCCGCGCTGGCGGTATTCTCAAAACGCCTGCCGCTGGTCTTTGCAGCTCGGGTTCTGGCGGTTATGGGCATGATAGGGGTCGGTTTTTATCTCTTTATGCTGATGACCTCAAATCCTTTTGATCGCACCATTCCACTGATTCCGGTCGATGGCCGGGATCTGAATCCTTTGTTACAGGACCCGGGCATGATTATTCATCCGCCGCTCCTGTACATGGGCTATGTCGGGTTTTCGGTCGCCTTTGCTTTTGCTATTGCAGCTCTGCTGGGTGGCCGGCTCGACGCCTCCTGGGCGCGCTGGTCCAGACCCTGGACGCTGGCAGCCTGGATCTTCCTGACTTTAGGCATTGCTTTAGGCAGTTGGTGGGCGTATTACGAACTCGGCTGGGGTGGCTGGTGGTTCTGGGATCCGGTTGAAAATGCCAGCTTTATGCCATGGCTCGCCGGTACCGCTTTAATTCACTCGCTGGCGGTCTCGGAGAAACGCGGCACTTTCAAGTCATGGACTGTGCTACTGGCGATTGCCGCTTTCAGTTTAAGCCTGATGGGCACTTTCCTGGTGCGCTCGGGGGTATTGGTGTCGGTGCATGCCTTTGCCACCGATCCCACCCGGGGAACTTTCCTGCTTGCGTTCCTTGGCGTAGTTATTGGCGGCTCTTTGCTGCTGTACGCTTTGCGCGCCAGTAAAGTGGTCAGTCATTCGCGCTATGAACTCTTCTCTCGTGAAGTCATGTTGCTGGGTAATAATATCTTACTGGTAACAGCCACAGTGGTCGTCATGATAGGTACTTTGCTGCCGCTGGTTCATCAGGAATTGGGCCTGGGCACCATTTCTATTGGTGAACCCTTCTTTGACGAAGTCTTTATGTGGCTGACGGTGCCTTTTGCCTTGATGTTAGGTATTGGGCCTATGGTGCGCTGGCGACGTCAGAAATGGCCGGAATTGCAGAAGTCGCTGTTGCTGATGGCGGTTCTTTCGGTAGCCCTTGGCTGGGCTTTGCCAGCTATTTTCGCCGGCCACATTAGTGGACTAGCAGTCCTTGGTCTGATTCTGGCATTCTGGGTGTTATTGGGTGCTATTACTGAACTGCATTTAAGTGTGGCGAAACGCGACAATAAATGGCAGGGACTAACCAAACTTGGCCGCAGTCACTGGGGTATGGTGCTTGGGCATGTCGGTTTCGCTGTGATGGTGATAGGTATCAGCATGGTGCAGAACTATGACATAGAACGGGATGTACGAATGACGCCAGGTGATACGTTCACTGAGCGTGGTTACACTTTCCGTTTTGAGCGCGAAGAGCAGCTGGAAGGGCCCAATTATGTAAGCGATGCGGCCTGGTTTGAAGTGACTAAAGATGGCCGTTATATAGACACCATGAAAACTGAGAAACGTTTTTATCATGTACGGCGTCAGGTGATGACTCAAACTGGTTTGCAGGTAGGCCTGTTCCGTGACTTATATATTGCCCTGGGCGACAAACTTGATGATGGTAGCTGGGCTGTGCGTATTCATATTAAACCTTTTGTACGCTGGATCTGGGCGGGCGCCTTGTTGATGTCGATTGGCGGTGCGCTCTCCATTAGTGATAAGCGCTATCGACTGGGCAGACGACGCAGCAAAGTGATGGCTAAGGCCAACACAGGAGCTAAAGTATGAGTCAGCGTGTACGCACTTTAATATTTTTATTGCCGTTGCTGGGCTTTGTTGGCCTGGCTGGTTTTTTATACAGCGGCTTATTTTCCGACCCGAGCAAGCTTGAATCAGTGTTGGTGGGACGAGAAATCCCGTCCTTTGAGTTACCGGATTTATATAATCCAGACCGAACTCATGACCAGAGCATTGTTGGCGGTCGTCCGATGTTGCTTAATGTCTGGGCAACCTGGTGCCCGACTTGTTATGCCGAGCATACCTTTTTAAATAAATTACGTGAGAAAGACGTCTATATTATCGGCCTTAACTATAAAGATGATTCGCGCGCGGCCGCGGTAAATTGGTTGCAGGATCTGGGTGACCCGTACCAAATCAATCTGTTTGACCAAAGCGGCATGCTGGCGCTGGATTTAGGTGTTTATGGTGCGCCTGAGACTTTTGTATTGGATGCTGACGGCGTGGTGCTTTATCGGCATGTCGGGGATATGAACCAGCGCGTGTGGGACGATAAAGTGGCGCCTTTGTATTACCAGGCGCGTCGTGATGTGGGGCTGCCAGTTCCTGATGAACGTCAGGCGGAGGTGAAATAATGCGACTGATGAGCCAGATATTAACCATAATGGGCGTTTTATTGCTGAGCGGTTTTAGTTTGCCGGCAGCCGCTGAAAACGCTAATTATACCTTTGAAACTGAAGCACAGGAACGTCAGTTCCGGCAGCTTATTAATGAACTACGCTGTCCTAAATGTCAGAACCAGAGCATTGCCGATTCCGATGCGCCACTGGCGCTGGATTTGCGTGAGCGGGTGTATCAGATGACCAAAGATGGTGCCAGCCGTGATGAAATTATCGATTTCATGCGCGTACGTTATGGCGATTTTGTGCATTACAAACCGCCGATGAATGCAACCACTATGGTGCTTTGGTGGGGACCTGGGCTGGTATTACTACTGGGCATTGGCACTATTATTTACCGCGTCCGTCAGCAGCGCCGTGAACCCGACCAACTGTCTGCTATCGAGCAACAGCGCCTGGATGAATTAATGGCAGAAGAAAAACAGCAATCAGACAAGGAGCGACGCGAATGATGTGGTATCTGGCGCTCGTTATTTTACTCGTGGCGGCGGTTGCACTGATGGTGTTCGTGCGGCGCAAACAAGATCACGCGTATACGATTCAGGAATCGAACCGGGAACTGTATGAAGCCCGTATGCGCGAAATGAAGCTTGAGATGGAAGAAGGCTCGCTGTCTGAAGAGGAACATGCGCAAGCGGAACTGGAGTTGAAAAAAAGCTTTGTCAGTGACAATGCGGACGATGAAGAACCTATTCAGGAAAAACCTGCCGGTATTCTGATTCCTATTATTTTATTGGTGCTGATTGCCGTTGGTGTGTATTTGTATGGTGATAGCTGGCAACAACAGCGCTATGCAGATTCTGCGTTGCAGAAATTGCCGGAGTTGAGTCAAAAGATACTAGTTGAGCGTGACCAGAGCGCCAGTACAGAGGATGTGCAGACACTCGCGCTAGGTCTGCGGCAACGACTGGAAGATCGCCCTGACGGTAATATCTGGGCTATCTACGGGCGCCTGATGATGCAGCTACGCATGCTGGATGAGGCACTGGAAGCTTTTGAGCGTTCGTTATCGCTAGAACCCGATAGTACCAGTACGCTGATTACCTATTCGCAGGCGTTGATTATGTCCGGCAGCGACAGCGAACTGGGTCAGGCGGCGCGTAATATTCGCCGGGTGATTGAAGTGCAGCCAATGAATGCTGAGGCGTTGGGCTTATTAGGTGTGATTGCCTTTGAACGGGGTGATTATGAGCAGGCTGTGCAGGCCTGGGAAATAACCTTACCGCTTCTGGACCAGAGCGACCCTCGTTACACAGCTATAGAGCAGTCACTCGAGCAGGCCCAGGAACGTTTGTCCGGCGATCTTATCTATGTCACAGTGACTGTGGATATAACCGATGAGCTGCGCAATGAGATGCCGTTCAATGCTAATTTATTTGTTTTTATTCGTGATCCTGATGGTGAGCGAGCGCCAGCGGCTGTAGTCCGTCAACGGGTTAGTGACTTTCCGATCACGGTCACGCTTAGCGAAGAAGACGCGATGATGCCTGAACATACTTTGGCTACTATAGATAACTGGCTTTTGAGTGCGCGTCTGACCACCGAAGATACTATTGAAGTGCGTCCAGGTGTTATGGAAGCGCGTCCCCGTATGCTGTCCAGGGAGTCGGGGCAGCAGGTTAATATAATCATAAGTGAGCTGCGTTGATGAAAAGCTGGCGGTTAATTTTTTGCCTGATAGGGATATTCTTTGTCGCGGGGTGTTCCAGTACCCCAGACAATAATGAGCAGGAAGAAGCCGGCCAGGAATTTGAATTTGGCGATGAGCGCGACCCCTTCGAAGAATTCAACCGCCGGATGTGGAGCTTAAACCGCAATATATTAGACCCGTTTTTCATTACTCCTGCAGCCAATGTTTATTCCAAAACACCTCAACCGGTGCGTCGGGGTATTTATAATATGACCGAAAACCTGACCGAACCACCCTCGGTAGTAAATAACCTGCTGCAGGGAAAACCTAAGTCGGCGGTGGTCAGCGTGGGCCGTTTTGTGGTCAACAGCACGGTAGGTTTGTTAGGTTTTTTTGATGTAGCCACCCATATGGGGCTGGAACAGGATCGGGAGACCTTTGGCGAGACGCTAGCGGTCTACGGAACCCCGGATGGTCCTTATGTGATGCTGCCCGGCCTTGGCCCGACTGTGGTGATAGACCGTGGTGGCGACTTTGTGGATGAGCTTTATTCACCCACTATGTATCTTAATTTTTACGTGAACGTCGCCCGCTTTGCATTGCGGGGACTGGAACAGCGAATTCAGTTACAGGAAGTAGAAGGCATTCTGGAGAATTCATTGGATGAATATTCTTTTGTGCGCGAGACCTATTTCTCTTACTGGCAGGATAAGGTATATGATGGCGATCCGCCCCGTGAAGACCGCTGGGACCAGGACTATGACGATGACTGGGACGATTGGGACGATGATGGCTGGGAAAGCGGGGAAGACGCCTTTGCCTGGCAGCTAATTAAGCGCGACCTACAAGTACTGTATTGACTAACCAGCAATGCTGAACAATGCTTACAGTTCTAAGTTGTAATTAATGCGGAGTCAGCGATGAAAAGTACGCGAGTGCTTTTGATAGAAGATGATAATGTTTTCGCCGATCTAATGACCCGTTTTTTGCAGAATCGTGGTTATAAAGTGACCTTGGCAGCGGATGGAGAAAGTGGATTAGAAGCCTGTCAAAACGACGATCCTGATATTGTGTTGTGCGATTTAAATTTGCCGCAGATGTCAGGTCTGCAGATTCTGCAAAAGCTGGTAGAAGACTGCAGTCAGGTACCTGTTATAGTAATTTCCGGTTCTGAACGAATGTCTGATATTCGCGAAGCAGTGCGTCTGGGTGCCTGGGATTATCTAGTCAAACCAGTAGGGCAGCTCGAAACCATTGATCTCGCCATCCAGAACTGTCTGACCCGCTCGAGCCTGGAAGATAGCTGGGAACGCGAGCGTTGGGAGCTGGATGACCATATCGACGTATTATTCGACAATCAGGCCGTGACTCAACGTTTAACTAAAGACCTGATACCCCAAGGTGATTTAGCGGTTGGCTCGTTTGTTATATCGCATCATTTATCTGAGCTAAGCCATGAGAATTATTGGCTGGACTATTATAAGCTGCCAGGTAACCAGGCGATGGCTGTGATCGCAAGTGCCCAGGCAGTAGCTGGCCAGACTCTGATCTCCTTATTAGTCTTAAAAACCTTATTTAACCCTTTGCTACGCCTGTCTGCAGGCGGCGATGAAGACCTGCTGAAATACCCACATAAAGTTCTTGAGCATCTCAATGCAGAACTTTGCCACTCTAAAATAAAAACCGCATTTGATCTGATTGTTGTATGGATAGATGGTGATAGTGGCGCTATTCACTGGGGACACGCGGGGGATAGCTTGAAGCTAAGCGTCGAAAGTAAGCCGGACTTAGCTGTGGGTATATGGTCGCATGCAAGTTATAGTTTTCATCAGGGCAAGCTCACTGCACAGGAGAGCCTGCGCATTGGTGATGACCTGGCCTGGCTCAATATCAGTCGGCGGAATCCTGCTTCTCCTCTTGCATAGCGCGATAATCCCGGGCTGCCTGGGGCAGGTAAGGGCGGCTCAGGTTAAGTGTTAGCGGGTGCAACAGTAACGGATAGAACAAACCAGCGGCCAGTAATGCCAGAATACGCCATAACCAGCTCTCTACGCTGATCAGTTGCCAGAACAGAGCTATTAGTACAACGAGTTGCAATGTCTTGGTCAGGAAACGACGTGGCAGCGGCATTGAACGTGCAGCAAGTTGGATGATCAAGGCCCGGTCAGTGGCTTTAAATGCTTTCAGCTCAGGGATACGACGGGCGCTCCAGTAAATTTTCATAAACTTCCTGTGGGTACGTAAATCACAGGCCGATCATATCATTTTAGCTTCTGCTGGTGGTAAACTTGGGCCAATTAGAAGTAAGAATCTGAAGTTTAAGTCGAACAACAAGGAAGCAAAAGATGGCCGTTAGTAAAGTCATAATCCCTGTCGCGGGTCTTGGTACCCGTATGCTACCCGCTACTAAAGCAATACCGAAAGAAATGTTGCCGTTAGTAGATAAACCTTTGATTCAGTATATCGTTAATGAATGCGCCGCTGCCGGTTTGACGGAAATTATACTGGTCACTCATTCCAGTAAAAATTCAATTGAGAACCATTTTGATACCAGTTTTGAATTGGAAGCCACGCTGGAGAAACGGGTTAAACGCCAGATACTTGATGAAGTGCAGTCTATTTGCCCGCCTGGGGTGACTATTATGCATGTACGTCAGGGCGTAGCTAAAGGCTTAGGCCACGCGATTCTAACCGCACGACCTTTGGTCGGCGACGAGCCGTTTGCGGTGGTTTTGCCTGACGTCTTACTGGATGAGGAGACTGCTGATCTAACTAAAGACAACCTGGCTGAGATGGTACGTAGTTTCAGCGAGAACCAGGTGAGCCAGGTCATGGTTGAGAAAGTTCCGCATGAAATGGTAAGCAACTATGGTATCGCCGATATAGGTGGTGCCAAACTGGCTGCTGGCGAACAAGCGCCTATCAGTCAGTTGGTGGAAAAACCATCGGTTGACAGTGCTCCATCGGATTTAGCCGTAGTCGGGCGTTATGTTTTCACGCGCGAGTTATGGCCACTGCTGAAAGTCACCCCAGTAGGGGCTGGCGACGAGATACAACTGACCGACGCCATGGCAATGTTACTCGAACAACAACAGGTGAATGCTTATTATATGAAAGGTAAAAGCCACGACTGCGGTAACAAGCTCGGTTATGTCAAAGCTTTTATTGAATATGCCAAGCGGCATCCGGAATTGGGAAGCGAGGTAAGAGCCTGGCTCAAATAGCCAGGCTTTTGCCTTATATCATGGACTCAGGCAATGCTATGCGCGGTTTTACTGTTCGGTGATGCTTTATCATTGGCTGCAGGCTGATCATTGGCTGCAGCCTGATCTATGCTTTCTACTGAGCGATGCTGAAGTAACTTATCGGCCAGCAAGCGGGCACAGGGTCCTGTTTTTTCGCCTTTAGGTAATACCAGGTAAAGCAAACCACTGCGGTGAGAACTGCCATCGAGTTGCAGGCGGGTTAACTCGCCTTTCGCTACCGCTTGATCGGTTAAGTAGGTCGGTAACCAGCAGAAACCCAGACCACTCTTTATCAGTCTCAGGGCCTCATCAAAATGACTCACGGTCCAGCGTTGCTCTGCCTTTAGCCAACCCGAAGTTTCTGAGGGTTTAGTCGCGGTATCGCGAATGACAACTTGCAGGTGATGCATGAGGTCACCTTGTTTTATGGGTTGTTCCATTTGGGCAAGAGGGTGGTCTGGTTTGCAAACCAGCTCCATTCTGAATTCGCTGAAAGGTTCGCCTAAAATACCTTTTGGCAGGTGGTGGGAAATTACCACATCTGCAGTTTGTTCCAGAATCTGTTCCAGCGTGCCGGTAAGGACAGTGTCATCAATGATGAGACGACTACCGCGGCTTTCATCATTGAATTTCTGCAACACAGGCATCAGCGGAGCGCGGTCACAAGCCATTTCAATAGCCAGCCGGACTTCTGGTTCCCAACCAAAATGAAGATTGTCTGCCAGTTGTTCCAACTCAGTTATTGTCTGCGTCAGTTGCCGTGACCGGCGCAGCATGACTTCGCCAATATCCGTCAAATAAGCCTTACGCCCGCGTACCTCAAGCAGCTGCACACCCAGAACCTGTTGCAGTTTAGCAACGGCATGGTTAAGTGATGACTGACTTTTACTTAATTTGTCTGCTGCATGAGCGTAACCGCCGTGATCGACAACGGCCTGTAGTATGCGCCACTGTTCTACCGTGGTTTTCGGTCTGTAAATGCTCACAATTGATATCCTTCACTTTGGAAATATATCGAACGTCCATAAGAACACTGATACCAGATCATCAGTTAAGGTCGTCGAGCGGTAAGTACGGCACGTTTTGGTGCCTGGTACCCTTCAATAGTCTTATTGTTATCATTTGGATCAAGAAAATCCTCTAAAGATTTATTCTCCATCCATTCTGTTGTTCTTTGTTCTGCGGTGGTAGTAGCATTTATATCTACTATTTTTATATCAATAAAGCCGCAGCGCCGCATCCATAATGACAGAGCGGGAATACTGGGTAAATACCAGACGTTACGCATTTGCGCGTAACGGCCTTCAGGCATCAGCACTTGTTGTTCGTCGCCGTCCACGACCAGGGTTTCAAGTACCAGTTGCCCGCCAGATCGTAACTGAGCGCGGCACTGATGCAGGAAATCTATTGGGGAGCGACGGTGATAAAGTACACCCATACTGAACACCGTGTCAAAACAGCCTAGTTCAGGTAGCTGATCTACGCCAATCGGAAGTAGTTCAACATCTTTTGCAATATCGGGTGGAGCGTATTTCTGCAGCGCTTTGAATTGCACAACAAAAAGCTGGCTGGGGTCAATGCCAACCACCAGATCGGCGCCGGCACCTTTCATACGCCACAGGTGGTAACCGCTACCACAGCCAATATCCAACACCTGACGGCCGCTCAGGTCATCCAGGTGAGGTAATACCCGTTGCCATTTCCAGTCGGAGCGCCATTCGGTATCAATGTGGGTGCCAAAAAGCTCAAACGGGCCTTTGCGCCAGGGTTTGAATTTTTTGAGCAGAGCTTCGAGGCGAGCTTTTTGCCCGCTGTCGATGTCACTAGCCTGACCAAACTGAACCTTATTTTCGATATCACAGGCTGTGCTTTTAACATCGGGTAATAATTTCAGTACTTTCATCCAATCTGCGAAGTCACCATGCAGGTTACTTTGTTGCCACTGGTGCAGATCCGCGGGCAAACTACGCAGCCAGTGACGTGCAGGACTAAGGGCCAGGCGAGCAAGAAAAGGGTGGTAATCGATCACAATAGCCTCAGTATTTATTTAATGGCGAATGTGGAGGTGAAATTAAAACAGCGGTACCAGTTCTGTACCTGGCTGAAACCGGTTTCCTGCAAGCGTTGCTGATGTTGCTGTAGGGTATCCAGCCGCATAACGTTTTCCAGCGCCGCTCTTTTCTGACTGATTTCCAGCTCACTATAACCATTATCGCGTTTAAAATCATGATGTAAGTCAACCAGCACCTGGTCACATACAGTTTCAGGTTCACGTACTTTCTCAGACAACACCAACAGTCCGCCAGGCAGCATGGCGTCGCTAATTTGTTGCAACAGTTGCTGACGTTTTTCCGGCGCAATAAATTGCAGCGTGAAGTTAAGTATAACGACGGAGCAGGGCTTGTACTTGGTTTGCAAAATATCGCCCTGTTCAATATGCACCGGCGTATCGCCACGAAAAGCATCAACATGGGCCTGGCAGCGCTCGACCATGGCTGCTGAACTGTCGATGCCGATAATGCTGCAACCCGGTGCTTTATTATTTTGTTTCAGTGCCAGAGTCGAAGCACCCAGCGAGCAACCTAAGTCATATAAAACGCTGTCTGGCTGAGCGAAGCGACCGGCCAGGCGACCAATAGTATGTACCATGGTTGCATAGCCTGGTACTGATCTGTTGATCATATCCGGAAAAACTTCAGCTACTTTCTCATCAAAGGCAAAGTCACCCAATTCAGAATAAGGCTGAGCGTAAATTGCGTCGCGCGGCACAGTCATTTTAATTCAACATCGCTTAGGTACTGGATTCATAGTAGAATTGTAACCGAAGCCTCGCAGCGCAACCAGTTGAGTTTTAATGATGCAAAAACTGTTGCCCGGATTGCTGCTTTGTACTTTGCTGGTGATGAGTCTGGCAGTACAGGCAAACAGTGACCGGCATGCTATATCTGAAGCCACGGATGCGGCGGTATTAAAAGTGGTGTTGAATGATCAGCAGCCACCGCTAGCCTATGCCGGTAGTATAGAGCATGAAGCCAATGGTTTTCTGGTGGATCTCTGGCGCGCCTTTGGCGAAGCGGAAGATATTGATGTCGAGTTCATATTTCAGTCTCATGAGCAGGCGTTAGCGCTGGTAGCGCAAGGTGAAGCGGATGTTTACGGCGGTGTGACTGCCGGGCTGACCAACTCATTAGCCACCGGGCCGACTCTTGCCGAATATAAGTATTATCTGTGGCTGCATCAAAGTGTGCCTTTATTTCCCACGCCAGATCAAGCGACTGCCTGGGTTATCGGTGTGGTTGCTGACTCTCCTGACCAGCGCTGGCTGGAACTACACTATCCGAATCTTCGCCTGCGTACTTATGACAATGTGCATGCGCTTTTTGACGCGGCGTTGAACAACCAGATCCGGGTTTTTTTGTTTAATGAATATCTCGACCCTCGCTTTGCGAATGTCTCCCAACTTATGCGGCAATACCCTATTTATCGACGCGTAGAAGCTGGCGAGAACCGTATTACAGTAGCTTTGCAGCCGGCGCGCGAAGATTTATTGGACAGATTGAGCCGCCTGCCGTTGATGGAAACTGAGGCTCTTAAAAAAGGTATGGTCGCTCGGGATCTGAAAGATGACTCTGTGCTTCGACTGAGCGCCCCTGATGATGCCTGGCCCTTGTCGGCGACTAACAACGAAGGGGAGCCGGAGGGGCTTCTGATCGATCTATGGCGAGCCTGGTCTGAAGTGACAGACATCCCAATTCAGTTTGTGCCCATGAACAACCGCTTAGGCTACCTGAATGTGAAGGACGGAGAATCCGACGTTATGCTGGCAGCTACTGAAATGGGCATGGATGAGTTTGGATTAACCTCTGTCATTGAATATTACAATACACCTTTGCTGGTATATGCAGATCCAGAACAAACTTCGGCAGAGAGACTGAGTGAACTGGCAGATTCAGTTACCTTGGGCATGGTGGCCTCGCATCAGCGTCAACGTGATATTTTACAACAGCTTGCACCGCAAATAAGCATTCTTCCTTTTAACAGTTTGCAAGATGTTGAAGAGGCGATTCTTGAACGACAGATTCAGGGGTTTGTAGGTCCTGCTTTGATAACTGCGCGGAAACGGCAAAGCAGCAGTGTTATCGATAATTTGCGGACTTTTGCTACGCCTCAGCTGCCACTGCCCGTATACGTTGCGACTATGGGAGATGCTGCGCTGGCGGAACGTATTGAAGATGGTTTTGCGATGATTCCCTGGCAGCAGAAAGTGCGTATTGAAGAGCGTTGGGTGGGCGACGAAAACCTGCAGTATTACCCTTACCTGCCGCGTCGTGTTGTCCTGCAAAGTGGCGAGCGGCAATGGTTAGAAGGACTAGGTGCCTTACGAGTTGGCCTGCCAGCGGATTCCGCCCCGATTATTATGCAGGATGAACAAGGGCGTGTAGTGGGTCTGGACTCTGACATTATGCGTTTAATAGAACAGCGAACACCGTTGCTAATCGATTGGAAGCCTTGTGGAGACTGGCAACGCTGCCTGGATGCATTACGTGACCGCGAAATAGATGTATTGCCTTTTTTAAGTGATACTGAAGAACGCCGTGAATATGTCAACTTTAGTGATGTTTATTGGGAAACCCCCTGGGCTATAGCTTCCCGTGAAAATGCGGCTTTGTCGGTAGATTCACTCAGTGAATTAAGTGGTTATCGTATTGCTATGGTGGCCAGTTATAGCCTGATGGCGCAACTGAAGCAGGTGGAAGATATTGATGTGGTTGCGGTAGATACGCCGGAAGAGGGACTGACCGTTGTGCTGGAAGGGGCGGCTGATGGTTATATTGATAGTCTACCGCTTTTGATCGAGCGTATTCGCGAGCAGCGCACCGGAAATATAGCGATATCTTTACTACGCGACGAACCTGGGGATCAGGTGACGTTTGGAGTGCGCTCAGACTGGCCGCAATTGGTTCCTGTACTTAACAGGGCGATAGAGACTATTACCGAAGCTGAACGCTCCGCTATTAACGAGCGTTGGTTCGATTATCAGTTTGATGAGGGAATTAGTGCAGAGCAGGTACGTAAGTGGTCACTTCGCGCTGGTATTGCGGTATTTTTTGTCATTCTGGTATTCCTTGTCTGGAATAGCCGTTTGCGACGTGAAATTGAGCGCCGCAAAGAGGTCGAGGAGAAAATAAAATATCTGGCAAAACATGATGATTTGACGCAGTTGCCCAATCGTAGTTTGTTAACAGATCGGTTGCAGCAGGCGGTGCATTTGCATCATCGGCATAAACTCAGGTTTGCTGTCATGTTCCTTGATTTAGATGGCTTTAAAGAAGTAAATGACCGGGAGGGGCATGATGCGGGCGATCGCTTGTTGGTTGAAATCGCGCAGCGGCTGCAAGGAGCACTGCGTAAAAACGACACTGTCAGCCGTTTTGGTGGTGATGAATTTGTCGTTGTTCTGACGGAGCTGGATGATGTCGAACAAGCCCTGGCCGTGGCCGGAAAACTGATCGCCGAAGTGACTGAACCCTATGATCTGGATGGCGTTACCGCCGAAGTGACCGTAAGCATTGGCATCGCAATGTATCCGGATGACGCGGATCAGGCCGATGTTTTATTGCGCCTGGCAGATAAGGCGATGTATCAGGTCAAACGGGAAGGCAAAAATGATGTTCAGCTGGCCGCTTCGATGACGCCGGAAAGATGACATTAGCTGTCAGTCCGATATACTATGGCGCCTTACGTTAACTGGTCGCCTCAGGTGCTTTCCACCTGCTTTGTTTTGGGCGGCTTTGCAAGCACAACAAACAGGAATTAGAGAGCATGCGCAGTCATTATTGTGGACAAGTCAATGAAACCCTGGTCGGAGAAACTGTAACCTTAGCGGGCTGGGTCAACCGTCGCCGCGACTTAGGCGGGGTGATTTTCATTGATATGCGCGATCGTGACGGCATAGTGCAGGTCGTATTTGACCCTGAACAGAGTGCGGCTATTGATAAAGCCGACAGCCTGCGTCAGGAATTCTGCATTCAGATCGAAGGCAAGGTGCTGGCCAGACCCGAGGGTCAGATCAACAGCGATATGAAGACCGGAAAAATCGAAGTGCTGGCGCAGCAGTTGACTATTCTGAACCGCTCCAATGCCCTGCCTATTGATTTCAATAGTGAAGTCAGCGAAGAACAACGGCTGCGTTTTCGTTACCTGGACCTGCGTCGCCCAGTCATGAATGACAAAATTCGTTTTCGTGCCAAAGTCACCAGCTTTGTGCGTCGTTTCCTGGATGGTCAGGACTTTCTTGATATTGAAACTCCGATGCTCACCCGGGCCACTCCTGAGGGAGCTCGTGACTACCTGGTGCCCAGCCGTACCCACAAGGGTAAGTTCTTCGCACTGCCCCAGTCACCGCAGTTGTTTAAGCAATTGCTGATGATGTCAGGTTTTGACCGTTATTATCAGATCGTGAAGTGTTTTCGTGATGAAGACTTGCGCGCTGATCGCCAGCCAGAATTTACCCAGATTGATATTGAAACCTCATTTATGAGCGCCGAACAGGTGCGCGAAGTTACTGAAAAACTGGTCCGTGAGCTGTTTCAGGAGCTGCTGAATGTGGATCTGGGCGATTTCCCCAGTATGCCATACAGTGAAGCCATGAGCCGTTATGGTAGCGACAAACCGGATTTACGTAATCCGCTGGAACTGGTCGATGTGGCTGATATTTTAAAAGACGTTGAATTTAAAGTTTTTGCCGGCCCTGCTAATGATGCCAAAGGTCGCGTAGCGGCGATTAAAGTCCCCGGCGGTGCTGCTAAACTGAGCCGTAAAAATATTGACGACTACGCCAAGTTCGTCGAAATTTATGGTGCAAAAGGTCTGGCCTGGCTGAAAGTGAACGATATAGCCCAGGGCCGTGATGGCCTGCAGTCACCTATTCTGAAGTTCTTACCAGACGAGGCACTGACTCCTTTATTAGAGCGGGTAGCTGCAGAAGACGGCGATATTCTTTTCTTTGGTGCGGACTCCGCCATTGTAGTGACTGAAGCCTTGGGTGCGCTGCGCCTTAAGCTGGGTGAAGATCTTGAACTGAACGAAAACGGCTGGCGTCCATTGTGGGTGGTTGATTTCCCAATGTTTGAAGCTACCGATGAAGGCTTATTTGCCCTGCATCATCCGTTCACTGCGCCGGTAGGTGTTACAGCCGACGAGCTGGAAGCCAATCCGGAAGCGGCGATATCTAATGCCTATGACATGGTGCTTAATGGCTGTGAAGTCGGCGGTGGTTCGGTGCGTATTCATGACAGTGCCCTGCAGTCTGCAGTGTTCCGTATTCTGGGCATCAGTGATGAAGAAGCCAACGAGAAATTTGGTTTCCTGCTGGAAGCTTTGAAATATGGCACACCACCGCATGCTGGCCTGGCTTTTGGTCTGGATCGCCTGGTCATGTTGATGGTGGGTGCGCAGTCCATTCGTGATGTGATTGCCTTCCCGAAAACTACCACGGCAGCCTGTGTGCTGACCGATGCTCCGGGCTACGCCAATACTCAGGCGCTTGATGAGCTGGGCATAGCCGTGAAGGCACTGAAAGAGAAAGGCTAAAAGGTTAAGAGATAAGGAGGTTTAATAATGGCAGGTCATTCTAAATGGGCCAACATTAAACACCGGAAAGCGGCTCAGGACGCGAAGCGCGGTAAGGTATTTAACAAACTTATCCGTGAAATTACCGTTGCCGCGCGGGAAGGCGGAGCCGATGCGGAAACTAACCCGCGCCTGCGTGCCGCTATAGACAAAGCGCTGTCGAATAATATGAAGCGCGATACCATTGATACCGCCACTAAACGCGGTGCCGGAGAGCTCGACGGTGATAACGTTGAAGAAATCACCTATGAAGGTTACGGGCCCGGTGGCGTGGCGGTGATGGTGCAGTGCATGACCGATAATAGGAATCGCACCGTATCAGAAGTACGCCACGCGTTTAGTAAAAGCGGTGGCAATCTGGGTACCGACGGTTCGGTGGCTTATTTATTCAGTAAGCGCGGGGTTATCAGTTTTGCCCCAGGTCAGAGCGAAGATAAGGTTATGGAAGCCGCCCTCGAAGGTGGTGCTGAAGATATTTTGACCTATGCCGACGGCGCTATTGATGTCTTTACTACGCCTGAGAATTTTGGTGCAGTCAAAGACGCCTTGCAGGCATTAGGGCTAACAGCCGACGACGCTGAAGTAACACAGGTGCCAGCAACCAAAGCCGAGCTGGATGAAGACACTGGGCGCAGCTGTATCCGTTTAATAGACGCGTTAGAAGATCTTGATGATGTACAGGATGTCTATCATAACGCCGATATCCCTGACAGTGCCTGGCAGGAATGAGCATCATACTGGGTATTGACCCAGGGTCACGTATTACCGGTTATGGCATTGTGCAACAGCAGGGCCGCACCCTGACCTATCTTGGCAGTGGTTGCATCCGTGTGGTGGGCAATAACGAAGAAGTGCCTCTTGCCAGTCGTCTGCGTCGTATCCATGATGGCGTGAGCGAATTAATTGCCCAGTTTCAACCCGACGAATTTGCCATTGAACAGGTGTTTATGGCGAAAAACCCGGATTCAGCGCTAAAGTTAGGCCAGGCCCGGGGCGCTGCAATCGTAGCTGCCGCACGACAGGACCTGCTGGTGGCTGAGTATTCTGCACGACAGATCAAGCAGGCGGTTGTTGGCGGCGGTGGCGCGGATAAAACCCAGGTACAGCATATGGTGGTGCAAATTTTAAAGCTGCCCGCCACACCGCAGGCAGATGCCGCTGATGCTCTGGCGGTGGCTATTTGTCACTGCCATACCCGGCAAAGCATGGTTAGCATGGCCGGTGCAGCTCGCAAGACAGTGCGCCGCCGACTGCGTTAATAGTTCGTATTTTATTAAAAAGGTAACAATGTGATAGGTCGTATTTCAGGTAGCATTATTGCGAAACAGGCCCCGGATCTGCTGATTGACGTTGGCGGGGTAGGTTATGAGATTCAGTTACCTATGACCTGTTTTTTTGAGCTTCCCGCGGTTGGCCAGCCAGCCACCCTGTGGACCCACTTTGTAGTGCGTGAAGACGCACAGCTGCTATACGGCTTTAATCAGTTGCATGAGCGGGCTTTGTTTCGTCAGCTCATTAAAGCTCAGGGTGTGGGGCCTAAAATGGCACTGGCTATTATGTCCGGTATGTCGGCATCGCAGTTTGTCTCTTCCGTACAGCAAGGTGATATCAGCACGCTGGTTAAAATACCAGGGGTGGGCAAGAAAACCGCCGAACGACTGGTGGTTGAAATGCGTGATCGACTGAAAGACTTCGGTCAGGATAATCCGGATACCGGATTGCCGGGTAATGCGCTCGGTGACAGTCCTGTGCCAGCTGTAGCGAGTCCAAGAGACGATGCTTTGAGCGCACTGCTGGCACTGGGTTATAAACCAGCCCAGGCAGAAAAAGCGGTGCATAAAGTAGCAACCCCAGAGATGGACTCTGAAGCCATTATTCGGCATGCTCTTAAAACTATGGTGTAACCCCTTACTCAGTAAAAGTGGCAAAAAATGATTGAAGCAGACCGCATGATACAGGCCACGGCCAGCAAGGAAGATGAAGTCATTGACCGCGCTATCCGGCCCAAAATGCTTGCTGACTATACCGGACAGAAACATGTGGTAGAGCAGATGAGCATTTATATAGAAGCCGCTCGCGCTCGCGAGGATGCGCTTGATCACGTGCTTATTTTTGGTCCCCCGGGTTTAGGAAAAACCACTTTGGCGAACATTATTGCCAACGAGATGGATGTCAGCATTAAAACTACTTCCGGGCCGGTGCTGGAAAAAGCCGGCGATCTGGCTGCTTTACTGACTAATCTGGAAGAAAATGATGTGCTTTTTATCGATGAAATTCATCGCTTAAGCCCTGTAGTGGAAGAAATCCTTTATCCCGCCATGGAGGACTATCAGCTGGATATTATGATCGGCGAAGGTCCTGCTGCACGTTCTATTAAACTTGATTTACCGCCTTTCACTCTGGTTGGTGCCACCACTCGCGCCGGCGCTTTGACCTCGCCCTTGCGCGATCGTTTTGGCATAGTGCAGCGGCTGGAATTCTATTCAGTCAGTGAATTAACCACTATTGTGAAACGTTCGGCTGACTTTCTGAATCTGCAGATGAGCGAAGAAGGCGCCTATGAAGTCGCTGCCCGTTCCCGTGGCACACCACGAATAGCAAACCGTCTGTTACGCCGGGTACGCGATTATGCGGAAGTGCGCGCCGATGGCAATATTACCGTCGAAGTCGCCTCGCTGGCGCTGGATATGGTAGATGTAGATAAAGCCGGTTTTGATTACATGGACCGCAAGCTCATGCTGGCCATCATGGAAAAGTTCATGGGCGGGCCAGTTGGTCTGGACAACCTCGCTGCCGCTATCGGCGAAGAGAAAGACACCATTGAAGATGTATTAGAACCCTTTCTCATCCAACAGGGTTTCATCCAGCGCACTCCCCGAGGCCGAGTCGCCACCAACCACGCCTACCGCCACTTCGGATTAAGTAAAGATTAAGCAAACCCGGGGTCAAGCAAACCCGGGGTCAGAGCTAAAACTCACCACTTAAACCCAAAAAACCAAATGGGGTCAGAGCTAAAATTCACCATTTAGAAAAAGCGTTGAAAAGTGTTGTAAGCTAATAAATATGGGGCATGGGGAGCTAGTCGAGATTATCCGCAGTGGTTATTTTTAGCTCTGATCCCGTCTTTTTCACCACTTTTCTTCGGGGAGGTAGGGTGGTGAATTTTAGCTCTGACCCCATCTTTGACCCCATCTTTAGTGGTTATTTTTAGCTCTGACCCCGTCTTTTTCACCATCTAGCAGGCAAAAAAAAGCCCACTCAGAAGAGTGGGCAAAACAACAACAAGGAGGAATTACAATCCAGGGAAATAATAAGGAAGTGCGACAACAGATCCTTAATAAATTCCGGCTTTCGGGCGGTCTGTACACCAGTCCCTAAACACAAGCGCTATTATAGGTCTGATGAGTTTACTTTCAAACGAGATTTTATGGGAAGTCGCATTAATTAAATTAATCCGTTGGATATTTGTAGATATTTTCAAACCACCACTAAACAATGGGTTTTTATGTTAACCCTCTGTTTTTAATTGATTTATTTATTTTAATGTAAAAAAGCATGGATTAATAAATGTCTGCGTAAAAAATGAACACTGCATATTTCAGGTGTTTATTTACAAAATTGACATGTTTACTCTGTTTTTACATTCCATTTAACAGTTAAAAAAGCCGCTTTAAATTGTGTAAAGCCTTGCGTTATAGTAGCGGCTGCAGGTAATCCAGAGGTGATGGTGAGTGAATTCTCTTTTCCGGTACGGGTCTACTACGAAGACACCGATGCTGGTGGCATTGTATATTATGCCAACTACTTAAAGTTTTTTGAGCGAGCGCGTACGGAATGGTTGCGTTACCTGGGTGTGGAACAGGATGGCTGGCTGCATGCCGGTACTGCTTTTGTGGTGCGTCATGTAGTGTTAGATTTAAAATCACCGGCTCGCTTTAATGATTTGCTGACCGTTACCTGTGAAGTTACGCAACAACGTAAAGCGTCGATGTCATTCTGGCAAACTATTCGTAATCAGGCCGGGCAACTTTTATGCACGGCGGAAGTCAAAGCCGCCTGTGTCAGTATTCAAGAAATGAAGCCGGTTGCGATACCGGCACCAATTGCAGAGGTAATAGCACGTGGAAGCTGAATTGTCGTTTTGGAGTCTCTTTCTTCAGGCCAGTTTATTAGTACAGGCGGTGATGGTTTTGCTGGTACTGATGTCGATAGGATCCTGGGCTATTATTTTCCAGCGCAAAAAAGTGTTGAAGCTAAGTCAGGAGCAGTCGCTGAAATTTGAAGATCGTTTCTGGTCTGGGGTTGATTTGGCCCGTTTGTATAAAGAGCTGTCTGCTAAAGGTGCCAACCTGACCGGCATGGAACGTATTTTTCATGCGGGCTTTCGTGAATTTGCACGGTTACGTGCAAACCCGAATGCAGATGGCCCTATAGTAGTTGCCGGTGCACAGCGTGCGATGCGGGTTGCGCACTCACGGGAACTGGACAGACTGGAAACCCACCTGACGGTGTTAGCGACTGTAGGTTCTATCAGTCCCTATATCGGCCTGTTTGGTACGGTATGGGGCATTATGAATGCCTTTATCTCCTTAAGTGGTGTGCAGCAGGCAACGCTGGCTGTAGTCGCTCCAGACATTGCCGAGGCATTGATTGCTACCGCACTGGGTCTGTTTGCTGCTATTCCTGCGGTTATCGCTTTTAACCGGTACAGTTATAAAGTTGAACTACTGGACAACAACTACATTAACTTTATGGAAGAGTTTTCCGGTATTTTGCAGCGTCAGACGCTGACCTCCGGTACTGCGAATGCAAATGAGCAGGTTAAAGCCGGAGAGGGAGTAGCCTGATGGAAGGGGTGATGCCGAAGAGACGCAAGCGTCGTCCGATGGCGGAGATTAACGTCGTGCCATATATCGATGTCATGCTGGTACTACTGATCATTTTTATGATTACCGCACCGCTGATTACGCAGGGGGTGGATGTCGATTTGCCCCGTGCTCAGGCGGAAGCGCTGGATGAAGATGACAGACCACCGCTGATTGCGTCTATTGATGCGGAAGGGCGCTACTACCTGAATCAGGGTGATGACCCGGATGAAGCCATGTCAGCTGTGGACTTAGCTACTTTGGTGGCGGCCCATTTGCAGAATGAGCCGAATACGCCGGTAGTAGTAAAAGGAGACGGTGCAGTGCCTTATAACGAGGTTGTGCAACTCATGGTATTGTTACAACGGGCAGGCGTTCCTTCTGTAGGCCTGATGACGAGATCTCCGGAGTCTTAACGTGGCCAGTCAGGAACCGAACATAAAAACAGGTATCAAAATACCTATTATTAAAGCGATTGCCATTCATCTGGCCATTGCTTTGATTTTTTTGATCAGCTTTGAGTTTGACTCGGATTCAGATCGGCCTGTTGAGGTTGCCGGAGAGGTCGAGATTGTGCGTGCCTCTGCAGTAGATGCCTCTCAGGTTGAAGCGCAGGCGCAGCGAATTCGCCAGCGCGAGGAAGATGCGCGGCGGGCGGAAGAAGAACGGGTAGCTGAATTAGAACGCCGTGCGCAGGAAGCTGAGCAACGTCGGCAGCAAGAGCAACAGCAGGCTCAACGCGAACGAGAGCAGCGCGAGCAGGAACAGGCGGAAGCCGAGGCCCGACAGCAGCGCATACGCGAAGAAGCCGAGCAGGCTGAACGTGAAACCGAAGCGGCGGCAGAACGACGCCGACAGGAAGAAGAAGCCGCTGAGCAAAGACGCCAGGAAGAAGAACAACGCCGTCGGGAAGAGGAAGAGCGGCGTCGTGAGGAAGAGGAACGTCAGCGCCAGGAACAGGAACGGCGCGAAGCTGAAGCCCGCGAACGTGCTGAACGCGAGCAACAGTTAGAAGAAGAATTAGCGCAGGAACGGGCACGTCGCGAACAGGCCCGTTCGCAACGAGTGCAAACCGAAGTTGAACGCTATCAGGCCTTGATTCGTCAAGCAATTCAACGCAACTTAATCGTTGATTCGTCAATGCGCAATCAATCCTGTGTGTTATTGATAAGTCTGTCACGTACGGGGTTTGTAACCAACGTGCAGATCGGTGAGGGTGACAGAGCGGTTTGCGAAGCAGGTCGCGCGGCGGCTTTACGTGCTGGTACTTTACCAGTGTCTGAAGACCCGGCCGTGTATGAGCAGATGAGCCAGGTTCGGTTACGCATTGAACCGGAATTTTAATACAGAGGTGATAATACTCCAATGAAACAATTAAGCTTAACCCTGGTCGTGGTGTTCAGTTCGCTATTCTTGCTGATCGCCAGCAAGGCCGAAGCTGCCTTGGAAATTGTCATTACTGAAGGTATCGACAGTGCCCGGCCGATAGCGGTTGTGCCTTTTGAATGGGAAGGTCCCGGTGCAAAACCAGGGGACCTGACTGAAATTATCACCGCTGATTTAATGCGTAGTGGTCGTTTTAATCCGATTTCCATTGATGACATGCCAGGCACACCTTCCCGAGATGCGGAAATTGACTATGCGCAATGGTCACAACTGGGTGTGGAAGCGGTACTGATTGGTCGTGTTAGTGAGTACTCAATAGGTCGTTACCAGGTCAGTTATGAATTAATCGATGTGCTCCGTGGTCAGATCACAGGTGGCGAAGCGCAATCGTTACGCGAAGGTCAGCTGGTTGCCAGTAATGATCACATCATTGAAGGTCGCTCGTCAGTGGTAAACGACGGTCAGTTTCGCCAGTATGCGCACCGGGTTTCCGATGTCGTGTATGAAGCCCTGACGGGTGAACCGGGCGCCTTTATGACACGCATTGCTTATGTCTATGTAGATCATGATGCGGACCTGCCGTACCAGCTGATTGTGGCAGATTATGATGGATACAATGAACGCGTACTCCTACGCTCACCAGAACCTTTAATGTCACCCAGCTGGTCGCCGGATGGTACCAAACTTGCCTATGTGAGTTTTGAGAACCGCACGGCTGAAATATTTATACAGGATATTTACAGCACGGAGCGTACGCGGTTAACGTCTTTCGCGGGAATTAACGGCTCACCAGCCTGGTCGCCAGATGGTTCGAAAATTGCTATGGTCTTGTCTAAAGACGGCGCACCTGATATTTATGTAATTGATGTAGAAACGGAAAACCTGCGTCGGATAACCAATCATTGGCGGATAGATACCGAACCGAGCTGGACACCAGATGGAAATAAACTGGTTTTCACATCAGAGAGAGGAGGGCGAGCACAGGTGTATCAGGTTGATATAGCTTCAAATGATATTAGTCGCCTGACCTTTAACGGAGAGTCTAATCTGGGAGCTTCGGTTACCCCGGATGGACGCAATTTAATTATGGTAAACCGTAGCAACGGTCGTTATCATATCGCTAAGCAGGATTTTCCATCGGGTCGTAATTTTCAGGTTCTAACGGAAACACGCCTGGATGAATCTCCTAGCCTGGCACCTAACGGAAGTATGATTATTTATAGTACAACCTATCGTAATCAACAAGTACTGGCGTTAGTATCTGTAGACGGACGTTTCCGGGCTCGGCTGCCTTCCCGTGAAGGCGAAGTTAAGGCTCCAGCATGGTCACCGTTTTTGTAAGTCGTAAAATAAGTCAGCACTTTGCTTTAAGTGTTACATTGAAAGTATAAAAGGAAATCGGAATGCAAATTACAAAACTATTAAAAAGTTTCGCTTTCATCCTGCCAGTATTAGCATTGGCAGCATGTAGCTCGACTCAAGACACGACTGCTGAGACAGAAGCGGAACGTGAAACCCGCGAACAGGCTCGTGAAGAACAACGCCGTGGCGTGGAAACAGGTGCTGCTGACCGTGCTCAGACTCCTGAAGAACAGCGTCAGGAGCGCTATGCCGAGTTACGTCAGGAACATACGGTTAGCTTTGCCTTTGATGACTCCACTATTGACGGTGAATACTCAGAGATGCTGGCTGCTCACGCGGATTACCTGGTCAGCAACCCATCAGTCAACGTGGTGATTGAAGGCCATACTGATGAGCGCGGTACACCAGAGTACAACATTGCTCTGGGTGAGCGTCGTGCGAACTCTGTAAGAGACTACCTGCAAAATCTGGGCGTGTTATCTTCACAAATCTCAAGCGTTTCTTATGGCGAAGAAAAGCCACTGGTACGTGAAAGCAATGAAAACGCCTGGGCACAAAACCGCCGTGCGGTTTTAGTATACTAATCGGGCTTCACGCCGGTATCAGTCTCAGGCTGGTACCGGCGACTTTGATCTTGATCTAAGTTGGATTAAACAGCATGAGAATAACCAGTGTATTAATAGCGCTCGCCTTTACTGGCGTAGCCTTGGCCCAAAGCCCCGCACCCGTTATCAGTGCTGCTCACGCGCAGGACTCACTGGAAAATCGAATTGAACGCCTGGAGCGTCTGCTGGAGTCTCGTGGTCAATCCCAGGCTCGTATGATGCAGCAATTAGGCGCATTACAGCGTGAAGTCAGTGAGTTACGCGGTGTTACCGAAGAACACGCCCATCAGCTTGAACAGGTACTGGAGCGTCAACGCGACCTGTACCAGGAAATCGAACGCCGGGTAAGCGAAGTGCGTAGCGAACGCGCTGCTGCCGCTCCCACCCTGTCTACAGAGGGTGATACTCAATTATCTATGGCTTATTCCGATGATCTCAGTGAAAACCAGGCTTATGACAGAGCAATAGCGCTGGTACTTGAAGATCGTCAGTATGAGCAGGCTATTCCTGAATTTCGTGCGTTTATCGATACCTTTCCTGATTCTGAGTATTTAGGTAATGCTCATTACTGGTTAGGTCAGCTACTCTATGCACGGAACGACTACTCTCAGGCGCGTCAGCATTTTGAAGAAGTAGTAAATAATCATCGTGATTCCGGTAAACGGGCAGACTGTCTGTTAAAACTAGGCATTATCGCACAGAACGAAGGCGACGATGGCCGAGCCGAGAGCCGTTTTGAGCAGGTGCTTAATGAATATCCGGACAGCACCGAGGCTACGCTGGCCAGATCCCGTTTAGAAGATTTGTAAGTCAGAAGCGGCCCGCTGGTTAATATAAAGTTAAATTAAGTACTAAAAACAGCCGATTCGTTGCAAAAATAAGCGAACAGCAATTTTTTTACTATTTATAGTTGCAAGCAGGCGCGATTTTAGTAAACTATGCCGCCGTTGCACAGGAACAATGTGGGTCGTTAGCTCAGTTGGTAGAGCAGTTGACTTTTAATCAATTGGTCGCTGGTTCGAATCCAGCACGACCCACCACTTTCTTCCTTGTAGCTACCACCTTTTGTGTGGGTCGTTAGCTCAGTTGGTAGAGCAGTTGACTTTTAATCAATTGGTCGCTGGTTCGAATCCAGCACGACCCACCACTTATTTTGAAAGCGCTGGCACCTGCCGGCGCTTTTTTGTTTGTGCCCCTCAGCATTTTTTCAACCTTGAAAAAATAAAGATCCGCCCCCAAGTGATCGTTATAGCAAATTTACGTATAATGAATGGGTAACCTGAATTTATGCGTATCACGCAAGCAAAGCGAAGGCACTATGATAGAAGTACAGACTCTGGATGACCTGAATTATAGTTTTCCGGCGAAACCCAAGCCATTAACGGATGCGCAGAAAGCTCAGCATATCAGCCGTATCAAGACTCTGCTTGAACGGGAAAATGCTGTGCTGGTGGCTCACTATTATACCGATCCCGATATTCAGGCGCTGGCGGAAGAGACCGGCGGCTGCGTTTCTGACTCGCTGGAGATGGCCCGCTTCGGTGCGGAGCACGAAGCGCAAACGTTAATCGTTGCCGGCGTTAAATTTATGGGCGAAACAGCCAAAATTCTGACGCCGCAAAAACGCGTGCTCATGCCTACGCTGGAAGCGACCTGCTCGCTGGATTTAGGTTGTCCGGCAGATAAATTCAGTGAGTTCTGTGACGCACACCCGGACCATACCGTAGTTGTCTACGCAAACACTTCTGCCGCAGTGAAAGCCCGCGCTGACTGGGTGGTGACTTCCAGCATGGCGCTGGAGCTGGTCGAGCACCTGGATAGTCAGGGTAAGAAAATTTTATGGGGCCCGGACAAACACCTTGGCGGTTATATTGCTAAGCAGACCGGTGCCGAGATGGTCATGTGGCAGGGCGCCTGTGTGGTGCATGACGAATTTAAGTCGCAGGCTTTGATAGCGCTTAAAGAGCAATATCCAGAAGCCGCGGTTTTAGTGCATCCTGAATCACCCGCTGCTGTGGTGGATTTGGCAGATGCTGTAGGCTCCACGTCGCAACTGATCAAGGCTAGCCAGACCCTGCCTAATTCGATGTTTATAGTGGCTACAGACAAAGGTATTTTTTATAAGATGCAGCAACAGGCTCCGGAGAAGACCTTCATTGAAGCTCCAACCGGCGGTAACGGCGCAACGTGCCGTAGCTGTGCACATTGTCCATGGATGGCAATGAACGGCTTAGAAGCCATTGAGAACGCCCTCAGCACCGGTGGCAAAGTACATGAAATTCATGTCGACCCTGAACTGGGTAAAGAAGCTATGAAGCCGTTGAATCGTATGCTGGAGTTTGCTCGAAACCTAAAATAATAAGTTTCAAATAAGGAACCACTATGGCTAAAGTTGCGTTATTGATGGGGGCCGGCGATATCGCCTCTCAGTTACAACCTTTATTGCAACAGCAGGACTTCAGTGTTCTTGGCGTCAGGCGCAACCCGGATAAACACCACGGCGACTGGCCAGTGGTAGCTGGTGACGCTAAAGTTAAAGCCAACTGGGACGCGTTGTTACAGCGCACCCCTGAAGTGATAGTGTTGACCTTAACCCCCACGCAATTCAGTGACCAGGGTTATGAAGAGGGTTACGTGCAGCCGTTGCGCGCGTTAAAAGAAAGCCTCGCCGAACAACCGGATGATTATAAACCACTGGTCGTTTTCGTTTCGAGTACCAGCGTTTACGGCCAGAAAGAAGGCGAAGAAGTGGATGAAGAGTCGCCCACCGAACCTGAAAAATTCACCGGCAAGCGCTTATTAGAAGCTGAACAACTGTTACGCGAAAGCGCCTGTCAGCCTTTGATAGTGCGATTAAGTGGTATTTACGGCCCAGGCCGCGAACGCATGGTAGCCAGTCTATACAGTGGTGACATTACCTTACGACCCAGCTGGACCAACCGTATCCATTCCCGCGATGTCGCCAGTGTTCTCTCGCACCTGATTGGACGTTATGACATGCAGCTGTCACTCGACGATTTGTATTTAGCCAGCGACAACGAACCCGTGAAACAACGCGACTTCGTACTCTGGTTAGCCCAGCATTTAGGGCTCGATACTCAGGACTTGGCCGAAAGCTCCGAAGTAGGGCCTCGTGGCAGTAAGCGCTGCAATAACACCCGTTTACGTGAAACCGGTTTTCATTTTATTTTCCCAAGCTACAAAGAAGGGTACGGCGATCTCTAACCTAATAAAAAAGCTTATTTTTCCACTATTGATGTCAGTGTATATGTCATTTTTAATGACCGGGCTTATCACTTTTGTCAACGTCGGCTGGGTGGAGAACTTTATCGCTTTGTGGTGGCGAGCCTTCTACATAGCCTGGCCCATCGCTTTCCTGCTCGTATTCCTCGGCGCCGCCCCTATTCGTCGGAGCAGTGAGAAAATAGTCAACTGGTTAAAATAGCACCGAAAAGCCCGTTTAATACTGATTTTTCTTGATTAAAGCCACTGAATTCCCTACCATACGCGGCTTATGGAGAGGTGGCCGAGCGGCTGAAGGCGCACGCCTGGAAAGTGTGTATACGGCAACGTATCGAGGGTTCGAATCCCTCTCTCTCCGCCAAACAAAAAGAAAGGCCCCGCGCGAAAGCGTGGGGCCTTTCTTTTTGTTTGTTGGCGAGAGGGGACTTGATAAGAGCCCTTCGTTCGACCAAACGGCAGGACGCCGTTTGGGACGTTACCGTAGGTAACGCCCGCAGGGCGAGCGGCAGGGAGGCACGATGTCACAAAACGGCAGGACAGCCGTTTTGGACCACTCCACAACGTGGAGCGACCCCGAAGGGGCGAGGCCCATGGAGGGGCCGAGTCAATCCCTTTCTCAGCAGCGCAAAGCGCTGCGGACATTGTCTCCAAACATCATTTTCAATCAACCCCGCGCAAGCGGGGTTTTTTGTATGTGGCGGAGAGAGGGGACTTGATAAGAACCCTTCGTTCGACCAAACGGCAGGACGCCGTTTGGGACGTTACCGTAGGTAACGCCCGCAGGGCGAGCGGCAGGGAGGCACGATGTCACAAAACGGCAGGACAGCCGTTTTGGACCGCTCCACAACGTGGAGCGACCCCGAAGGGGCGAGGCCCATGGATGGGCCGAGTCAATCCCTCTCTCAGCAGCGCAAAGCGCTGCGGACATTGTCTCCAAACATTATTTTCAATCAACCCCGCGCAAGCGGGGTTTTTTGTATGTGGCGGAGAGAGGGGACTTGATAAGAACCCTTCGTTCGACAAAACGGCAGGGTGGAACCGCATTAGCAAAGTCTGCTATTAACACCCCAATGCTGGCTGTCCGGCATTGGGGTAATTAAGCTTAGGCCTACAGACCGATTACATCAAAACCGGTAAGAGAAGCCCAGCGATAAAGCGCTTATATCAAATTCAGAAGGACTTACCACATTAAGATATTCCAGCTGCAGAGACACTCTTTCGTTAACCGAGAAGCTGGCACCGACTCCATAAGAAATATCAGTTTCACTCTCGCTGAAACTTCCACTTGCTGATTGACCCGTTCCGGAAACAGAGGCTTTCGCGGTTATTTTTGCTTGTGAAACACCCAGTAGTCCATAGACTGAAAACCGCTCGTTTACCGGCAGGTTGCCGCGCGCGTAGACGCCAAGGATGTAATCAACTGAGAGGTCTAAGCTTATGTTGTACCCTTCAAAAACGTCGCTCACAGAGTCATCGTTAACGCCGAAACCAGCTCTGGCTTCAAAGCCGTAGTAAGGGGTTATATTACGGCCAACTACTGCGTTCAGGGTAATGGGGTTGAAAGAATCAAAACCGCTCTCATCGTAGTCAATCTGACTTACATTGGCCCCAGCATACCATTGGTTCAGGTTATCTGAAGCAGCGGCTAAAGAAGGGAATAAAAACAATAAGGCGGAGATACCTGTGAGGCATATTTTACGCATTTTTAGTCCTTTAAATTGAATATAATAGTTAGAGTTAGTATCTTTTTTAGACACTAACTCAATCATAATCCTTTCAAAAGTTGAGCAAAACTATTATTTATTCCAGGTTTCAATTTTTTTCAGACTTAATCATTTTCACATAGAAATAAATGGCATAGAAAATACACATGCCCACCACAATGGCTAAACCGGTAAACGAAAAGAAGATAACCGGATCGCGGAAGAACTCCTGCCATAGACTCATAAATCACCTCATCATGTACGCTTTGAGATAATTCTATGTCAGTCCGCGATCCCTTGTTATGACCGGGATCAAAGTTCCAGGTAATCCATGATGCCGTCGGCGGCTTTACGTCCCTGAGCAATAGCCGTGACCACCAGATCTGCACCTAACACCATATCGCCACCGGCGAATATCTTAGGGTTCGAAGTCTGCATTGCGCACTCGCTGTCTTCATGGGCGCTGATCAGGTGCCATTCATTCATGTCGACTTTATGTTTTTGCAGCCATTGTGGTGGTTCGGCCTGGTAACCAAAGGCCAGAATTACCGCATCGGCAGGCATTTCAAATTCCGAGCCGGCGACCGCCTGTGGGCGGCGCCGTCCCGCTTCATCCGGCGGGCCCAGTTCAGTGCGGGTAAAGCGCACCGCCGTGACCTGGTTTTTCTCATCACGCAGAATCTCTGTGGGTTGCAGATTGTATTCAAACTGCACCCCTTCTTCTCTCGCATTCTGTACTTCTTTGCGGGACCCTGGCATGTTTTCCGCGTCACGTCGGTAAGCACAGACCACCGAGGTGGCTTGCTGGCGAATAGCCGTACGTACACAGTCCATCGCCGTATCCCCACCACCCAGTACCACCACACGCTGTTCAGCGAGGTCGATTTTAGGGTAGTCGGGCATCTCCCATTGCATGATCGAACTGGTATTGCCAATCAGGTATTTAAGGGCAGGGTAGACACCAGTGGAATCGAGCCCGGGCAAACCGCCATCGACGGCTTTGTAAGTACCTAGTGCCATAAAGACGGCATCATAGTCACTGACTAACTGATCAAACTCCACGTCACGACCGACTTCTGTATTGAGCTCAAATTGCATGCCCATTTCAGTAAAGATTTCACGGCGCTGGGTCATCACGCTTTTTTCCAGCTTAAATGATGGAATGCCAAAGGTTAATAAGCCGCCGATTTCCGGATGGCGATCATAAACCACCACCGCCACGCCCTGGCGGGTAAGCACATCGGCACAGGCCAGACCGGCAGGACCGGCGCCTATGACAGCGACTTTTTTACCAGTGGGCTGCACGGCACTTAAGTCCGGGCGCCAGCCCATTTCAAAGGCTTTGTCATTGATGTATTTTTCAATGGCACCTATGGTCACAGCACCAAAATCATCATTCAATGTACAGGCGCCTTCACAGAGGCGATCCTGCGGACAAACCCGGCCACAGACCTCAGGCAGGCTGTTGGTCTGGTGCGACAGCTCGGCCGCTTCAATAATGCGACCTTCAGCAGCAAGTTCCAGCCACTGAGGGATATAGTTATGCACCGGGCATTTCCATTCGCAATACGGATTGCCACAGTCGATGCAACGGTCTGCCTGGCCACTGACCTGGGACTGCTCCATCGGGTGCTGAATTTCTACAAATTCGATGCGTCGCTCGGTTAACGGGCGCTTAGGCGGGTCAACGCGGCGTACATCTACAAACTGGTATATATTGCGCGTCATTACATCACCTGTATGCGTAATTCGTCCGCTGATTGAGCACGGCGGCCGATTAAAGTCGAAATATCACTGGCCTTAGGTTTCACCAGACGGAAGCGGGGCAGGTAGTCGTCAAAGTGGGTCAGTATATGCAGGGCCCGTTGACTGCCCGTGGCTTCCTGGTGGTCGTGGATAAAACCGCGCAGATGTTCAGCCAGAATAGCTTTATCTACATCCAGGGCTTCGGTCAGTTCCGGGTTCAGGCGTTGCTCAAAATCACCATCTTCGTCCAGCACATAGGCCAGACCCCCGGTCATGCCGGCACCAAAGTTAATGCCAGTCTGGCCTAACACCACCACAACACCGCCGGTCATGTATTCGCAACCGTGATCGCCAATGCCTTCAACCACCGCAATAGCACCCCCGTTGCGCACCGCGAAACGCTCACCGGCACAACCTGCCGCATATAAACGACCACCAGTGGCACCATAAAGGCAGGTGTTGCCCATGATAATGGCTTCGTGAGACTGAAAAGCGACACCCTGAGCAGGGCGCAGGCTAATACGCCCACCGGCCATGCCTTTACCGACATAGTCGTTGGCATCGCCGACCAGATTGAGGCGCAGTCCGCCAGCGTTCCAGACACCAAAACTCTGGCCTGCAGTGCCCTCAAAATTAATCACTATAGGTTTGCCTGCCATGCCCTGGTTGCCATGGTAACGGGCAATCAGGCCGGACAAGCTGGCGCCTACCGAGCGGTCGTCGTTACGAATACTGAAATTAAATTCGCCACCGCGTTTATGTTCGACTCTGTCGGCGCAGCTTTCCATTAGTGTTTTATTCAATTTGCCCTGATCATGCGGCGGGTTTTTCTCCGTACAGTGCAGGGACTTATCTGACTGAATAGCCGCGGCGCCTAAAATAGCACCCAGGTCCAGCCGTTGCTGGCGTTCGGTGGCAATGTTGTCAATCGAGGTCAGCAGATCGGTACGGCCAATTAAGTCGACCAGTTTCTCGACACCTAGCTTTTGCAGGTAGTCGCGCACTTCATCAGCCAGCAGGTGGAAGTAGTTTTCTACTTTTTCCGGCAAGCCGCTGAAATACTGTTGGCGCAGGGTCTGATCCTGAGTGGCCACGCCTGTTGCGCAGTTATTCAGGTGGCAGATACGCAGGTATTTGCAGCCTAAAGCCACCATAGGCGCAGTGCCAAAACCAAAACTTTCAGCGCCCAGAATAGCGGCTTTAATCACATCCAAGCCGGTTTTCAGACCACCGTCCACCTGTAGCCGTACTTTATGGCGCAGGCCGTTGACCACCAGCGCTTCGTGAACTTCAGCCAGACCCAGTTCCCAGGGCGAACCGGCGTATTTAACCGAGGTCAGCGGGCTGGCCCCGGTGCCACCGTCATAGCCGGACACTGTAATCAAATCCGCATAAGCTTTGGCCACGCCTGTGGCTATGGTGCCTATGCCGGGTGCTGAAACCAGCTTCACTGAGATCAACGCAGACGGATTGATTTGCTTTAAGTCAAAAATAAGCTGGGCCAGATCTTCAATCGAATAAATATCATGGTGCGGTGGCGGTGAAATTAAGGTCACCCCAGGCACTGAAAAACGCAGTTTGGCAATTTCTGCAGTGACTTTTTCGCCAGGCAACTGACCGCCTTCGCCGGGCTTAGCGCCCTGAGCGACTTTAATCTGAATGATATCCGCATTGATCAAATAATGCGGCGTGACACCAAAACGACCGGACGCTACCTGTTTAATGCGCGAGTTGCGTTCATTGCCAAAGCGCGCCGGATCTTCGCCGCCTTCACCGGAATTGGAATGGCCGCCTAGTCGGTTCATAGCAATGGCTAACGACTCATGAGCTTCCGGGCTTAAGGCACCAATCGACATGGCTGCGGTGTCAAAGCGCTTGAATAAATGCGGCGCGTCCTCGACGTCCACTGCCTGCAGTTCCTGCGGGTAATTAAGCTGCCACAGATCACGCAAGGTGGCTACCGGGCGTTTATTAACATGGTCGCAGTAACGCTGATACGCTGCTACATCACGGGTTTCCACCGCTTGTTGCAGGCTAGTGACAACATCCGGGTTATAGGCGTGGTATTCGCCTCCGTGTACGTATTTGAGCAGGCCGCCATGCGGTACCTGCTTGCGCACCAGCCAGGCCAGTTTGTGCAGTTGCTGAATATCCTTAGCAAAATCTTCGTAGGTAGCACCGGCCAGACGCAGATTGCAGGTCGGGAAACATTCTTCATGCACGTCGCGGGCAATGCCTACTACTTCAAACAGCCCGGCTGCGCGATAACTGGATACCGTCGAGATACCCATTTTAGACATAATTTTAAGCAGACCTTTATTAATGCCATTACGATAATTCAGCACCGCCTGATGAGCGGTTAAGGGCAGGCGTTCTTTAGCCACCAGTTGTTCTACTGTCTCGTACGCCAGAAAGGGGTAGATCGCCGTAGCGCCCAGTCCCAGTAATACCGCGAAGTGGTGCGAGTCACGGGCTGAGGCGGTTTCCACTACTATGTTGGAATCGCAGCGCAGTTGCTGATGCACCAGGCGGGTCTGCACCGCACCTGTGGCCATGGCGGCAGGGATAGGTAGCAGGCCTTTTTTAATCTCACGGTCGCTGAGAATGACAATAGCTATTTTGTCGTCCCGCACTGCATTTTCGACCCGGTTGCATAAGGCATTCAGGGCCTCTGCCAGCGACTGCTGGGTGGGATCATAGTGCAAATCAAAATTGCGCCAGGGGTAGTGGGTATCGTCAAATTCCTTGAGCTGGTCCAAATCCGTGTACATCAATACCGGTGATTCAAATAACACACGGTCAGCGTAGCCTGAGGTCTCATTAAACAGATTCTGTTCGCGGCCAATGCAGGTTGCCAGTGACATCACGTGGCGTTCACGAATAGGATCGATGGCCGGGTTGGTGACCTGGGCGAACTGCTGACGAAAATAGTCATACAGCAGCCGTGGCTGGGTCGAAAGCACCGCGATGGGGGTGTCGTCGCCCATAGAGCCTGTTGCTTCCTGGGCATCTTTAGCCAGCACCCGAATGACCTGTTCGATTTCTTCATTGCTGTAGAAAAACTGTTTGTGATAAATCGCCATAGTGGCGTCATCAAACAGGCGATCGCCAATTTCAGTGTCGCTGTAGTCTTCAAACGGCGTCAGGCGACGGATATGTTTATCCAGCCACTCCCGGTAGGGGTGACGGCTTTTTAAATCGTCATCAATTTCATTGCTGCGCCAAAGGGTACCGTTATAAGTATCCACGGCCAGCATTTCGCCAGGTCCCAGACGCCCCTTTTCCAGCACTTCATCAGAACCGTAGTCCCAGGTGCCCACTTCAGATGCCACAGTGATAGTACGATCCCGGGTTAATACATAACGGGCCGGGCGCAAACCATTACGGTCCAGACTGCAGGCCACATGGCGGCCGTTGGTCATCACCACCCCGGCAGGTCCGTCCCAGGGCTCCATGTGCATAGAATTAAATTCGTAGAAAGCGCGCAGATCGTCATCCATGGTGGGATTGCCCTGCCAGGCAGGCGGGATCAGCAAACGCATGGCGCGGAATAAATCCATACCACCGGCCAGCAGCATATCCAGCATATTATCCAGACCCGCTGAGTCTGAACCTGTGGCACTGACAAAAGGCTGTGCGTCTTTTAAGTCGGGTAGCAACGGCGAATTTATTTTATAACTACGCGCCAGTGCCCACTGTCGGTTGCCCTGAATGGTATTGATTTCGCCATTGTGAGCCAGAAAACGGAACGGTTGCGCCAGCGGCCAGCGCGGTTGTGTATTGGTAGAAAAACGCTGATGAAAGACGCAGATTGCCGTTTGCATACGAATATCTGCCAGATCCGGATAAAAACCCGGTAGATCAGCCGGCATCATCAGGCCTTTATAGACAATCACCAGGCAGGATAAAGAAACGATATAAAAATCATCGTGTTCAGCTAAGCGTTTCTCAATGCGACGGCGCGCCATATACAGGCGCCGCTCCAGATCTTTTTTACGCCAGCCAGGTTGTGCACTGACAAACACCTGTTCTAAATGAGGCTGTGTTTCCGCCGCGACTTTACCCAGCACACTGGGATCGTTCGGGGTGAGCCGCCAACCGACCAGGCTTAAGGTTTCCTGGGTTAGCTCCTGCTCGATAATTTCACGCTGTTGCGCCTGGCGTTCCGGATCATGGCTAAGGAATATTTGCCCAATGGCGTATTTGCGCCCCAGGTTCCAATTGTTCTCTTCAGCGATCGCGCGAAAGAACGAATCCGGCAGCTGCATCTGAATGCCGCAGCCGTCACCGGTTTTACCATCAGCGCCAATAGCACCACGGTGGGTCATTCGGTCCAGGGCTCCAATAGCCCGGCGTACCAGTCGATGGCTTGGTTCGCCGTCAAGCTGAGCAATCAGGCCAAAACCGCAATTGTCACGTACGTCGTTGGCACGTGTGTTGGCTTGATATAAGGTCATAGTTATTTCTCCGAAGTGAGCCCTTCACGATAATCAGACTTGCATGGATATGCAAGGTTCACGCATTTTTACCGGGAGGCATTTATCCGCCAGCTCTTAATAAGCCAGCCCTCCATTGTGTATTTATATGATGAATGTTGCAAATTTGTGAGAGAAACTAGCCGGGTGAAGTGGAGGAAAACGGGGTCAGGGCTGGAAAAACCCATGGGGTCAGGGCTAAAATTCACCACCTACGGATGGTGAATTTTAGCCCTGACCCCGAGGGTTTAGCCCTGACCCCGTCGTTATCTCATCGTTATCGTTTATACTGCGGGGATAAAAGCATAAGAAAAATAGGGATATAATGACTAAAACAACGCATCAGATGCTCGGCCCTGTGGTCGCGGTTTTAAGTTATGGGTTCGCCTTTTATTTCGGCATGCCGCAACCAGCGGCCTGGACACTGGGCGTAACGGTGTGGGTGGCCTGGTGGTGGATCAGTGAAGCCATTCCCATACCAGCAACCTCTTTTCTGCCTTTTGTACTGTTGCCTCTGGGTGGGGTGCTGGAGTACCAGGAAGCCACTCTTTCGATTGGTAACCACGTCATAGTGCTCTTTATGGGGGCTTTTATGCTGGCGCGGGGCATTGAAGCCTCGGGTGTACATGAACGACTGGCGCTGGGCCTGGTGGGCCGTATTGGTGGCAGCAATGGCCGTCTGATTGTATTTGCTTTTATGCTGGCGGTAGCTTTTTTGTCGATGTGGATATCGAATACGGCTTCAGTGCTGGCATTGTTGCCGGTAGCAACCGCGATAGCCGCAGCAACGGGCAATCACAGATTCCAGATCGCGCTTTTACTGGGCCTTGCCTATGCCGCTTCGCTGGGTGGGGTCGCTACGCTTATAGGTACACCACCGAATCTTATTTTTGCCTCCGTTTATGAAACCTATAGCGGCGAGGAATTTGGTTTTCTGCGCTGGATGCAATATGGACTGCCCATTACCTTAATTGGTCTGCCACTCATGGCACTATGGTTAACCCGGGGGCTGAAACTGGAAAAACCTATCGAACTCAAAGAAGTGGGCGCTTTCACGGTGCATGAAAAACGCGCGTTGATGGTGTTTGGTACTGTGGTTGCGCTGTGGGTGACCCGTGGTGAACCTTTCGGTGGCTGGATGAACTGGTTCAATTTACCCATGATGGGCGATGCGCCGGTAGCTCTGGCCGGGGCCGTGGCGATGTTCCTGGTGCCTAATGGTAAAGGTGGGCGTTTGTTAACCTGGGAACGTGCGGTAAGTATTCCCTGGGGTGTGCTACTGCTATTTGCTGGCGGTATTTGCCTGGCGGCGGGTTTTATGGCCAGCGGGCTCAGTGAAATTATTGGTAATACTTTGTCGGCGCTGACGGTGTTACCGCTCTGGTTACTGGTCTTGTTGCTGTCGTTGTCGGTGTCGTTCTTGACCGAGATAACCTCTAATACGGCGACGGCGACTTTGTTGATGCCGATCCTGGCGTCTACCGCCATTGCGGCTGGTTTACCGCTTGAGATCTTAATGATACCTGCGGTGGTAGCCTGCACCTGTGCCTTTTGTCTGCCGGTGGCGACGGCGCCCAATTCGATTGTCTTTGCATCGAACATGGTCACTATCAAGCAAATGACCCGTGAAGGTGTGGTGCTTAATGTCATGCTCGCCTTTATTTCTTCCGCGGTGGTGCTGGTGGTTAGCGGTGCCTGGTAAAATGGTTACTGAAAAATACCTCAGAAAATAATTAACAGGCTGAGCAGCAGCACCAGCAGGCTCATCCATAGCGCTATGTGCCGTTGCAGAAAAGCTTCGTTCAGGCGCTGATTAAAGAGCGTCGACGCTGAGCTTTGCAGCGCTTTGGCCTGTTTAGTCAGGCCGTCCTGAACTTTTCCATGAGTGGCTATAATGCGCTGCTCAAAGGTGGGGTAAAGGCGCGCCAGTCGCTGCAATAAAGCGGTTATCGGCCATATCAGGTCACCGGCGGGTAATTTCGGCTGAAACGCCATACGCGTGCTGGCCCAGAATGCGAACAGGCTAAGCATCGCGGTCAGCAGCATGGGCCAGAGTGCATCAATGAGTGCGCTGGTTTCAAGCGCAGCTAAAAACTGAGGTGTGGCGGGCAATGGCAGCCACCAGAAGGCCAATAAAATGCTAAGCAGGCTCAGCAAACAGGCCCAGCGTATCGAAGGCAGGTCTTTAGTTTTGCCCTGGGTATGCCATAACAACCATAAGAAGCGGGCCATCAGCACACCCGTGGCGACGGCGGCCAGAGTAATAAAAGGTATTAAAAAGGCGACTGAAGGAATGTCATAAAGCTGTTCTTTCATCAGCAATTTGGCGCCGGCACCACTGCTCAACGGCGCACCCATTAATGCTAAAGCCGGTAACAAAGCAATGAGCATCACCAGCCAACGAGGCCAGCGCCCCGGATACTGAGCCAGGCCAACGGTCAGAAATAAAGTACCTTTCGCCAGCCCATGATGAACCATGTAGACAACTATCGCGGTTAATAATAACGGCCAGCTGGAAGGCTCCAGCAGAGCCACGCCTAAAAGAATGGTCATCAGTCCCATTTGGCTGATACTGGAGTAAGCCAGCACTGCTTTAGACTGGGTCTGTAATACGCCCACCACAGCGGCACCGAAGGCGGCGCCAAACCCTAAGCTGATCACTACCCAGGCAAAACCGGCAGAATAAAAGGCGATGGCGGCGTCTTCCCCAGCGGGTAATACCTGCAACCAGGCCAGCAGACCCGCTTTTATCATGGCACCACTTAACACCGCGCTGGCGGGTGTCGGGGCGACCGGATGAGCCAGTGGCAGCCACAAATGCATGCCCAGCAAACCTGCTTTAACGCCAAATCCAGCCAGCAGCAGGCTACTGATCAGCAAGGAGTGATCGCTTTCAGCAATGGCCACTGGCAGCTCTCGTAATAAGAGCTGATCGACTAAAGGCATGGCCATTAACAGACCGGCCAGAATCAGGATTTCACCGATAACTGCCATCACCAGATACACTCGCCCGGCATGTTTCGCTTCCACGCTGGCGCTATGTACCACCAGGCCATACCCGGCAAAAGTCATGATCGCAAAACCGGTGTAAAAACTGCCAATATCCTGAGCAACAATAAGCACCAGGTTGCCGAGCATGGTAATCAGCCAGAAGAGGGTAAAGCTTTGTTGTGCTTTATCGCTGGCCAGATAATGATAAGCAAAGAGGCCAGCCACAAACCAAAGACCGGCAGTCATAGCCAGCAGTGCACGACTGATATCGTTGAGTTGCCATTCGACGCCAAATAACAGCCAGGGGATTTCCAGGCTAAGGTCCGGGGCAAACAGCGCGAGTAGCAGAGCTGGCAACGGCGCCAGCACTACTAAAGCGAAATAAGGTTGTGGCCAGCGTCGCCAGCTGAACATAATCAGCAGGCTCAGAGAAACCAGAGGAATTAAAAACAATAACCAACTCATGGCAGGTACTCCCGAACTGCGATAAGTGCGGACCAGCTTAAGGGGCTCAGCGGGCTGGCGGCCAGTACGCCGGCACCTACGGTAAAGGTGGCGGTGACGATCGTTGGCCACAATAACCAGGGGTTGGTTTCCATGCGCCGGAAGGGGATTTTCTCATCCGGCCAGGTGGCAGGCGCGGGTAAAAACCAGAGCCGGTAAATGACCGGCAGAAAGTATGCCGAATTCAAGGCACTGCTGGCCAGCAATACCAGTATAACCCAGCTCATGCCTGCTTCCATGGCGCCCCAACCCAGGTACCATTTACTGATAAAACCAGCTAGCGGAGGTATGCCAATCATACTCAACGCTCCCAGAGTGAAACACACTGACGTCAGTGGCATGCGTCGGCCGACACCATTAAGCTCTTTGATTTTATGGGCGCCTAATGTTTCAGCGAAAATCCCGGCACAGAAAAACAAGGTTACTTTGGTAATGCCCTGATGCAACAGGTGCACCAGCCCACCTATAGTGCCAATAGGGCCAAAGAGGGTGATCCCCAATATAATGTAAGAAACCTGAGATACTGTCGAAAACGCCAGTCGTTTTTTTATTTCACTTTGTCGCAGGGCCTGTATTGAGCCCCAGATAATAGTCACCGAAGCTATGATCGCCAGTGGCAGCAAGACTCCCAGCGCCTGGGCGAACTCAATGCCGTAGACGTTGTGAACAATGCGTACCACACCAAAGGCACCTGCCTTAACCACGGCAACCGCATGTAGTAGCGCGCTAACCGGGGCGGGCGCCACCATAGCACTGGGCAGCCAGCCATGCAGCGGCACTATGGCTGCTTTGACGGCAACCCCTAAAATGAGCACGGCAAAAATGAACACCAGCAAGGGATGCTGCTCTATGGCGACATCGCTGAGCACACCCGTTTCGGCGAACTCAAAACTGCCGATAAGGCCGTGCAGCATAGCGATGCCAATGAGTAACACGGCGCCGCCACTGAGGGTGTAAATCAGATATTTACGACCCGCACGTAGTGCTTCCGGCGTGCCTTTGTGCACCACCAGCGGGTAGGTGGACAAGGTCAGCATTTCGAAGAAAATCAAAAAGGTAAAGAGGTTACCGGCCATGGCAATGCCCATGGTACTGGCGACACACAGGCTGAAGAAACCAAAAAAGCGACTGCGATGGGGCGCTTTATTTAAGTAACCCATGGCGTAGACAGTGGTGCACAACCAGAGTATCGACGACAGGCCAGCAAAGAGCAGCGAGAGGGCATCGGCACGCAGAATGAAGTCGATATCGCCAATCAGGGTAAAGCGGGTCTCAAAGGTTTGTTGTTGTATCACCCCGATCAGGATCCAGATGATCAGGGCTATTTTAATTAAAGCCGCGGTCAGGTTAAAAGTGCCCCGCACCGCGTGACGATTTTCCGGGATCATGAAAATGCCAATAGCCGCTACCAGCGAGGTGGCCAGTACCAGTAGAGGTAACCAGAAACTCATAACGACCCTCCGGGTAACAGCTCGGTGACGCTCATACTGGCGAGCGGCCATGAGGACACAAAACCCAGTCCAATAGCAATGACGGCGAGCAATAACGCGCTCAGCTCAAGGGGCAGGGGTGTGGGTTTAATGTCCGTTGGCGGGCCATCGACAAAAGATATACGAAACACCCGAAATACATACCCGGCGGTCAGCAACCCACCGAGCACGAGAACGATCATCCAGTGCCATTGGCCACTGCTAATGGCACTTTGCAGTAATAACCACTTGGCATTAAAACCGCCACTAGGCGGCAGGCCCATAATGCTGATAGCCGACAAACCGAAGGCAAATAACGACAGCGGTAACTGGCGACTGATGCCCGCCATATCATCCAGTCCTTTTTTACCCACTGCCAGTACCAGGGTACCGACCGAGAGGAACATAGCGGCTTTAGCAAAACCGTGAGACAGTAAATGAAACATGGTTCCCTGCCAGGCCAGGGTGGCAGAGATCGCGGATACACCAATAGCGAGCGGGAACAGCAACATCAGGTAGCCCAGCTGAGCCACCGTTGAATAGGCCACCAGCATTTTGATATCGCTCTGGCGCATGGCTTGCCAGCCTCCCCAGACAATAGCCCCTGCGCCCATGAGCCCAAGCAGTTGCGCCGCACTGACTGGCATAATGTCAAAACCTGCCTGCAACCAGAGCCGCGCCAGAATATAAAAAGAGGCTTTTACCACCAGCGCAGAAAGCAATGCACTGACTGGGGCCAGAGCGCCGCCGTGGGCTGGGGGCAGCCAGGTATGCAATGGAAATACCGCGCTTTTCATTAACAGACCCAGGGTCATTAACCCCAAAGCGACCTGAGTGGTGATATTGGGCTCGAGCATATTGCTGAGCTGGCCCAGCGATAAAGTGCCATAAGCGCCGTACAACAAAGCAACGCCAAGCAAATAAGCCAGCGAGCCGAGCAGAGCCGCGTACAGATAACGCAGACCAGCGGCCAGAGCCTGTTTGTCGGCAGTCAATGCGACCATGCCAACGGCGGCCAGGGTTAATAGTTCTAAACCAACGTAGAGATTAAATAAGTCAGCGGCCAGCCAGATGCCATTAAGCGCGGCCAGAAGGAACCAGAACAGAGGCCAGAAAAAGCGCTGTTCGCGTGGGTACTGGCGTAAATAAAAAAGCGCATAAAAAGCACAGATAATAGCTATCAGCGCGGTCATAGCGAGCAAAGTGGCGGTCAGCCCATCGGCGATCAGGGTAATGCCAAGCGGCGCCATCCAGTCGCCAATGGCATAACTTTCCGGGCCATTTACATGCACGCTGAACCAAAGCATTGCAGACGCGAATAGCTGGATCAGCATGCCGACAATAGCCAGCAAACCAATAGGCAGACGTGGAGCAAGCAGACTAATCAGTGCCCAGGCCAACGGGATAATAAGCAACAGCGGCATCAGATTCATTGCTCGGTGTCCTCATCCAGCTGGGTCTGGCCGCTGGCTTTATAAAACCGGCGGAAAATAATCAGCGCCAAAGCGGTCGCTGACACTGCCACTACAATACCGGTCAGCACCAGTGCCTGAGGCACGGGGTCGGTTTGTTGATCGTGCTGGGCCAGGCCAACCATAATCAGGAAAACGCCAGAGCCCATGATGTTAAAGGCCAGAATACGGCGCAGTAAGTGGGTATGGCGAATAAAAGTGAACAGCGCCATGGCAATTATCAGAGCGCCGACTACAGCAAACCACAAATCAGTGCTCATCATCAGCCTCCGGTGCCTGCACAAAAAGACTGAACAGAATGAGGCCAATAGACAGGGTTAGCATGGCTTCAATAAAGAAAATAAGGTTTCCTGCCAGGCCCTCGGGGTAAGTCAGGAAAGGGCGGCCGCCAATCATCACGCTGCTGGCGACCAGCAGGAAGATGAGGAAACCGAGCGCCAGTCCGACTCGCAATAAGCGAGTGGACGAGGAAATAACGTCGTAACCAGAAAGACGCATAAACACTCCGGCAGCGGCCAGAATAGCGCCCGCCTGGAAAGCGCCACCGGGCTGATAAGAACCGGCCCAGAGCACATAAATAGCGACCAGTAACATCAGTGGCAGTAACCGATTGATCAAGCCTCGTAACAGCGGGTCACGCTGTTTCTTCAGGCTTTCCTGCAGGGCTTCAGGATCAATTTGTTCGGTACGTAACGCCATGGCAACAACTACGGCTACCAGCAGCACGGCAATTTCAAGCAAGGTGTCATAACTGCGAAAGTTCAGTAAAACTGCGGTAATGGCGTGATCGACACCGCTGTCAGGCAGTGCCTGAGCTACTTCATCGGCCAGCGAAATCATCGGTTCCGGGCTGAATAGCAAGGCACTTACGATAAGAACGCACAGGCCGCCACTGGCAATTAAGGGCCACCAGATAGCATGGCGTGGGCTGTTATCTTCTTTGTCTCTCAGGTGGCCCATAGTGTCCAGCAGTAATACACCGGTGAGCCCGGCACCAATAGCCGCTTCAGCCAGAGCAAGATCCGGCGCATCCAGGCGTACCCAGGTTAATGCCAGTAACAGGCCAAACGCGATAAACATAATCACCGCGCGAAATAAATCACGGGACAGAAAAACGCCGCCAGCAGTGGCCAGCAGACCCAGGCCGAGAATAATATCAAAAGCCCAGAGCATCATTTAGTGTCCTCATGACGTCTGCTGTAACGGGCAATCAGGTAACCCGCAGTGGAACTGGCCGCAAGCACCAGAATCCAGATCAGAATCAATTTCGCGGCCTGGCTCAGGTGCTGCACACTAGGTAACAAGGCCAGGACAATAAGGCCTAATCCCAGGTTATCGGCTTTGGTAAGTGCGTGAATGCGGGTGTATACGTCGGGGAAGCGCAACAGGCCAACCGTCCCCACAATAAAAAATAAACAACCAGCCGCCAGCAACAGCCCCTGTATTAAGGCAAGCCCAGTCATGAGTCGCCTCCAGGTTTAGGTTGTTTGACCTTATGTACAAAAGCAACCATCGCCAGCACGGCCAGTAAAGCCAGTACCAGCGCTACGTCGCGCAATGCTGGTTGTTGCATGGCCTGGGCCAGAACCAGCAGTAAAGCGACGCCAGTGCTACCGAATAACTGTGCAGCTAGCATACGATCGGCTCTGTCGGGCCCATGCCAGACTCTGATCAGGCCGACCAGCAGGGTTAGTAGCAATATCAGTGCAGCTATCCACCACATGTTATTCAAACTTCATCTCCTTGCTGGCGCTTGGCACCGGTGCATCAAATAAGCGCGCAATATGGCGTTCTACCTGCAGACTGTCCTCACTGATATTATCGTTGAGGTCAAGTACATGCAGAACCACCCAGTCGCCATCAAATTCGGCGCAAAGAGTTCCGGGAAGCAGACTGATAACTCCGGCAAATAAGAGCCGGGGCGTGCCGTCGGGCAATTGTGAGGGGTAACTTATTATGCCGGGGTTGAGGTCCATTTGCGGTTTTAAGGTGCGCCGTGCGACATCCAGGCCAGCTATCACCGAGCGGCTGATAAAAAACCAGACAAATACAGGCAGGTAATGCCAGCGCAGCGCAGGCGCCTGATTATTTTGCAGTCGGAAAGCCAATGCCGTGGTCGCTAACACCGCAGGAACACCGACCATCCAGCCGTGGCTCGCGCCCTCGGTCAGCAACCACCATCCAGCGCTACTGAGCAATAACAGGGTCAATAATCGTGAGCCTTTACTTGGTCGGCGCATGAAAGTCCTTGTTTGTTTTATTTCAACCAGTTGCGAACCAATATAAAGCATTGTAGTTGGGCTTTCATTATTCAAGGGCGAAAATAACCAGTAATTAATACGAATACTGTTGATAATCGTTATCATCTCTGCTTTAATAAGTTCATGTATGTATGTTTATGTAAAGCAGTTACCGATAAAGACATTCATCGTGCGGTAGCGCAGGGCGCAGTCTCCATGCGTTGCCTGCGTCAGGAAAATGGAGTGGGTTCACAATGTGGCCGCTGCACCTGCCATGCGAAAGAAGTCTTAGACGAAGCACTGCAGAACCAATCCACCCCGGTTACGGTTGATACCGCACCGGGATTAGGAATGTGCTATCCTTAAAAAATGAGTCCAACTCGTTTTTTGGAAAAAGGAGTGCACGTTCTATGCAGAGCGATCCGCAAGTTATCAGCACCTTAAACCTGGTGCTTACCCGCAAACTTACCGCCATCAACCAGTATTTTTTGCATGCCCGCATGTATAAAAACTGGGGCTTTAGCGAGCTTAATTCTGTTATTTATAAAGCCTCTATTGAAGAAATGAAGCATGCCGATGTAGTTATCGAGCGTATTTTGTTTCTGCAAGGACTGCCTAACCTGCAAGAACTGGGTAAGCTGTATATTGGTGAAGATCCAGCGGAAATGCTGAAACTGGATTTGAAAATGCAAAGCGAGGATGTCAAAGCCCTTCGTGAAGCCATGACCCTGTGTGAACAAAAGCAGGACTACGTGACCCGTGACCAGCTCAATAAAATTTTAGTGCAACAGGAAGAACATCAGGACTGGCTGGAAACTCAGCTGGATCTTATTGTTAGCCTGGGCGTTGAACAATACCTGCAAAGTAAGCTGTAAGGAGACGACATGTCAGACGTTATTAAACATTTAAACGGGCTGCTGTCCTATGAGTTAACCTCAATTGATGAGTATACAGCGCATGCGCAGTTCTTTGACGACTGGGGTTTTAGCAAACTGCATGAACGCATTGCCCACGAGGCAGATGACGAACGTTTGCACGCCAACCTGCTTATTGAGCGGATTTTATTTTTAGGCGGTAAGCCGGATATGCGCACGCGGGTTGAATATCCGCTAGGTAAAAGCGTTAAAGAAATGCTCGAAACCGGTCTGCAACTGGAACGCGATAACGCCAAAACCCTGAAAAAAGCCATTGCCTATTGTGAAGAGCAGCAGGACTATGTAACCCGCGACATGCTGGTTAAAATCCTCCAGGACACCGAAGAAGATCACGCCTACTGGCTACGCCAGCAACTCGGCCTGATGGAAACCCTCGGCGAACAAATCTACCTCCAGGCCCAACTCTAAACGTGCGGATAAAATCGGGGTCAGGGCTAAAATTAACCACCGGATAAAATCGGGGTCAGAGCTAGGATAAAATCGGGGTCAGAGCTAAAATTCACCATCTAATAGTGGCGGGTTTTAGCTCTGTAAGCCAAGTCTATACTAGTATCCGGTGTCTTTAAAAGTGGTGAATTTCAGCTCTGACCCCGTCTTTTTCACCACCTCCGGCTACAACAATTCAGCATGTTCCCTATGCGTATCAGCGCACCAGACGCCTGGTTGCACATAGCCAATATGTGGCTGCTGCATCAGGAACATACAAACCCGTGACTGACCAATGCCTCCACCTACACTGGCGGGCAACTCGCCACTTAACAACGCCTGATGCCAGGGTAACTTAGCTGACTCCTGGCGACCGGAAAGCTCGAGCTGATGCAGCAAAGCCGTTTTATCGACCCGAATGCCCATAGATGAAAGCTCAATAGCATCATCTAACACGTCGCTCCAGACCAGCAAATCGCCGTTCAGGCCTTGTTCTCCATGTTCATCCATAGTGGTCCAGTCATCATAGTCCGGTGCACGCACATCGTGGCGGATACCATCGCTTAACGCTGCACCAATACCGGTAATGAAAACCGCTTTATGTATTTTGGTAACTTCCCGCTCCCGTTCTTTAGGGCTTTTATCCGGGTAGCGTTGCAGGAGTTGTTCGGTGCTAATAAAGGTGAGTTCACGGGGCAGTTCAAGGCGGCTGCTGTATTCCATTTGTATTTGCGAAAGGGTAGTTCGCAGTGCTTTGTATACCGCGGAAGCTGCTTCTTTAAGCTGCGCCGAAGTGCGACGCTCAGGGGCTACAGCCTGCTCCCAGTCCCACTGGTCAACAAACACCGAATGGACTGCCGAGAGCCGTTCTTCATCAGGGCGTAAGGCCTTCATCTGAGTGACAATGCCTTCGCCAGGCTGAAACCCATAACGACCCAGTAACTGGCGTTTCCACTTTGCCAGTGAATGCACTATTTCATACTCAGTCTGTAGCGAACTGACGCTTACCTTGACCGCTTTTTCATGCCCGGAAAGGCTGTCCTGCACCCCCTCGCTGGGGTCGGTTAACAAAGGGGCCTGCACTTCGGTCAGACTAAGTTCAGCACAAAGGGCGTCAGTAAAAGCCTGTTTGATAAAGCGAATTTTGTGTTGGCGTTGCAAATAATCTGCTTTCATTGTTATCACCTGTTTATTCAATATCGGATAGTTCAATCATTGGCTGAATGGTTAAATAAATCAATGTCCTTTATTTAATATTGCTTTTATGGTTTTATTTAACGCATAATTTCCGTTTTTATTAATGAATGAATAATTCATGTCGGGTTTTAAGGTGTGAAATTAAATGATCGATAATCTGGATAAAATGATTCTGCGAGCATTGATGACAAATGCCAGGCGTTCTTACGCAGAAATAGCTAAAGAGAACGGCGTTAGTCCCGCGACGGTCCATGTCCGTGTCGAGAAAATGAAGCAATCAGGCGTGATCACAGGCGCGCAACTGCAGGTAGATGCAAAGCGACTGGGTTATGATGTGACTTGTTTTATTGGCATTATATTGCAGCAAGCTGGCGATTACCCAAAAGCACTGGCGAAACTAGAGGCTTTACCCGAAGTCACAGAAGCTTTTTATACCACCGGTCAGTACAGTATTTTCATCAAGGTGATGGTGCGCTCAATTGATGATTTGCAGCGACTACTGATAGAGCGCATTCAGGTCATCGATGAAATCCAGTCAACCGACACCTTAATCTCACTGCAAAACCCCATCTCCCGCGACGTCGAACCCTAAAAAAAGTGGTGAAAAAGATGGGGTCAGAGCTAAAGTTAACCATTTTAATAATTATTTAAACTCAATTAAAACAATGGTTTAATGGCTAATTGACGTCATCCTTGAGTGGTGAGTTTTAGCTCTGACCCCGTATTAATCGTATTAGTCGATGATTACGGACTGGCCTATTTTCAGGGCGCGGAATTCGTTTTCGGGGACGTCATGTTTAACGCGGGCTTTGCCAAGGTCTTCTTTGGGTTGCAATAAACCTTCGGCGGACAGCTGGAAAGTCGCCCAGTGTATGGCAAAACTTTGCTGGGCCTGCACATCAAGGTGCATCTTTACTGCTTCTTCAGGGTTGGCGTGGGACACTTCCATAAAATCGCGGGGTTCATAAGCGCCAATAGGGATCAAAGCAACATTAACAGGACCCAGGCGCTCGCCAATCTGGCGAAACTGATAATCGTTGTAGCCGGTATCGCCAGCAAACCAGAAGGTGAAATCATCAATACGTATGTGCCAGGCAGCCCATAAGCTTTGGTTACGGTCAAAGAAGGTACGCGCGGACCAGTGCTGGTTTGGCGTCGCCGTTATTTGCATATCCTCTTCATTATGTTCGTCCCACCAGTCCATCTCGGTCACCTGGGCAGCATCAATACCCTTATCGATAAACCAGGACTTCAATCCCAAAGGCACATAATACCGCGGCTCATTACCGAGTTTTTCAATCGAAGCCAGATCTAAATGCTCGTAGTGATTATGCGATATGACCACCGCATCAATAGGGGGCAATTGCTCAATTTCGATAGCTGGCGGAAAGTGGCGGCGGGGGCCTAAAAGAGGAACCGGCGAAGCGCGGGTACTGAACATAGGGTCGGTTAACACGTTTTTGCCCTGATACTGAACCAGCATGGTGGCATGGCCTATCCAGGTTACTCGCGGCCTTTCGCCGGGGGTAAAGAGTGTTTCCGGGTTCAGCGTAGTGATCGGAAGTTCGTCTTCGGTCAGCGCCTCTAGCTGTGCGGCCTGATCGGCCCATTCATGACCACCAAACAGACGCATTCTGATGAAGGCAAAAATATCACCTTCATAAGGGCCTGAATGAGGGTTGATAAACCCGTCATCGGTGTGATGATCCGGGCGCTCGGGGCCTGGTGGCTGTGTGTTATTGTCGCTGCCACTGCAAGCTACGCTTAAAGCTATTAATAAAATGCAAAGAATCAAACGCATATAACCTCCCGTTAATCACTAGTATGACACAACCCAAGCGTCGTTATAGATTTGTACAATAGGTTTGTACATTCGTATATTTGCATAATCGAATGTATTGCTTATAATGGCAAACCTGAAGCGAGGTAGATTATGCAAACTGCACACACTTTGAAAATCCTGGGTGATGAAACCCGGTTACAAATCATGCTGCTACTGGCAGCTGAAGAAGAACTCTGTGTTTGTGAACTGGTGGCGGCACTGGATCAACTGCAGCCTAAAATTTCACGACATATCCGCTTGTTAAAAGATGCTGGCTTGATCTGCGACAGGCGGCAGGGCCAGTGGATGTTTTATCGTTGGTCGTCAGATCTGCCCGTCTGGGTTAGCGAACTGCTACACAACTTACGCCAGCATGATTTGCAATTATTGCAACAAGGTCGCGCAAATCTGGCGGCTATGAACTCTCGCCCGGAACGGTGTTGTTAATAAGGATAAGAAATGGGAATTTTCGAACGTTATTTATCACTTTGGGTCGCTTTATGTATCCTGTTCGGAATAGTTGCGGGCATAAGCGTGCCCGGGCTATTCGAAAGCATGGCAGCATTCGAGTTCGCCAATGTAAACCTCGTGGTAGCGGTGCTGATCTGGGCGATGATCTTCCCCATGATGACGGCTATCGACGTGACATCTTTAAAAGCCGCCGGACGACAACCCAAAGGACTAATTTTAACCCTGGTCGTCAACTGGCTGATAAAGCCGTTTACCATGTTCGGTCTTGGTTATCTGTTCTTTCACGGGTTCTTCGCGGGCTGGGTCGATACCGCGGATGCCAATCAATATATTGCCGGCATGATTCTCCTGGGCGTGGCGCCTTGCACCGCTATGGTTTTTGTCTGGAGCCAACTGACAAAAGGGGATCCAGCCTACACCTTGCTGCAGGTCTCTGTTAACGACATCATTCTGGTTTTCGCGTTTGCACCTATTGCAGGTTTCCTGCTGGGCATCACTGATTTAAGCGTGCCCTGGAATACTCTGCTATTGTCAGTACTACTTTATGTTGTGATTCCTTTAATCGCTGGTGTTCTGGTGCGCCGGCACCTGCTTAGAAAAAAAGAGGGCGAGCAGCGGCTGTTAAGCTTTCAGACAGCGGTCAAACCGGTGGCAACTATAGGTCTGTGTCTGACCGTTATATTGCTGTTCGGATTCCAGGCCGAGGCGATTATCAGCAATCCTTTGGTGATTTTATTGATTGCTATCCCATTAACTATTCAGACCTACCTGATTTTCGGAATTGGATATGCAGGGGCTTATTTTCTGCGCCTCCCGCATCGTATTTCGGCTCCGGCCTGTTTAATAGGTACTTCTAACTTTTTCGAGTTGGCAGTCGCAGTGGCAATTTCGGTGTTTGGCTTGACCTCTGGCGCTGCGCTGGCGACAGTGGTAGGAGTGCTGGTAGAAGTTCCGATCATGTTATCTCTGGTTTATATGGCAAATAAAATGGCGCCGGTGTTTGACCGTCGCGCTCGATAAAAGGAAAAAATTATGAGCAAGAAACCAATAAAAGTAGGTATTAATGGCTTTGGGCGTATCGGTCGACTGGCGTTACGCGCGGCATTTGACTGGCCAGAACTTGAATTTGTGCAAATTAATGATCCCGGCGCCGATGGCAATACCATGGCGCATCTGCTGGAGTTCGACTCAGTGCATGGTCGCTGGGCGCGTCGCATTACCGCGGATCCTAAAACCATCACCATTGACGGCAAACGAATCAGTTGCACTGCGCAGCGCGAAATCAGTAAAACTGACTGGTCCGGTTGTGACCTGGTAATAGAGGCCTCGGGCGCCAATAAAACTGCCGATGTACTGCAGGCCTATCTGGATCAAGGCGTGAACCATGTCGTAGTGACTGCTCCTGTGAAATCAGCAGGCGTGCCTAACATTGTGGTGGGTGTGAATGACGATGACTTTGACCCGCGCGAGCACTCAATAGTGACAGCCGCATCCTGCACCACCAACTGCCTGGCGCCCGTGGTCAAGGTAGTCAAAGATAACTGGGGCATTAAGCATGCAAGCATGACCACCATTCATGCATTAACCAATACTCAAACCATTCTGGATGCGCCGCATAAAGACTTACGCCGTGCCCGCGCCTGTAATATGTCGCTAATCCCGACAACGACAGGTTCAGCCAAGGCCATTACCTCTATTTTTCCAAGTTTGACCGGTAAAATTAACGGTCATGCCGTGCGTGTTCCGCTGGAGTGCCCGTCGTTGACCGATATGGTTTTTGAACTGGAAAAAGAAGCCACGGTAGATCAGGTCAACGAAGCCTTTAAAAAAGCCGCGAAAGGCGAATTAAAAGGTATTCTGGGTTATGAAGAACGGCCTCTGGTATCTATTGACTATAAGACAGACCCGCGCTCGTCCATAGTCGACGCGTTATCAACCATGGTCGTTAACGGCACTCAACTAAAAGTGTATGCCTGGTACGACAATGAATGGGGCTACGCCAACCGCACCATGGACCTGGTACAACGTATCGCCACTATGTAAAAAAGAAATGGGGTCAGAGCTAAAATTCACCACTTTAAAAATGGCGAAAGTGATGGGGTCAGAGCTAAAGTTCACCATTATTAAAAACGTCTAAGACTAATAAATACGTGGCCGTCAGAGCTGAATCATGTCCCTGTAATGTGGTTATTTTTAGCTCTGACCCCATGGTTTGACTAGCGTCGTGGGTGGTGAATTTTAGCTCTGACCCCGTGTTTTTTCACCACATTCAGGGGGTGGGATGAATATAAAGCAGTACCTTGTTATTACGGGTAACTACTGGGGATTTACGCTGACGGATGGGGCGTTGCGTATGCTGGTGGTGTTGTACTTCCATCAGCTGGGCTATTCGCCGTTAGCTATTGCCATGCTGTTCCTGTTTTACGAGTTCTTTGGCGTAGTGACTAACCTGGTGGGCGGTTATCTGGGGGCGCGCATTGGTCTTAACAGGACCATGCACATAGGTTTAGGCCTTCAAATAGTGGCTCTGGCGGCGCTGACAGTTCCCGAGCACATGCTCACTGTAGCCTGGGTGATGATCGCGCAGGCGCTGTCCGGTATTGCCAAAGATCTCAATAAAATGAGCGCCAAAAGCGCGATCAAACTATTGGTTCCCGATAACGCGCAGAACACGCTCTATAAATGGGTGGCGGCGCTAACAGGGTCTAAAAATGCACTTAAAGGCGTGGGTTTCTTCCTCGGCGGTTTGCTGTTAACGCTGGTCGGTTTCCAGGGCGCGCTGTGGATTATGATTGTCGGTTTAGTGCTTATCAACCTGACCAGCTACTTTTTGCTCCAGTCCGAGCTAGGGGTGGCTAAAGTTAAGCCCAAATTCAAGGAAATCCTTTCTAAAAGCGGCCCTATCAACGTACTTTCCGCTGCCCGTATGTTTTTATTCGGCGCCCGCGATGTCTGGTTTGTCGTGGCCTTGCCGGTATTTTTAAGTCAGCAATTTAACTGGGATCACTGGCAGGTGGGTGGCTTTCTGGCCAGTTGGGTTATATTTTATGGTGTAGTGCAGGCGCTGGCACCTAAAATTACCGGCGGCCGTAAAGACGCAGCCACTTTGAATGACGGGCCGGGACGGCAAGCGGCGTTATTATGGTCAGCTTTACTGACGCTATTGCCCGTAGCCATAGCTTTTGGCTTAATGCTCAATATGGCGGCAGAATACGTCATTGTTATTGGCCTACTGCTTTTCGCCGTGGTCTTTGCGGTGAATTCGTCGTTGCACAGTTATCTGATTATTCGCTACGCCAGTGCTGACGGAGTGTCTCTGGATGTTGGCTTCTACTACATGGCGAACGCTATGGGCCGCTTGATAGGCACGGTGCTCTCCGGCCTGGTGTATCAATACGCAGGTCTGGTTGCTTGTTTATGGTTCTCCGCGGGCTTTTTGTTAATCACTTTTGTATTAACACACTGGCTGCCTAAGGAAAGTGAGGCGTAATGGGATTTACTGAGTGGGGCATGAGTCTTGGCGGCTTAGGTTTTCTGCTGCTGGGCATGGCCATGATGACCGATGGCTTAAAGGCTGCGGCAGGCGACTCGCTGCACCGTATTCTGGAGCGCTCCACGCAAACCCGCATGCGCGCCTTGTTTACTGGCTTTTCCATTACCGCGATAGTGCAATCGTCCAGCGCAGTGATCGTGGCTACGCTAGGTTTTACCAACGCTGGCATTCTGCGTCTGAAACAGGCGGCCTGGGTAGTTTTCGGTAGCAATGTCGGTACCACTATGACCGCCTGGATAGTGGCTTTAGTGGGTCTTAAAATCCGTGTTGATATTGTAGCCTTGCCATTAATTGGAATCGGTATGTTGATGAAATTATTTTTGCGCAGCGAGCGCGCTCCCCACATAGGTGTCGCATTAGCGGGATTCGGCATTCTCTTTTTCGGTCTGGGCATGCTGCGCGATGCCTTTGAAAATATTGCCCAGATCATTCCGGTGGAACAACTGGCGGCCTTTGGCGGCTGGGGCATTCTGCTTGGGGTAGTAGCGGGGGCATTATTGACCGCTATTATTCAGTCCTCTTCCGCCGCACTGGCTATCATTCTGACCGCTTCGGTGACTGGCGTATTCAGCCCATTGCTTGGCGCTTCACTGGTTATCGGCGCTAACCTGGGCACCACGTCGACTTCTTTACTCGCCACCGTAGGAGCAACGCCTAACGCGAAGCGCCTGGCGCTGGTGCACGTCGGCGAAAAGCTCTTTACCGGTGCGATAGCCCTCATTCTGCTACTCCCTATGTGGTGGCTGGCCGATTTTATTGCAGCCCAGACTGGCGGCAACATCAGTACCGCGTTAGCTATGTATCACACTCTGTTTAACGTGCTTGGTGTAGCGCTGATGTGGGTCTTTGCGGACCGTCTGTTACGTCAGGTTGAGCACTGGGTCAAACAGCCAGAGCTAAGCTCGGAAAAACCACGCTACCTGGATGATACTGTGCTGCAAGTCCCCGTCATGGGTGTTGCGGCACTGCACTCAGAGCTAAAGCGGGTGTATAAACAGTTATTACGCCGGGGGCGTGGGGTTTTGCAGCTTGAGGAAGAAGCCAGCGCACCACAGGACGATGTGAATACCAGTGTGCTCATGGGCAAAATAGAAGATTTCGCCCAGAAATTAGGTCGTTCGCAATTACAGGGCGCCTCCGAGCTTTTCCTCAACCTCAATTGGGCTTTGCAGGAGTGTCGTGAACTTCGTCAGAACATAAATGACCTTAGGTCAAAAGATGTAGGCCTTATTGAAAAGGCGCTAGACGATGATCTGCGAAAACTACTGGCGGCCATTATGGGCAGTGGTCAGTTAAAGGCGTTAAGTGAAGAAACACGAAGCAGTATTCTCTACAGAATTAAGGATTGCCGCAAAAGTCGGCGCCGTGAACTGTTACAGGGACTGGAAAGCGGGCTACTGGAACCCGCCGAGGTAACCCGCCTGTTAAACATTGTCGCGATGTGGGAAGAAAGCGCCCGCCGTATTATCCGTATCGCTGGCGTACTGTACCCACCTGAGGTAGAAGTGCAGGCAACCGCCTGACACAAGCAAAAAAATACCCTCATAACCAAAAGGTCCTGAGGGTATTTGTAGCAGCGCTATGAGTAAGCGCGCTCCATAGGGTTACCGCACAACATGCAGAAAGTGCATGTGTTTCTCATACTGGTCAATGATATCGGCAATCACCTGTTCTTTGGTCCAGCCGAAAATATCGTAGTCCTGACCACCTTCACGTAAGTGCACTTCAGCACGATAGTACTTAAGTTCGCCATCCCGTTTCTTACTAATGTCACGCATCGCGAAGCTTGGCGCGCGATAGGCATGCGGGCGAACGGAATAGAAAAAGTCCATTTCATCACCATGCTCTATCTGAATCCAGTAGCGACCGTCTTCGTCACTATCGCCGAGCTCGACTTTGATGTCCTGAGACTCGAACTCACCGGCTACCGCTTGCATGGCTTCACGCACAGTATCGTTAATAAAGCCTTCCACTTTATCTTTACGAGGGTGGCTGGTAATCGCCTGCAGGCGTTTTTTCCAGTTTCCAGTGTCGTGACTCTTCATCGGTGCCAGCGTTGCTGCGCGTAAACTGGTGCGTTTAACCACTTCCAGCCTTAACGCCCGTATCAAGCCCCAACACATGAGTAGCATTACGATGGAGAAGGGCAGAGCCGATGCTATGGTTGCGGTTTGCAGTGCCTGCAATCCTCCCGCGGTTAACAGGGCTATGGCGATCAAACCTTCAACAGAAGCCCAGAAAATACGCTGCCATACCGGTGATTCATCTTCCACACCACCTGATGTCAGCATATCCACAACCAGTGAACCGGAATCTGATGAAGTCACAAAGAAGGTGATTACCAGCAATGTTGCTACTAAAGAAGCAATAGTAGAGAACGGCATGTGGCTGAAGAACTCAAACAACGCCACCGACTCATCAATGCCTACGGCGTCACTGAGTTCAGAAATCCCCTCATTCATTAACATGTTAATGGCGGTGTTCCCGAAGAAGGTCATCCACATGAAAGTGAAACCCATAGGTACCAGCAGTACGCCGGAAACAAACTCGCGAATGGTACGGCCGCGGGAAACCCGGGCGATAAACATGCCCACAAAAGGTGACCAGGCTATCCACCAGCCCCAGTAAAACAGGGTCCAGCCGCCGAGCCAGTCAGTGGGCTCATAGGCATACAGATTGAAGGTTATATTGACGATATCCGAGGCGTAGGAACCAATATTCTGTACCAGAGTCTGCAGCAGATACACGGTAGGCCCGGCAATCAGCACAAACGCCAGTAGGGCAACAGCCAGAATCAGATTGAGCTCGGAAATACGGCGTATACCGCCATCCAGCCCCATCACTACAGAACCAGTGGCAATAATGGTAATGCCAATAATCAATAGTATCTGCGTAGTCAGGCCAACGGGCACATCGAATAAATAATTAAGCCCGGCGTTAACCTGCATAACCCCTAAACCAAGGGAGGTTGCCACACCAAAGAGCGTACCTACCACCGCAAAAATATCTACAGCATGCCCGATAGGGCCATAAATGCGCTCACCAATTAAAGGATATAACGAAGAGCGAATGGTCAACGGCAAGCCGTGACGGAAGGCAAAATAAGCCAGCGACAATGCCACCACGGCATAAATTGCCCAGGCATGCAGGCCCCAGTGGAAGAAGGTAATCTTCATTGCTTCGCGGGCTGCATTAACGGTCTCGGAAGAACCCTCTGGCGGCGTCATGTAATGCATCACAGGTTCGGCGACGCCAAAGAACATTAAGCCTATGCCCATGCCTGCTGAGAACAGCATGGCAAACCAGGACGCGTAACTGTAGTCAGGTTCGGAATGGTCTGGTCCAAGTTTAATACGGCCATATGCGGACACGGCCAGACCAATAGTGAAGATCAAGAAGAACGCGACAACCAGAATATAAAACCAGCCTGCGGTGTCGACTACCCAAGCTTGCGCATCTGCAAATACAGTCTCGGCGGTGCCGGACCAGAATACTGCAAAGACAACAAAAACCAGGGCAATAATACCGGCACCAAAAAACACTGGTGGGTTGATTACCAGGTTTGGTTTACGGATCACGCCATGCTGGTCTTTATTATCTTCTTTATCAGAAGGACTGCTCATGAACTTGTTTCCTATTGGTAATGTTGCAGAAAATTTTTATTTTTAGGTACTTTAAGCTTACCCTAAGCAGTATAGTTTCATGACTTTATAAGTAAACCGGTATAACAGAATGCTACTTTCGATAATTGCGATAATAGTCGGCCTTATACTTCTGGCCTGGAGTGCAGATCGCTTTGTCGACGGCGCTTCCGCCACGGCCCGTCACCTGGGCATGTCGCCATTGTTAATTGGCATGCTTATCATAGGTTTTGGTACCTCGGCACCGGAAATGGTGGTATCCGCGATGGCAGCCATTGACGGCCGACCCAACCTGGCACTGGGCAATGCCTATGGTTCGAATATCGCAAACATAGCTTTGGTGCTCGGGGTAACCGCCGTATTTATTCCTATTACGGTCACTTCAAAAATTCTGCGCCGGGAAATGCCGTTATTAATAGGCGTGATGTTACTGGCAGGCTGGCAACTGCAGAATGGTATTATTTCAACGCTGGACGCCTGGGTATTATTAGCCGCTTTCTTTGCTTTTCTGATTTGGTCGATCCGCCTGGGAATGAAAGGCGACGACGTCATTGGCGTCAGTACCGAGCAAGAGCTGGAAAGCCGCCCGATGCCGTTAGGTCGCTCTATCATGTGGCTGGTTGTGGGCCTGATCCTTTTGGTAGTGAGCTCACGTATTCTGGTCTGGGCAGCAGTCGATATTGCTATAACGCTGGGGGTCAGTGAACTGATTATCGGCCTCACTATAGTGGCGATAGGCACTTCGCTGCCTGAACTGGCCTCCGCGATAAGTGCTGTGCGTAAGAAAGAACATGACCTGGCCATTGGTAACATTCTGGGTTCCAATATCTTTAATACATTAGCGGTGGTGGGCATCGCCGGGGCTATTAAACCTATTCAATTTGACCCCATGGTATTCAGTCGTGACTGGAGCACCATGATGGTGCTTACGGCATTGTTGCTGCTATTTGGTTTAGGGCGAGGCGGCAAGGGGCGTATTAATCGCCTCGAAGGCGCCCTGTTATTATGTTTGTATGTCGGTTACTTAGTTTGGCTGGTATACACAAGGTAGGAGTTTTTTCATGCAACAAACAAGCATTCAAAGTGCGGTTCGGCTGACCTGGTTAGGTCTTATTCCTTTTATCGTGACCACGGTACTGGGCGCAGTGAACCTGTGGCAGATTACCGCCTTGCAGGCCTTTTTGGTATACAGCGCGACCATTCTTTCTTTTTTAGGCGGCATTCATTTTGGTCTGGTTATGGGCGATCGGCTGGAACGCCCCAGTGGTCGGCTGCTGCTGTGCATGCTGCCAGCTATTGTTGGCTGGCTTAGTGTCGCTTTTTTACCAGCGCTTCCGGCACTGGTCGTGCTGGCATTGTTTTACCTGCTGTGGCTGAAGTACGACCTGACCGCAGTGAGCGAAGACTGGTATCAGAAAATGCGTAAACCGGTAACCTTTGTGGTCACCGGCTGCCATTTCTTATGGATTATCACCGTCGCGTCAGAGCGGGTATTAGTGCACGTCACCTGAAAAATTTGAAAGTTTCAATGCGATTGATATTGATTCTCATTTATCCTTAAGTATACTAGCGCCCATCATAGTTTCCAATGAAGGGTGTTAGTAGCATGAAATTAAGCGCACTTAGCCTTGCCGTTGCGGCAGTTGTAGCCACCTCAGCGCAGGCTGACAGTCAGACAGTAGAAAGACTTCAGGTCATAGGTTCCAAGCAGGCAGTCACCGAAACGCCGGGCTCTGCTTATTACATGAGCGAAGAAGAGCTCTCTGAATTTGAATACACGGACGTTATGCGTGCTCTGGGCAATGTTCCGGGTGTTTACGTGCTGGAAGAAGACGGTTATGGCCTGCGTCCGAATATCGGCATGCGTGGTACCGGCGTCAATCGTTCTGACAAGATCACCCAAATGGAAGACGGTGTGCTTTCCGCCCCAGCCCCATACTCAGCCCCCGCTGCTTATTATTTTCCTACCTTTGCCCGTATTCAGGCGCTTGAAGTACTGAAAGGCAGCTCTTCAATTCAGTACGGACCACGCACCACCGGTGGCGTCCTGAACATGGTTTCCCGGCAAATTCCTAATCAGCCTTTTGCGGGCATGTTTGATCTCAGCGCTGGCCAGGACGGCTACGGCAAAGGTCACGTATGGGCCGGTGGCCAGGGTGACCGGGTTGGTGCTGTGGTTGAAGCGTTACGTTATGAAGCCGACGGCTTTAAAGACGTGCCAAACGGCGACAGCGGTTTCGTGCGCCATGATTTAATGACCAAAGTCGGCATTGCCCTGGATGAAGCTGGCAATCACCAGTTTGAAATGAAACTTAAATATTCCGACGAAACCTCTGACGACACCTATATGGGTTTGACGCAAGGCGACTACGCTCAACGTCCTTATGCTCGTTACGGCGCTTCTCAGCTGGACGTCATGGATACCGAACATAAGCAGTTACAGGCAACCTACCAGTGGAATATTGGTAATGGTGCACGCCTGACCACAGTCGCATACCGTAATGAGTTTGCGCGTAACTGGTATAAAGCGGACCAGGTCGATGGCCTGGGATTGAGCGGCGGCGGTATCGAACGCGCCTCGGTGTTTGACAATGAAGCGCAGCCGGGTGAAAGCATTAATGTTCGTTTGAAGAATAATAACCGCAATTATATCAGTCAGGGTATCCAGACTCAGTTTGATATGCCGTGGCATCAACATGACTTAAGTTTTGGTCTGCGTTACCACGAAGACAGTGAAGACCGCTTCCAGTGGACCGATATGTTTGAACTGAACGCTAACCAGAACATGAGCCTGGCGGAAGCGGGTGTACCGGGTACAGATGCAAACCGTAAAGGATCTGCAGAAGCCCTGGCTGGTTTTGCCAAAGGTCGCTTTTATCTGGGTGGCTGGACCATTGACGCCGGTTTCCGGGTGGAAGACATCGATACCTACCGTCGTGACTGGGGCACTGATTTAGCCCGTGTCGGCTCTCCAGCCCAGCGTGTTAACTCAACTAGTGCGGTTCTCCCCTCACTGGGCGCTACTTATAGCCTGAGCGACAGCCTGATCTTATTAGCTGGCGTGCAACAGGGCTTTGCCCCGGCATCGGCAGGCAATGAAGGTCAGGACAACGAAGAAAGCTGGAACTATGAAGCGGGTCTGCGTTACCTGGCAGGCAACCTGATGCTGGACGCGATCGCTTTTTATAGTGATTACGACAACATGCACGGTAACTGCACCGCAGCCCAGGGTTGTGACCTGGATAACATTGGTGCCCAGGTAAACGCTGGTGAAGTAGAAGTTTACGGCGCTGAGTTACTTGGTCAGTATGGCTTTGAGCTAAGCCCATCGCTACGTTTAATGATAGATGGCGCCTACACCTACACTCAGGCTGAGTTCCAGAACAGTTTTAATTCCAACATTGGTATCTGGGGCAATGTCACCGCGGGCGACAGCGTGCCTTACCAGCCAGATCATCAGTTACGTCTGGGCGCGAGCCTGGCCGGAAACGCCTGGCAAGCAGGTCTGAACGCGCGTTATATGAGTGAAATGCGCACGGTAGCAGGTACTGGCGATATCGCTCAGGAAGACCGCATTGCATCACGGGTAGTGCTGGACGCCAGTGCCCGTTATCACATTGATGATCGGCAGCAGCTGTATGTCAGCATCGATAACTTGCTGGACCGCACTTATATAACGACACGTATGCATGGTGGCATCATGGTCGGTAAACCGCTTACAGCACATGTGGGCTATCGTTATCGCTTCTGATAATCATTGTTATTAGCAGTTACATGTTTTAACATTATTACCATATTATGAAGGATACAGATTATGAAATACGGTTTTAAAGCAGTGATTGTGGCCGGTGTTGTAGCTGCCGTGATCATGGCAGCCTGCTCAGATCGGGCTGAAAATGAAGGCGAAGTAAACCTGTATTCAGCTCGTATTGAAGGTCTGGTAAAACCCTTACTGGATGAGTTTACTGCCGAGACCGGCATTCAAGTCAATTTATTGACAGGATCTGGCGACGGTTTGCTTTCACGTTTGCAGTCTGAAGGGCGCAACAGCCCGGCAGACTTGTTCCTGACCGTAGACGCGGGCCGTCTGCATCGGGCCAAAGAAGCTGACTTGTTTCAGCCGGTACGTTCAGAATTGCTGGCGGACAGCATTCCTGCGCATTTGCGTGATGAAGACTATCTGTGGCATGGCCTGAGCATGCGTGCGCGGCCTGTGTTTTATGCTCATGACCGGGTTGATTCCAGCGAACTGAGCGACTACCTGAGTCTGGCCGATGAAAAATGGCGCGGTCGTATTTGCGTACGTTCTTCAGATAATGTGTATAACCAATCGCTGGTGGCTGGCATGATCGAGCATCATGGTGTCGAAACCACAGAAGAATGGGCGCGTGGCCTGGTGGCTAACTTTGCTCGTTCGCCGGTTGGCGGTGACCGTGACCAGTTGCACGCTGTGGCTAACGGGCAGTGTGATGTCGCGATAGCAAACACTTACTATTTTGGTGGCATGATCGCCAGTGACGACAGCACTAATCAGCAAACCGTTGAACAGCTAAGCATTCACTGGCCTGCGCAGGGCGAGGGCGAGCAAGGCGTTCACGTGAACGTGAGTGGCATTGGTCTGTTGCAACATGCGCAGAACGAAGAGAACGCGATCAAGCTGATTGAATTCCTGACCAACGAATCTTCACAGGCCTGGTATGCGCAAGCGAACCAGGAATATCCGGTGCGCATCGATGCCGAGCAGAGTGAAATTCTGCAAAGCTGGGGCGACTTCCGCGCTGATGATTTACCGGTCAGCGTATTAGGTGACAACAATGCTGCTGCGGTGCAGTTAATGAACCGGGCGGGCTGGCGTTAAGGTATGCAATCCTAGTGCAGAGTGATGTAGTAGATAACGCTCAACAAAAAACCGCGAATCCGGCTCAGTCGGGTTCGCGGTTCTCTGGTTTAAGTCTCCCGCTTGTCGCCGCCATTATTTGCCTGCCTTTACTGGTGGTGATTGCGGCTTTTTTTGTTGGCATCTTCTCTGCTGAGCAGCGCGAGAACCTGGCCCACCTATGGCAATATGTAATCGGCGAGTATGTGCGCCACTCAGCTATTTTGCTGGTTGGGGTGGGCGTACTGGTATTGCTGATTGGCGTTAGTAGTGCCTGGTTAACCACAGCGTGCCGCTTCCCAGGTGTTAAATGGCTACGCTGGGCCTTATTATTGCCCCTCGCCATGCCTGCTTATATTACCGCTTATACCTACAGCGGCATGCTCAGTTATGAGGGCCCGGTGCAGAGCTTTATTCGTAACCTGACCGGCCTGGGTTACGGCGAATACTTTTTCCCTGAAATTCGATCCTTACCGGGTGCCGTGTTAATGCTCGCACTGGTCTTTTTTCCGTATGTTTATTTATTAACCCGGGCTGCTTTTATCGAGCAATCCAGCGCCGCGATAGAAGCCGGGCGCACCTTAGGCTTGGGGCCGTGGGCCAGTTTCTGGCGTATCGCCTTGCCCATGGCACGGCCTGCCATCGCCACCGGGGTCACCCTGGCGTTGATGGAAACCCTGGCGGACTACGGCACCGTGCATTATTTTGGTGTTACTACCTTTACTACCGGCATCTTTCGTACCTGGTACGGTATGGGCGACCAGGTGGGCGCTTTGCAGCTGGCTTCTTTATTATTAACCGCCGTAGTTGTATTGATGGTTATCGAAAGGGTGTCGCGGGCACGGTCACGCTATCACGGGGCAGGGCGCAGTTCTTCCCGGGCCAAACCGCACCAACTGAAAGGGCTTAAGGCTTTTCTCGCTTTTGTAGTTTGTTTTGTGCCGGTTTTGCTCGGCTTCCTGTTACCCGCCGCGCAACTGGCCTGGTGGTCTGTTGACCGGGCCGAAATCTGGTTACAGCCAGGTTTCTGGACCCTGGTACAAAACACCGTATTATTAGCCGCCGTCGCCGCCTTTATTACCGTATTGCTGGCGCTCTGGCTGTGCTACGGCAAACGTCGGCGACCTACGCCTATGATTCGCAGCAGTGTAGGTCTGGCCACTTTAGGTTATGCCATTCCCGGTGTCGTGATAGCCGTGGGTGTAATGTTGCCGCTGGCCTGGCTGGATAACCGCATTAACGATGTAGGTGAAGCCTTATTTGGCTGGAACCCAGGGCTGATATTTTCCGGTACCGTGGTGGCGCTGTTGTTTGCCTATACCGTGCGTTTTTTGTCGGTCTCGATTCAGACTGTGGACAGTGGTTTAAGTCAAATACGGCACAGCATGGACGAATCCGCGCGGGTGTTAGGTTTGTCGCCTCGTGAAGTTTTGAAACGCATTCATTTTCCGCTGTTGCGAACCAGCATTCTGACCGCCAGTATTTTAGTTTTTGTTGATGTCCTAAAAGAATTGCCAGCGACTTTGGTATTACGGCCTTTTAATTTCAATACCCTCGCGGTCCGTGCCTATGAAATGGCAGGCGATGAACGCCTTGCTGACGCCGGGCCACCCGCGTTGATGATCGTATTGGCCGGGCTGATCCCGGTGATTTTACTTAGCCGGGCGATGGGGCAACGTAACGAATCAGAGCCGGCCGCGGGCGCTGAACTCAAACCTGAGGAAATCTATGAACCTGTTAAAGCTTGAACATATCCAGGTTGAACTGGGAGGCAGCACCATAGTTGACGACGTCAGCTTCACTTTGGAAGAGGGTGAAATTGGCTGTCTGCTGGGGCCCAGTGGGTGCGGTAAAACCACCTTACTGCGCGCCGTTGCCGGGTTTGAACAGTTAACCGGCGGTGCTATTGAGCTGGGCGACAAAGTGGTCAGTAACGGTAAGGCTCATGTAGACCCTGAACACCGGGGAGTCGGCATGGTGTTTCAGGATTTTGCGCTGTTTCCCCATCTGAGCGTGGAAGACAATATCAGTTTTGGTTTGCGCAATGCGTCGAAGCAGGAAAAGCGTAAACGTGTAGGTGAGTTGCTGAAACACATTGGCCTGGAAGGGTATGGGCCACGTTACCCGCATCAGTTATCCGGCGGCCAGCAACAGCGTATCGCGTTGGCTCGGGCCCTCGCACCACGACCGCGTTTGTTATTGCTGGATGAACCTTTTTCCAGCCTGGATGCCGAGCTGCGTGAATCTTTGGCCACCGAAGTCCGTGCCTTATTGAAAAAAGAAAATATCACCGCCTTGCTGGTCACCCATGATCAGCAGGAAGCCTTTGCCATGGCCGACAAAGCCGGCATGATGTACCGCGGTCGTCTGCTGCAGTGGGACACCCCTTATGGCTTGTATCACCGCCCCGCACACCATTTAGTGGCCGACTTTATCGGCCATGGCGTATTACTGCGCGGCGCTATTACCGAAGACGCAAAGGTAGATACCGCGCTAGGCATGTTGAACGGCGCCCCTTTGAATGGTTTGAAAGCAGGTGAAGCCGTCGACGTTCTCGTACGCCCGGACGATATTATTATTGACGATGAAGGTGCATTGAAAGCCACAATAGCCGCCCGCGGCTTTCGCGGCGCGCATTTTATTTACACCGTCATGCTCGCCGACGGCTCCAACATCCTCTGCATGGCCCCGTCCCACTACCAGTACGACGTAGGCTCCACCGTCCACCTCCGCCTCAACCTCGACCACCTGGTCCTCTTCCACGCCGGCTACTGCGACACCTAAGACAAAGAGGGGGTCAGACCCCGTTTGTTTATGTTGGAAAGGGAGCAGGTCTTCACATGAGTGTTGTTTAAACCGCGGCCGCCGTATAATCTAGGTCCAATAAAGTGGGGTCAGAGCTAAAACTAACCACTTTTAAGTGGCGATTTGGGGAACTAAATATTTATTTTCAATGGGTTAAGTTCTTTTAAAAATGGTGAATTTTAGCTTTGACCCCATTATTTTTTGACCTCATTATTTTTTCAGGATGGAGAGAATAGGTGCGAATTTCAGTTTTAGTATTACTTACGGCTTTAGTCTGGGTGCCGCTGGCGGTGGCTGATGAGAATGAGCATCTCAGAGTCGCAACGCCTACTGCAGACCAACATAGCTTTGCGAACAGCAACGAGGTGCGGGCTCCGCATTTGCACCTGAACCTTGAAGCAGACTTCGAGGCGCAGCAGCTAAGGGGTTACGCGGAATATACTCTCGAGTATCTCAACGAGGAAGCGGATACCTTTGTGGTCGATACTTACCAGCTGAGTATTGATCGCGTAGAAGCGAAGCAGGGCGATGACTGGCAGTCTACCGACTTCAATCTGGGCTCTCACGACCCTATCTTAGGCCAGGCATTACGCATCCAGCTACCGCAAAATACCGGCAAAGTACGTATTCACTACGCCTCATCCCCTGAAGCTACGGGCCTGGACTGGGTTAGCGCGGAAGGTACGGCGGGTGGTGAACATCCGTTTTTATACAGTCAGTCACAGCCTCATTATGCACGCACCTGGATCCCGATTCAGGACACGCCTGCAGAGCGCTTAACCTTCACCGCTGAACTGCGTACCCCTGCTGAGCTGGTTGGGCTGATGGGGGCTAAGAACCCTCCCAATCCGGAACGTACCGGTTATTATGAATTCACAGCACGCCAGCCGATTCCTTCTTATTTGATGGCAATTGCAGTGGGCGACCTGGATTTTTATGCACTGAACGAACGCATGGCAATTTATGCCGAGCCTTCCATCCTGGAATCAGCGGTGGCTGAGTTTTCTTACACCACTGACATGATGCGGGTGACCGAAGAGATGTTCGGCCCTTACGCCTGGGATCGTTATGACCAGCTGGTACTGCCACCGAGCTTCCCCTTCGGTGGTATGGAAAACCCGCAACTGGCCTTTATTACGCCTACGGTGATTGCCGGCGACCAAAGTCTGGTTAGCTTAATTGCTCACGAACTGGCGCACTCCTGGTCAGGTAACCTGGTAACCAATGCCAGCTGGCGCGATCTGTGGCTGAACGAAGGTTTTACCTCTTACGTTGAAAACCGCATTATGGAAGCGGTCTACGGTGAAGAAAGAGCGCTGATGGAACGTATGTTGTCACGCCAGTCACTGGATGCAGCGGTGGCCTCGCTGGACGAGCGTCAGCAGGTATTACACCTGGAACTGCAGCAGCGGGACCCGGAAACTATTTTCACCCGTATTCCTTATATAAAAGCAGCGTCATTTTTGTTTTTCCTGGAAGAACAATTTGGTCGCGAGACTTTTGACGCCTTTGTACGCCAGTACTTCGAAGACTTTGCTTTTAAAAGTCTGGATACCAAAGCTTTCGAAAGCTACCTGTACGCTAACCTGATCAACAAGCATCTGGGTAAGGTCGCGCGGCACGAGGTTGAGGAATGGTTATATCAACCTGGCCTACCGGAAAGCGCACCGGACCCTGAGGTAGAAGCATTGCAACGGGTCGCCGAAGCACAGGAACGCTGGTTTGAAGGCGAGCAAATTGATATCAGTGCCTGGAGCATTCACGAGCGTTTGTATTTCCTGCGCAACCTGCCAGACGACATTACTCAGGCTCAGCTGGCGCGCATGGACGAAGAGTTTGAGCTGACAGACACGCTGAACAACTCAGTGCTTTCGGTATGGCTGACCATTGCTATCCGGCATGATTACGAGCCAGCCCAGCACAAAGTGGACGAGATGCTACTGACTATGGGCCGCCTAGCTTACATTTTACCTGTCTATGCGGCACTGAATGAAGTCGACAGCGAGCGGGCACAAGACCTCTACGCTGCGGCTAAACCAACCTATCATCAGCTTACCCAGGCTGAGGTCGAGAATATTCTCGACCTTTAGCTGGCAATTTCGGCCTCTATTGCAAAGCGCTGTTGAATGGCTTCAGCCAGCGCTTGTTTGGCAGGCATGTCACCATGTACCAGACGAACCCGTTTTACGGGTTCGTCTGCGTCTATAAAATCAAGCAACTCAGTTTGATCAGCATGGGCGGAATAACCACCCAGCGTATACACCTGCGCTTTAATCCAAATCCGCTGGCCATCCATGTCCACATAACCGCCCCGTGGGCCATAACGCTGAATATCACGCCCCGGGGTCCTCTCTGCCTGATACCCCACAAAAAGCACATCAGTCCGTGCATCGGGCAACAGCGCTTTCAGATAATTGGCCATACGGCCGCCGGTACACATACCGCTGGCGGCTATCACAATGCAGGGTGACCCACTTTCGCGCAAAAATTCGACCAATGCTTCATGATCCTGATGGCTATCAATCGTATGCAACCGCGAAAAATTCAGCGGGTGGCGGTTTTCCGCCAGTCGCGCATGGGCCTCGTCGTCCCATAAGGCCTTCATCGCACGGTACTGGGTGGTAAATTGCGCCGCCATGGGCGAATCCAGAATAACCTGGATGTCACGCCATACACCTTCGGAACGCTCACGGACCTGATGCATAATATCTTCCAGTTCGTACAATAACTCCTGGGTACGACCAATACTAAAAGCGGGAATTAACACTGCGCCACCGTCCTGCACCGCATGTTCAATCACGGCTTGCAAACGTTGCTGACGGGTTTGCCGGTTCTCGTGGTTACGGTTACCGTAAGTGCTTTCCAGTACCAGAATGTCAGCCCGCTCTAACGGGGTGGGGTCGGGCAGCAAGGGTGTATTTTTACACCCCAGGTCACCGGAGAAAACCACCCGGTAAGCGTTTTCATCTTCTATCTCGACATAGGCTGAGCCCAGAATATGGCCAGCCTGACGAAAGCGAATCTTAACCGGCAGAGACTCGAAGTCTTCCCAATAATCGTAATTGACCGGGCGTAATTGACTGGCAATTAAGTTATTTACCGCATTAATTAAACTTGAATTGCGAGTAATACCGACCTTTAATGCGTCTTCAATAACCAGAGGTAATAATAAAGCGGTCGCTTGAGTACAATAAATAGGGCCACGAAAGCCGGCCATTAATAACCAGGGTAAACGACCCACATGATCAATATGGCAGTGGGTAATAATAAGTCCATGAATGTGCTGAATATCGAATTCAATGTCCTGATGTTCGGCATCGGCCCCCTGGCCCGAAGTCTCAGCCCCTTGAAATAAACCGCAATCGATCAATAAAGACCGGCCTTCAGGTAACTGCAATTCATGACATGAACCTGTTACGCCCTCGCGGGCCCCGTGATGTATTATCTGCATAACTGGCTTCCTTGCTAAAGTATTATGATTAAATAATAGTCATATTTTATATACTATCCAGATTGCAAAATGTACTTTTAAGTTAACGCGGTGTTAAAAGTTCCCTCCTTTATGTAAATAATGCCTAAAAGAATTGGCTTTTACTTGAATTAAGGCCTGAGCGGCTATACTTATAGTATTGCAAACCGAACGCCGGTTTTAACTTTGAACCCGATAAAAGGAAGTAATAATGAAAAAGTCAATTATCGCATTAGCAGCCGCTGGTTTGTTAGGCGCAGGCGCTGCCTCAGCTGACGACTTTAGTTATATCAGTGGTGGTATTTATGATGTAGGTGACAGCGATATATACGTTGAAGGTTCAGTTCGCGTAAATCCAAACTTGGTATTAAGTGCTCAGTTTGTTGATGTAGGCGATTTTTCACTCTACGCGGGCGGTAAATATTTCGTTGATTTCGGTCAGCAACAGGATGTTGAAACCTTTATCCAGGCTGGTGTAAGCCATTATGATTTTGACGTGTCAGACGACACTGGTTTCTACGGTGGTGCTGGTTTTACTACTAAGTTTGACGCTTACTCGCGTCTGATCGTTGATGCTCGTTATGACACAGTATTAGACGGTTTCTTCTCAGTCGGCGCACGCTTCCGTTATGAGTTCGTTGACCGTTTTTCAGGTGACATAGGCTATCGCGTAAACACCAGTGGCATGGATAACGAAGTACGTGTAGGTCTGACTTACAGCTTCTAATTCCCACAGAATTCTAGATATATACAAAAACCCGCCAAGCCGCGGGTTTTTTTGTACCCGCTTCCCCCCACACAATAACGCCAACGACATGTCCGGTAGGGCAGGCTCCGCCTGCCGTCCGATATGCTTCCACGGCGCTGGTAGGGCAGGCTCCGCCTGCCGTGGTAGCTATCCACGTACACAATGTTTGAAAGCGTAAAAAACCCGTTCACGGCGCCTGTTCATTGGCGGGTATTGTCTTCATCGGATGGTCTGGACGGCAGGCCCAGCCTGCCCTACGGTGTGACGTACGGGCAACCGCAATGCTTCCACGGCGCTGGTAGGGCAGGCTCCGCCTGCCGTGGTAGCTATCCACGTACACAATGTTTGAAAGCGTAAAAAACCCGTTCACGGCGCCTATTCATTGGCGGGTATTGTCTTCATCGGATGGTCTGGACGGCAGGCCAAGCCTGCCCTACGGTGCGATGTACGGGAATATTGGGATGCCTGGTAGGGCAGGCTCCGCCTGCCGTTGGGTGTATGGGTAATCTGGGTGTTTCCACGGCAGGCCAAGCCTGCCCTACGGTGCGATGTAGGGGCAACCAATGCTTCCACGGCGCTGGTAGGGCAGGCTCCGCCTGCCGTGCGGTGTATGGGTAATCTGGGTGTTTCCACGGCAGGCACGGCCTGCCCTACGGTGCGATGTATGGGAATATTGGGATGCCTGGTAGGGCAGGCTCCGCCTGCCGTGGTAGCTATCCACGTACACAATGTTTGAAAGCGTAAAAACCCGTTCATGGCGCCTGTTCATTGGCGGGTATTGTCTTCATCGGATGGTCTGGACGGCAGGCACGGCCTGCCCTACGGTGCGATGTATGGGAATATTGGGATGCCTGGTAGGGCAGGCTCCGCCTGCCGTCCGATCAGGTGTAAGGGATTACGGTAACCAATACCGGGCTATACCGCCTAAGGCGAGGGCGACGGCGAAGCTGAACAGGGTGCCTAGCAGCATGTATTCGGTGAGGCGGCGCTCGTGATTACTGGTGAGATCGCCGAACCGGAATATGCTTTTGGCAGCCAGAAGGAAACCAATGCCGGTATACTGGCCCACCAACACAAAGCTAATAATCAGCCAGCGTTCGGTATAACCAATTAAACGTCCAGCTTTTTCAAGCCCCTGTGGATCTTCCGCATTTTCCAACTGACGCGTGTAAGACTTAAGCGCGGTGCTAATCAGAATCGAAGTCGGTGTGGCCGCTATCAGGTAAATCGCTATCAGCAATAAGGTTTCCGGACTCAGCAATATATAACCCAGTTCATAGACCAGTTCCCATCCCAGGTTATCGAGCCAGGCCCAGATAAACAGCAGCACTAAAAAATGTACGAGCTGGTCCAACACCAGGTTAAGCAGGTTAGGGCGCAGGTAAGACTTGATCAGGTCAATAATAAAGTGGGATATCACCACCAAAGCCACAGCTGCGGGTAACTGCCAGCTTATTGCAATAGGAGCGAACAACAGCGCCAGACTGGTGAACACCAAATGAACCAACAGATGCTTATACAGCGCCGGTGATTTCAGGTGGTTTTCCTGACGGCAGGCTACCCAGCTATTTTTCTGAAAATAGAAATCACCCAATATATGCGCGAGTATCAGTAAAAGTAACAGCTCCATATCAGGGCAGCTCCTCAAGGTGTTGTTCAAATAACAGAATATAGTCGCGGATCAGTTCAGCGCCACAACGTTTCAGGTGTTTGGTGACGTTTTGACGCGAAACTTTCAATTCATCGGCGATAAGTTGATGTTCCGGAAATTCCATGGTGACATATAGATAAAGCACTTCGGCCTGTTTACGGGTAATGCCACTGAGCTGGAAGCTGACAAACTGGGTTAACAGTTGCAGATATTTCTGCTGGGTATCATCAGCACAGTGCAGAGACAAAGCGCCCCGTTCAGAATTGTCCAGCCCACGCCCTGAAAGCTCGAAGGCCTGGCCTTGCGAGAGGCTTAGCTGGTCATCAAGAAACTTATAACCGCCGATTCCAATAGACAAGGTGGTGTCGACAGGGTGGTCGAGTCTGGCGTTGGTTTTCAAAGCGCAGATCAGTAAGATGGCGCTGCGTGCGGCGTGGGCCGGCTGCGGTAATATGATCTGGAAGGAGTCACCGCGGTAAAGCTCGCCCTGAGCCTGGTAGCGTTCGGATAAAAATTCGATCATCCGGTTCAGTTCGTGCTGACTGCTGGTCAAGGTATGCCTGCTCATTTTGCTGGAATGAACCAGGTCACCGGTTAGGACTGCGATCATGGACAATCTCCTTGTTGTGTTGTTTTTATTTCCGTCGCCCCGGTAGGGCAGGCTTGGCCTGCCGTCGGGTGTGTGGGAAACCTCAATGCTTCCACGGCAGGCACGGCCTGCCCTACGGTGGGATGCACGGGTAATCGGGATGCTTCCACGGGCCCGGTAGGGCAGGCTCGGCCTGCCGTTGGGTTTGCGGGCAATCGGCGTGTTTCCACGGCCCCGGTAGGGCAGGCTTGGCCTGCCGTTGGGTGTGTGGGAAACCTGGATGCTTCCACGGCAGGCACGGCCTGCCCTACGGTGTGGTGTATGGGTATTGCCCCGGTAGGGCAGGCTCGGCCTGCCGCTGGGTTTGCGGGAAATCTGGATGCTTCCACGGCAGGCACGGCCTGCCCTACGGTGTGGTGTATGGGAAATCTGGATGCTTCCACGGCAGGCACGGCCTGCCCTACGGTGGGGTGTATGGGTATTGCCCCGGTAGGGCAGGCTTGGCCTGCCGTCGGGTTTGCGGGAAACCTGGATGCTTCCACGGCAGGCACGGCCTGCCCTACGGTGGGGTGTATGGGAAATCGGGATGCTTCCACGGCAGGCACGGCCTGCCCTACGGTGTGGTGTATGGGTATTGCCCCGGTAGGGCAGGCTTGGCCTGCCGTTGGGTGTGTGGGTAGCCTGGATGCTTCCACGGCAGGCACGGCCTGCCCTACGGTGGGGTGTATGGGTATTGCCCCGGTAGGGCAGGCTTGGCCTGCCGTTGGTTGTGTGGGTAGCCTGGGTGTTTCCACGGCAGGCATGGCCTGCCCTACGGTGGGGTGTATGGGTATTGCCCCGGTAGGGCAGGCTCGGCCTGCCGTTGGGTGTGTGGGAAACCTCAATGCTTCCACGGCAGGCACGGCCTGCCCTACCGTTGAATGTACGGGATATCGGGGTGTTTTTACGGTTAATCTATATTCATGCATATAAACAATGTAGCAGAGGATGAATTTAAAGCAACCTTTTATGGTTGCATTTAAAAAAGCATCCTTAACCGGGTTCAAACTGCTAAATTGCTGCTAAACTATGGACAGTAACTTTTACAGGTATATTTTTATGTTGAGAAAGCCAGAGCCCGTTGGGCATATCAGTGACATTGTTAATGGCAACACCAGCAAGCAACATTGCGTGCTGTGCGTGGCAACGGACATTTCCGAAATCAAAACCCTGGATACTTTCCTGGGTTGTAAAGTAACGCACAGCCCATTAATGCTGAACAACGCCTGCGCGGTCATTATTAATGGTCACGGGCGTAAAGCACGTAAAGCCATGTCAGCCAGTACCGCATTAGAATTACCTAAGCTTTATCTGGAGCAGGGGCCGCTGTACACCCATACCCACAAAAAGCACAAACCTTTGTCCTTAGTACTGGACGATCGCGATTTCCACTACAGCGCCAAACGGCAAACCCATCTCGAAAACCTAATCGCAAAAGAACTGGACGAAGACCAGCAGCAGCGCGCACAGGGCATTATCGAGCAATGGCGAAAGGCGCGGGCGTCTAAGTACAATCAGCGGCCAGAACCGGAAAAAATGCCGAGCGGCCGTTACGTGCTTATTGTTGAACAGGCGCCGGACGATCCAACTCTGGCGGAAGGCCTGGCCGAGAGCCATGAATTGCAGCACCTGCAAAAGCTCGCCGAGCGCGAATATCCAGACTGCGAGGTTGTAACCATCACCGATCAGCATCATCCGGTGGCTTTACTGGAGAACGCCCGGGCACTTTTCACCGCAACCTCCTACCTGGGGTTTGAAGCCCTGTTATGGGGTGTTCCGGTTTATGCCACTGGTATGCCATTTTACGCAGGCTGGGGTTTGACCCAGGATTTCATACCCGCGCCCTCGCGGCGTCAGCCGGTAAGCCTGGAGCAGCTGGTTTATGCCAAGCTGGTAACTTATTCACGTTATGTACACCCGGAGACAGAAGAGCGCTGTGAAGTAGAGGACATCCTGCAGCTATTACCGGAAAGCCGCCGCGAAGCCTTACAAAAATATGATCATAATCAAGGTGAATGGCAAAAAACACCGAAGTTTATACGCTGGTTGGTCGGTAAAAAATAACGCGTATTATTCGCACTTAACCAATAATTACTACAGGTTCATTACACTTTTGTTATGAGACAAAATAAGGGGCTGTCATGCAGCCCCAGTTAAGAGTGTCTGAATTGTTATTTACCCGCCAAAACGTACGTTTTATCAACATAAAAGCCTCGCTATATGTGCTATATAATTGCTTGACCTATTGCCTGTAGACTCCGCGTAACTGAAGTATTTGCTTCTTTTTTACACAGCGGGTTATGGCATGTTGAATCGATTAAGTTTAGGCGCGAAAATTTATTTTATAGTGGTTATTGCCGCTTTGGCTTACGTGCTGATGATAGCTATCACCGCTGTGATGTTAAATCAGAATAACCAGAGCCTGGAGCGCTTGCAGCAGCAGGTTTTCCCCTTAGCCAATTTGTCCGGTGAAAATGTCGTTCAAATTCAGCGCATTGAAGAGCTCTACACCCAGGCCGTGTCAACCGGTGATGAAAGCTTAACCGAGCAGGCCACTCAGGCTTACGATCACCTGCGCCAGAACCTGCGTCAGGTCGCGCAAACCGACTCCCAGTATCAGCGTGAAGTGCAGGATATCACCCGTAACCTGGAGCGTTATCAGCGCCTGAACCAAACCATAGTTACCGAAATCATGTCAGCGAATGCAGACTTCAGCCGCATCGGCGCTCAGGCGCAGGAGAAAACGCAGCTGTATGAGCAACTGACCGCATCCCTGCGGCAAATGAGCCAGCAGGTTGATGACCAGTTCCGTAGTCTTACTTCTGAATCAGTCGACCGCTCGCAGCAAACTATCGTCATGATGATGGTGGTTGGTCTGCTGGCATTAGCCGCGCTCATCACAGTAGCCGTCATTGTCATCAGCTATATCGTCAAATCAGCCAACTCAGTCGCGCGTTCATTAAAAGAACTGGCAGACGGCCGTGGTGATTTGAATCATCAAATCGAGATCTCCAGCAATGACGTGTTAGGCGAGGTTGCCGGCAATTTTAACCGTTTCATGGTGTTGCTACGTAGCTCCCTACAGGACGTGGTCAATGTAGCCACCCCGTTGAGCGAGTCCGCGTTACTTATTAATCAGCGCAGCGCCCATGTCATGAGCCGCAGCGACAGCGAAGCCGCCCAGGCCTATGAACTGAAAAACTCCATGGATGAGCTCCAGGACAGTGTGCGCGAAATCTCCGAAAGCGCCTCAGCCACTGCCGATGCCACCCGTTCAGCAGAAAGTGAGCTGGAGCAGGGTAACCAGGCAATTCAAAACTCGTTGAACACCTCCAACGAATTGCAACAAGATATCCAGAAAGCCTCTGCCGTGGTTGAGCGATTAGCTGAAGATGCCACCAATGTTTCCGGCGTATTGAACGTAATCACCGGTATTGCTGAGCAAACCAACCTGTTAGCCCTGAACGCGGCAATTGAAGCTGCCCGCGCCGGTGAGCAGGGGCGTGGTTTTGCGGTCGTTGCTGACGAAGTGCGCTCTTTAGCTTCGCGTACCGCTAAAGCCACCGCCGAAATTCGCGAAGTACTGGACCGTTTAACCAACGGTGCCGGTGAATCCGTCGGTTCTATGCAGGCAGCGGCCCAGCGTTCTGAGCAAAACGTACAACAGGCAGAAGCCGCCGGCGGCGTGCTCTCCGCTATCAGCGAAATGATTGCCGATATCAACGCGCGGGCAGGCCAAATCGCCACCGCCACTGAAGAACAAACACAGGTGGCCGCACGCTCAGCTGAACAGGCGTCCACTATGCACGACTCGTTAAATGACATGAAAGACACCATACGTCAGCTGGAAGGGGACAGTGTTCAGCTGACCGACTTTGCTAAAAGCTTAAGTCAGGCAACCGATAAATTTAATCTTTAAACGTAACTTTAATCTCAAGGCGCATAACGCCTTTTTAGTTAGCAACACGATGGAAAGAAGGACCATTATGAAAACAATCAAGACAATCACAGCCGCAGCGGTACTGGCCGCACTGAGCATGCCAGCATCTGCAAACATCGACTGGAGTGGCTTTGCCAGCGTCGGCGGCGGTGTGACCACAGGAAGTGACGAACAATTGTTCGGCTATGACAACAATGTCTCTTTTCAGCCAGACACACTTTTCGCTTTACAGGGCACCGCAACCCTTTCTGATCGCATCAGCGTAACTACGCAGCTTATGGCGCGTGGCGATGATGACTTTAACCTGGCCGTTGAGTGGGCGTACATCAACTTCCGCCTGACTGACAGTCTGACACTGAACGCCGGTAAATTACGCCTGCCATTTTACCTGTATTCAGACTCACTGGACGTAGCCTATAGCTATCACTGGCTGCGCACGCCAGAAAGCGTGTACCGTGCACCTTTTGACAACTACACAGGCGCTAGCCTGCAGCACAATGCTTTTGTTGGCAACGCTGTAATTACCACTCAGTTCATGGCGGGTAACGTAGACGATACGGTTTATGCACCTACCACTGACCGCGAAATTCAAGGCGAAGTGAATAACCTAATCGGTGCCAGTGTCACAGCAATGCTTAACTCCTGGACCTTACGCGCGGGTTATTTTCACACTAACGACGCCAATGTGTTTATGACAGATCCAGCTTACCTGGGCCTTATTAACAGCCTGAACGAAGCCGGTTTAAACGACACTGCCGAAGCTATGAACTTCCTGGGTGACACTGGTACTTTTGCCAGCGTCGGCGCTATCTATGACAACATGAACTGGTTTGCTGGTTTCGAATACACTGAGTTGGAAAACAAAAACAGCATCTTCGGTACCGACCGTTCAAGCTATTTCACAGCCGGTAAGCGTTTTGGTGCTTATACCCTGCATGCAACTTTCGCGCAAACAGACGACAAAGCATCAAATGCTGCTTCTACCATTCCAGATGACGCTGCTTTTGCACCTTTCGTCGCCGGGGTAGAAGGGCTCGCTCAAAGCCAGGCAAGCCGTATTGACTACACCTCAGTAGGCCTGCGTTATGACTTTGCTCGTGGTATCTCGTTGAAAGCTGATTTTACTCATGCTGACGACAAAAACACCGACCAGACATCAAACCTGATTTCTTTTGCTCTGCAAACGGTATTTTAAGGAATAGTTATGAAAAAGATTTTATCTTCAATTGCCGTGGTTGCGGCTAGCCTGACTTTATTATTCGCTGCTGGCGCTGCTTCAGCAACGGGTGGTGTTGTAGTCAGCCAGACACAGATCGACGAAGCTGTAGTTAACCGTATCTACCTGGGTCAGTCGCGTGATTTAATCGCCGTCAACCAGATGGAAGACTCTGCTGTGCGCCAGAACTTTGAAAGCGAAGTACTGGGCCGTTCTGCTGAGCAGTTACGTGCGCACTGGTCGCGTTTGATTTTTACTGGTCGTGCTTCAGCATTACGCGAAGTAGAGTCTGACGAAGCCGTACTGGAATTTGTACGCAGTAACCCGGGCACCATAGGTTACATCTCAGACGCCAGCAAAGCCGGTGATTTGAATATTATTATCGAGTTTTAAATAACCGATGAGCATGCCAGGCCAGGTTCCTATAACCTGGCCTTTTTTATGCGTGAATTCTTAAACTGAACTTTATGCCTGAGTGTTAAACCGCAAACCACCAATTGAAGTGGCGACCGTGAACGCGCTAGAATAGGTACCTGTTCGAGATAAGGATTTGTCCCGTATGTCAGCCTGGTATTTATTACATTGCAAACCGCGGCAGGAAGCCCGGGCGAAACTCAATATCGAAAACCAGGGTTATCTCACCTGTTATCCCACCTTGAACGTTGAAAAACGTGTTGCCGGTAAACGTAAAATAGTTGCCGAACCGCTGTTTCCGAATTATCTTTTTATACAGCTAGACCCTGAACAGGCTAACTTTAATGCTTTGCGCAGCACCCGCGGTGTAAATGGTTTCGTGCGTTTTGGCGGTAAGCCGACTAAAGTACCTGATAAGGTCATTCAACATTTGCAAAGCCTGGAAGATACCGGGCAGGAGCAAGTTGTTGAAAGCATGTTTAAGCCCGGCAAACCTGTCGAAATTACAGAAGGTCCCTTCGCTGGTTTGCCAGCCGTTTACCAGTTACGCAAAAGCGAAGATCGGTGTCTTATTCTGCTCGAAATGATGGGCAAACAACAACAGCTGGAAATCAACGAAAGCCAGCTAAAACCGTAGGGCATTTTCCCAGCGGCGGAAAGATCCCGGTAGGGCAGGCTCGGCCTGCCGTAGCCAGGTTAGGGAATAACGGATAATTTCCACGGCAGGCACAGCCATGGTAGGGCAGGCTCGGCCTGCCGTAGCAAGGTTAGGGAATAACGGATAATTTCCACGGCAGGCACAGCCTGCCCTACGAAAGAACGGAAAAACCCCGGTAGGGCAGGCTCGGCCTGCCGTAGCCAGGTTGGGGGATAGCGGATAGTTTCCACGGCAGGCACAGCCATGGTAGGGCAGGCTCGGCCTGCCGTAGCCGGGTTAGGGAATAGCGGATAATTTCCACGGCAGGCACAGCCTGCCCTACGAAACTCCGAAAAAACCTCGGTAGGGCAGGCTCGGCCTGCCGTAGCCAGGTCAGGGAATAGCGGATAGTTTCCACGGCAGGCACAGCCTGCCCTACGAAAGAACGGAAAAACACCGGTAGGGCAGGCTCGGCCTGCCGTAGCCAGGTTGGGGGATAACGGATAGTTTCCACGGCAGGCACAGCCTGCCCTACGAAAGAACGGAAAAATCCATGGTAGGGCAGGCTCGGCCTGCCGTAAAACGCAAACACAAAACGCACGAAACACGATCAGCAACATAACGGATGGAATCGCACGCAACATGAAAATATTACTGTTAGGTGCAAATGGCCAAATAGGCAGTGAGCTGCAACGCAGCCTACAGCCGCTGGGGGACGTGGTCAGCATGACACGCAGTGACTGTGACTTTACTCAGCTGGACAAGCTGAGCGCACGAGTACGCGAAGAAAAACCCAATCTTATCGTCAACGCTGCCGGTTATACCAACGTCGAAAAAGCCGAAACCGAAAAGGAACTCGCCGAACAACTCAATGCCCGCTTACCCGAACGCCTGGCCCAGCTTTGTCACGAAATGGAAAGCCGGCTGGTCCATTTTTCCAGCAACTATGTGTATTCCGGGCAGGGCGATAAACCTTTCTCTGAAGACAGCGAACCCGGGCCAACCACTTTTTATGGCAATACAAAATTGGCCGGCGACCTGGCAATTCAAAGCTACTGCAATGACTTCTTCATTTTCAGAACCGGTTGGGTATATAGTCACGAAGGCCGTAATATTTTAACCGACCTGTTAAAGTCAGCCAAAGATCACAAGTCAGTGCGAGTATGCTCAACTCAAGTGGGCGCACCCACACCCGCACGATTAGTCGCCGACATCATTAGCACCGGGTTAAGCCGCATGCACCGGCGTGTGCTTAAAGTGAAACCGGGTATTTACCATATATCCACTCAGGGCGAAGCCAGCCAATGTGATTTTGCCCGCGAAATATTTCGTTTGCGCAAAGCTCATCAAAGCGTCAAAGTCATACCCAGTGGCGAGCGCAAAAGCCCCGTCAGCCACCCCGTCAACAATCGTTTGCAAGTCAGCAAGCTAGAAGATAGTTTTTGTGTCTGCCTGCCCAGCTGGCAAAGCCAGCTAGCGACGTTAATACAGGTACCCGCGCAAGCGAGAAATACAGAAAGCTGAATTTATATCCGATAGTTCATATAAATCCTTTTTTCTATATCTAATAGTTCGTATCTAATCTATTTGTATCTAGAAGTTCGTGTGTTAATGTTTTCTATATCCAGTAATTCATTGCAATAGCAGGCAATACCATGGCGAGCTTATTTTTCCCTAAAGACAGCAATCAAGCTAAGGTTTATTCGAAAGCGGTAGCGGACGGTAAGCTAAAAAGGCTGCGCCGCGGTATATACACAGATGCCAGTTGGGAGCAGGTGCCGCAGGTTGTGCAGCAGCAATGGCATGCAATTGCGCAGTACCTGCAACCCAATGGCATAGCTTCGCACGTTACCGCAGTTGAGCTCAGACCGGTTAATCAGGTTGTTTACATTACTGCAAAGGTCAAAGTTCGTAAGAAAATACGCATTGCAGATGCACTGAGCATCGAAATTATACCGGGCAACGTAGAGCTACTGACCGAACAGTTTGTACCGCACCTGAAACGCAGCGCACCCGCCCGTTATTTGATGGAAAACCTGAGCATTGCCCAGCAAAAAGCGGCTTTGCCTAAAGCACTCGGTAAAAGCTGGGTGGAAGAGGAGCTGTGTCGTATTCAGGAAAGGTACGGCGAGGGTGAGCTTAATGTCATTCGCGATCAGGCAAGAACTGCCGCAGAGGCACTTTCCATGCAGCGTGAGTTTAATATTCTGAATAAACTTATCGGCGCTATTTTGACAACGCAGCCGACGGCTAACCTGGCCACCGCTAAAGCATTGGCGAGCGCCAGAAAAGAACCCTATGACAAACACCGACTAGAGCGCTTTATCGCACTCAAAGACTACTTGCTAACCTGCCAGTTTTCGCCTTCCTCTTATGAGTTCATGACGTCCAGCTGGCGTCATCTTGCCTTTTACGAAAGTTACTTTTCAAATTACATCGAAGGTACTGAGTTCGAAATTGATGAAGCTGAGCATATTGTATTTGAAAAAGCGATTATCGGTAGCCGTCATGAAGACAGCCACGACGTATTAGCGGTGTATGATGTAGTTCATGATTATAGCGAGATGAGCGTGATCCCAGGTTCCGCTGATGAATTGATGGACTTGTTAATAAACCGCCATCAGCTGATTATGCATCAGCGCAAAGACAAACGGCCGGGGGTGCTAAAAGCACAAACCAACAAGGCGGGCGATACCACTTTTGTGCAACCAGCGCTGCTTGAAGGCACCCTAAGTCAGGGCTTTCATTTATATCAGGCCATTCCAGAAGGTTTGCCCCGGGCTATCTTTATGCAGTTTCTGGTCACTGAGTGTCATCCTTTTGACGACGGTAATGGTCGTCTGGCGCGGATAATGATGAACGCTGAACTGGTCGCGGTTGAGCAGCATAAGTTGATAGTCCCTACGGTGCATCGGGAAAGCTATCTGAATGGCTTACGCCAGGCCACCCGAAGTGGAAAGTTCAGGACCATGGCCAAGGTATTTGCTGATTTGCAAGCCTATACAGCAGCGATCCCATGGCATGATTATGCCGAGGCAAGAGCCACACTTGAAGCGCATCAAGCCCATAAACAGCCCGACCAGGGCGTACCGGCATTTAACCGGCAACTGGCGCAGTTTAAACACAGGTTGCCGGCCGGGTGATTGAAGAACGAAACCGGGCTATGTCTATTTCTGGTCGTCGAGATGATCAACAGGAGACTGAGGCTCCTCCGGCCGAAGTTAAGCAAGCTTAACCCAGCCTGGACTCTATCAGCTTTATATTCGCGTGACTCACGCCGTAGGTTTTTGCCAGCTCGGGCCAGCGTGCGAGGCTGGCCTGAGTGCGTTGAATAATTTCCTGCGCACGCTCTTTTTTGATAGTGGCCTCGTTGGCCAGTTCGAGTAGGTGCGGTATACCCGGGTTGCGGCCTTCGCCCATTACCGTTGTGCTTTGTTCACTACCCGGGCCGGAAGAAAAGGTCAGATCATAAGCAGGGGACAGCCGCCACTGGCCGCTTTTGTCCATTAAAAAGGTAAAGTTCTTTGAGTGGTCATCGCGATTGTGTGCCAGCACATTAAAAACCGCCAACCGGAACATCTTCTCCACCTCGCGCACATCCCGGGTGAGAGCACTCGTTAAGGCGATAAGATCCTCGTAATCCAGAGCTGGGGTTCTGAAATCCGAATGCAGCAGACCACAGGCCGTATGCATGTGGTAACGGGTTAAGCCATCACGGTCAAAGCGTTGAATGGCAAAATAACCCGCCCCATGCCGCGCCGGAAATAACCGCACAGCCGGTATATCAATGCCCGCGTCTTTCGCCATCATCGCGTAGATATACTCTATGGCACCCGCATCCGCACCATCCTGGGTATTGGCAAACTTAACCATCCAGGGCGTGTAGCCCTGAGGCAGATCATCAAGTCCGTGGATAATGTGGTGACTTGCCGTATTCAGCCCAATAAGGGCCTTAGGCCGTGCTCCCGCCGACGAACCATTCAGCGCCATCAGCTCAGCTAACACGTCGTTCGCTTCGCCCTGCAGAACCTGCTGTGCCTGTTCTGCCAATCTATCCAGGCTGATCGCCTGACTGGTTTCATCGAAGCTGAAGTCAGGTTCATAAACTAAAGCACCTAAGCCGTTCAATCCGACGTAGGCCAGCCTGTCCAGTGGTGTAATATCCGCAGGCAACAGCTGCTGATTGCGTGCAAAACGGTCAAACAGCAACCTGCCCCAGCCGTCAGGAAGGCTGTCGTTAAACACACCGGGCAGGCCGTCAAACAAGCCTGGCTCAAAGGTCTGTAAACCCGGGGCGAGAGGGAGGTGCAAAGGAGATATTTCAAGGCCCTGGTTAATAAAGTCACGATCATACTCAAAGTAGATATCACGCCCTCGCACAGCAAGGCGACCCACAGGGGCAGCGCCCGCGCCGAAGTTAAGGCCTACTTTGATTTCTTTAACCGTTTTTATAACACTCATTTAAGCTTGCCTCGCTGGCGCTTGGCTGTGTTGTCAGCATCCAATACGTCATCAATCGATGTAAAAGCCGTTGCCTTAGGTTCGCTCGCCTTAACGATATCCTCTAACCCGCCCAGTACCATATAAAGTTTCAGAAAAGACTCCAGCGATATCGCCCCCTGCTGTTCAAACTTACGCAAGGTTGCCACAGGCACACCGGAGCGCCGGGCAAGACCTTCCTGGGTAAGCTCCAGCTGCAAACGCCGGGCCCGCGCATTGGCAGCAAGCTTCTTTTGGGCTTTTGATGAGGTGGTTAGTGATATCATGGTGTTATTTATGGCAACTAAAAGCATTTAATTGATATAATTATAGCAGTTAAACAGTCATAAATCACAAGGCTGGTTGATTGTCCGCGACCTAACCTGACGCGGTAAATGTATATGCTTTCATTTATTGCGAATAACCTCAGGAGAATCGTTGAGCTGCCAAGCATACGACTCAAGAACTATGACGATATATACAACAAAGTGCTGTTGAAAGCCGGAGTACTTTGGTAACTTAGTCTTGTAAAGGATTCGTAAAGGCGAAATGGATGTCATTCCTCGTGCGTGCCCAGTTCTCTTTATTACAGATCCAAAAAATTCTGTTGTTAAGGAGAAACACAATGCCAAGCAAGTCAGACCTTTCTAAAAATATCGCACACCACCTCGGAGAGTTGGTGACAGGGCAGAAGCAGGCCAGAGCAGCGAAAACAGTAGGTATATCCGACATGAAAAATTTCAAACTTCGTGCAGGGACGCTGCTAGCGGTATCTCTGGGTTTGGCGGGCTGTTTTGACAGCTCAAGTAATAATGAAGATCCCTCCATTAATGCGGTAGCTGATAACTTTAATGTGATCGGTAACGACACTCATGAACTTGATGTACTGGGTAATGACGAAGGTAACGGCCTGGTTATTATCGGAACCGGTAGTGCTGAGTTTGGTACGGTTGAATTCACTGAAGGTACGCTCAGTTACACACCGCAAACTGATTTCGCCGGCGTTGACACTTTTACCTACAGCATCAGCAATGAAGCTGGCGAAGACAGCGCCACGGTAACGGTAGAAGTAGGTCAGGAAATCGCCCTGCAAGGGCGAGTCATTGACGCACCTATTGCGGACGCAACCGTCACCCTTGAATTTAACGGCCAGACCTTCACCGCTCAGGCTGACGCTCAGGGGCGTTATCATTTACCCATGGTGGTGAACAGCCTTGATGACAATGAACTGGTGCGCTTGAGTGCACGCGGCAGCGCCGAACATGGCCAGGAATATGTCACCCTGAGTTCACGCTTAATGACCGCCGCAGAACTCCTGAGCATGGTGGGTAGCGGCAACAGCGTTACCCGCGACCACCTGGACTCAGTACAAGTGACTCAAATGTCGACAGCACGCGACTTCTTGATTAACCGGGCGTCTGAAGAGGGTAAGGTTACCAGCGACAACATCGGTGACCTCGAGAACGTGCTAGACCCGGACTTAATGCTGGAAATGGCCGCGGTCATAAAATTGATGGTCGATAACCCGGACTTCAGCTTACCTGAAGGCAAGGACACTATTGACGACTTCCTGAACGACGCTGAAAGTTATAACGAAGTAGTGGTTAAGGCTTCAGAAGGTGGCGATGACAGCCCACTACGTCGCGCTATGGACGAAACTTTAAACGATCCGGAAATCATGCCGCGCAGTTCAGAGCAGGAAATCAGCGGCGACTACCTGGTTATGTTTGATACCGCGCCATTTATAGTGAATCGCAGTGGTGTTCACTTTGCATTTAACGAAGATGGTACCGCAGTACGCTCACACGGCGCTTTAGATGGCGCTAATGCTCCTGGTCGTTTCGCGAGCCGTGAATACACCTGGAATGTTGAGGGCAGCCGCATTGAATTCGAAAGTGGGCAAGGTGATACAGAGTTTGAAACCAGTGTATATTATCGTCCATACGACTACCTGGAAGACGAAGAAACCCGCGAACTTTACTTGACCCATTTTTACGACAAAGACCATGAGCATCAAGTGACTGCTTCCCAGCACCTGAAAGCTTTTCATATGGTGTCAGTGACTTCACGGGACATCATCATCCGCCAGGAGTATGAACTCGTTATACCGGAATATGATCAACGTCGTTGGGATAATGAGACTGGAGTAGACCATCATATCTATATTCCGGAACGCACAGAGACAAGAATCTCAAACTCGCGTTTGGTAAAAACAGAGCACCTGATTCGCGACGACCTGAAGTTTGAAAATGTCAGTGCGCAGCCCTGGATTCTGACCGACTTTTACGGCTATACCGCGCATAAAAACATGTTTAACCTGCTTGAAAATGGCCGCGTAGAATTGGCTATAGACGATCATGTTTACCACTGGGCGTCATTCTATTACCTGCAAAACGAAGATTGGCAGGCAAATTGGGCATTGCATGACGATGACACTCGTCTGCGCATTACCTTGCGTGACGATGAAGATAACTTAATCACCCACAGCGATTTCTTCTGGCAGCGTCGTGACGAAACGGCACAAGGGCTGGTTACCATCTATTCGAACGATTATGGTGAAACCTATGCGTCCGTTGATCAAGGTGGGCCGGTGCCAACTGCTGAGATTACCCCAGAAGACATTTTAAGTCAGCTAAATGAGAACAATATGCTGGCATCCGCCGTTAATCGCCCTGCCATGGCCTACGAAGGAGCGACACTTAAGGCTTCAGACTGGTTTGGTTGGATATTGCGTGAAAATGGTAGCGGCGACCGCCCAGTGTTTCAGTGTGATGGAGCTTATATTCAATCTTACGCAGTATGTGAGGGTGAATTTGTCATGCAACCCTTTGGTCAAATGCCGCTTGAGTGGCGGATTGACGATGATGCCATCCGAATCGACCGTTTTGAGTGGTGGCACGATCCTACTTACTATTGCACGGGTGAAAACTATCCGCAGGGCACGCCATGCTTTCAACGAGTAATAAAGCCTTTGCGTCAGTCTGACAATGGCATTATTTTTGGCATGGAATACAACGTCACCAATTCGACAGCAAACGGGAATACCGGTGGACTTGAAAATGGTCGGCCCTTCTATCAAGTCGAACCGCGTTTCATGGTCTGGACTATTGAAGACTTGCCAGCCACTTCAGATGGCAGTGGTTTCGGTGGTGTTAGTTCACAAAGTCAGTCAGCTACTGAGCGACTGCAACCTTTCACGGTGGATTATGTTCGTGCTTATCCAAGCCGACATCATGACAACCGGGATGGTCAGAATTAAATAAAAAAAGGGGCACTTTTGCTCCCTTTCCTTTTAGTGTGCCAGGCATGGCGCGGATAAGCCAAAAGCATGTTCCAATTGCGTAAGAATCATAGATGAGAACATGTAAATTATAATAAAAACAAATATATAGGTAACCCATGCAAGAAAAATATAGCAACCAATCAGCAGTCCCATCGAATGCCTCTAAGCATAGTAAAGCAACTGCTCTTGGGGCTCTAATTGTGATAGGTGTCGCAGCAGCATCCATTTTGTCCGCATGCGGAGGTAGCAACGACAACACCAGCAACGACACTGGGCAAACCGCCAGCTATAGGGTCACCGTCGAGCACATCGGTGAAGGCAGTGTGTCGCAAAGCTCGCTTAATGCTCAGGCAGGCCAGACGGCGCGCTTTGTCGTGTCGCCGAGCGAGCGGATGGTCACCGAAAGCATCAGCAGCGAGCAATGTACGCTGGATGTGGTGGGTGATGTGGTAACGGTGACGGACGTTCAGGCCGATTGCACGGTGCAGGTAACCTTCGACGACTGCATCGGCTGCTATGCAAAAGAGGATGTGATTCTAGACTACACTCCTTCGGCGGAGCTGATGGCTCGAAACTGCGTGCGCGGCGGGTTAGTGGCAACCGGCAGCGACAACGTTAACTGGCACAACCTGTGCCAAGCGGCCGAAACGCTGCAAACAATGTTGTCGCAGAACAGTGACGTTACTCAAAGGCTACAGGAAAACGGCGCGATAACTGCGCTGTTCGGTGATGGCGAAAACGTCTGTGACTTGCCCTATTTTGCCTTCTTAGAAGGCCAACCTCAATGCACCGAAGCCGTTGGCGGCTTGGGCGGCGTGCCGGGCAACCCTGTCACAGCTTGCAACGCCAAAACCTTAAGCGCCGTGAACGACCCTTTTGAGCGCGGGCAACGTCACGGCGAAAACACCTGCGTACACGAGCTAGCACACACCATCATGAACGTAGGTGTAGGGTTTCAACTGAACCAGGAAATTTACCGCCGTTACGACGACGTCATAGCCGAAGGGCGATTGTGGGTGCGTGACAACGGCGAACCTTCCTTTGCACTCCAAAACGGGGACGAGTTGTTTGCCGAGCTGGCGCAGAGTTATTTTAATGCCAACGTTGCCGTCGACTTTTTCAACCATACAGGTGTGAATGGCGCCGAAGAACTGGCGGATTACGATCCCGTATCGTTTGAATTGGTTGACCGTATTTTTATGCGCCCTGCGGACTTGCGCTAACTTGCAAGGCGTCGACACCTACCAGCAGGGTTAAGGCAGGTCAGGCACAGCCTGACCTGTACACACTTTGTGTTTTTAAGTACCGCGCAATGCCCTGAATATCCGTGGGTACCGCGAAAAAATACCCCTGAAAGAACTGGTAGCCATGCTCATTTAGCCACATCGCCTGTTCGCATTCTTCAATGCCTTCGACGATAACGGTTTTATTGAGATGGTTCGCCAGTTCTTTAAACTGTGCTGCAAAAGTTTGTACGCTTTTGTCTGTTAATAAACGTTCGGTGATGCCTTTGTCTATTTTAACGATAGTGACATCCTCATTCAGCAACACGCCAAAATTCGCATACCCGGTAATAAAATCATCCACCGCAATGCGCACGCCAAGCCTTGTAAGCTCAGCAATCGACTCCAGAATACGCTCAGGTTGCGACCAGGGCACGCGCTCCGTGATTTCCAGTACAAGGCGCGATGGATCCAGGGGCACCCAGCTAGCAGAGGGCAGCAAAAGCTCCCGTATAGACGTAAGAAACTCTTTATTTTCTAATGAAGCAGGGGATATATTGACCGACACTGAACCCCGGTAGCCATAGGTTGAGCTTAGGAAACCAAGATCACGCATGGCAGTTTTCAAAACGTAGGTGTCAAGGCGCAGGCTTAACGCCGCGTCTTGTTCAATGTCGCTGATAAACTTTTCCGTATCCCCGGCCTGGCAACAAAGCATCTTCCAGTTCAGCAGTGCTTCAATGCAATATACCTGGTGTTCACGAAAGTTTATGACAGGCTGATAATTTAAAGAGAGCTTGTTATCACTCACTAGCTCGTAAATGTCGGCCTGTTCTTGTTGAGCTACTTTCACTTGCTTGTCCTTGCTTATAAGCCGGTTAGAATTTCTTGTTTCAATGTAAGATCGGGGACTAGCAATACTGCAATCGTCCCGTATAAGGGACATTAGCAGTAATTAATGCTGACCCAAAAGTATTTTTGCGTATATGCATGGTTAATTTACAAGCGTTTTTGTTATAAGTATTGTGTGAATGCTGTTACTGGCAGGGGCTTGCTGGGATTCACGCGACTCAGGCGAAAAAAGGTTGTCAGACAATATGTTATAATGCTGTCAAAACAGGTAGGTTATGTAAGCTAGCAACCCATCTTAAAACTAAGGTGCAAAATAAAAATAATGACAACGAAAGACAATGAATTCGACATTCGGCTTGCCGAATTGCTATGTGAGGCCAGGCAGGCTCGCGGTCTGAGTTTACGAAAACTCGCATCGGCTGTCGGTGTATCGCCCACCACCATCATGCGAATTGAAGCTGCAGAACGGAAACCATCTTTGTTCTTAGTGATGCAGTTATGCCACGCACTGGAGATCAGCGCAGCAGAATTGGTAGCAAAGCTGGAAGGTAATATCGACGTTCAACGTCACGTTTTTAAAGAAAGTAAAAAATAAGCAAGAAGTAGCTTTGATAAAGCTGGCTGACAAACCATTAATAATAAAAGTAAGAGACTGAACGATGAAGCTAGACGAGGGATTGAACGAAGCGCTGGTGGTGAACCTGTCAAACTGGTTGGCTATCAAGGCATTGGCGGATGCCAATTATCCACTGCCACAGGTGTTGGCAGACGATAAAAAAACGATGAACATGCGCGTGGTGTTTGTCACGCTGGCGGATGAGAAAGGTTACTATGCAACCGCATCGGCAATGGCAATGAACCTGGCGGATGCAGGGGCGGGCGCACTCGATAAAGCACTCGCCGCTTACCAGGCGAATCAAGCCAAAACCCGGCCAATAGAACGCGTTAAAGTCGATATTATGGCCAACGTAGTACCCATTGACGAGGAACGGGTCAAACAAGGCCTGCCTATTGTTAATGACCGTTCAATCGTTGGTGTGATTCTGGAAAATTACGACCAGGCCTGGCTTGCTGAAGAGAGCATGCGAGAAGGTTTTGTCGATCTAAAGGGCCACCTTAACCGGGCAAAAATACGCGCTCAGCTTAGTCCCCGAATCAAAAAACCAGACAGCAACAAGGTATGGATCTTCAGCACTATTAGTCGGCTGGTACTTAAAATTGCCACAGACAACGGACAAAGCCAGTTAAGCAACCTGCCGCTGCTTCGCAATCATGTCGTCAACCCTCAGCTCACCCCTGAAATTGCTCATGAAGTAGCAACAGAAGGCGCTGATTACCTGGCGCGGCACACTACTGACAGTGGCCAAATGAATTATCTGTATGACGCTGCCAAGGATCAGGTATTGCCCGGCTACAATATTCTGCGCCACGCGGGCAGTTTATGGTCCATGTTACAAATCTACAAAGAATCCCCTACGGTAAAACTACATGGCGCCTGTAATCGCGCACTGGATTACCTGCTCAGCACCGTCGAACAATTTTCGCCAGACTATCCCACATTGAAAGTGATCGCTTTTGATAACGAAGCCAAACTCGGTGGCAATGGGCTGGCGCTGGTGGCTATGGCTGCAGCCTACCAACATCTCGGGCGGCGTGACGTCTTACCAGTCATGCGCGAGTTAGCGGACTGGATAGTGGCAACGCAAGCGTCGGATGGCGAATTTACGCTCCATAAAGCCTACCTGAACCCAGTCAGAAAAGGGCCGTTCATGTCTTCATATTACCCGGGCGAAGCCATTCTCGGGTTAATGGAACTGTACAAAATTGACCGCAACCATAAATGGTTAAACAGTGCCGATCGGGCTGCCGATTGGTTGATAAAAGTGCGTGACGGTGGCAAGTCTAAAGACGAACTGGATCGCGACCACTGGTTGCTGTACGGGTTGAACGAGCTTTATCAGGTACTGCCCCGGACCCAGTTTGTGGACCATAGCAAGCGCTTACTGGATGCAATAACCCACAGCCAGCACAAAAAAGCCAATGTGCCGGACTGGATAGGGGGCTTTCAGGATCCACTGAATATTACTGGGACCGCATGCATGTGCGAAGGCATGCTGGCAGGTTACCGGTTATTACGGCAAACAGGTGAAAGTGCGGAAGCACTCAACCAGCTGCAAAACGCCATCGAAGCCGGATTGAAATTGCAGCTGCAGTTCCGCTTCGACGCTATTAACAATACGTATCTGAAGAATCCCAGTCGGTCGCAGGGCGGTTTTCAGTGCCGAACTGCGCACTGGAACATTCAGGTTGATTTCACCCAGCATTCATTGACCGCCTTTTTGATGTACGCACGACATCTGTTCCCTGCATAACAGGTTACTGTATCGCGCAAGAGTAAAAAAACGGGAATAAAAAAATGACAGTTACTCAGCATTTAGGCATTGTATTCGCGCGGCCAAAACTGCGCGTTGTGCTGCTTATAGTCGTAATAGTACATGCTTTGCTGGGTGTCGCCGGAATTGTGAACGGGGCATTCGACCAGTTCACTAGTGGGGTGACTATTGCTTATGTAGCGGACTTTGTGCAGTTCTTGTTAATTCAGGCTGCCATAACTTTTTTGTATTTGAATTCCTCAAAAAATGAGAGAACCCGTTATTCATTGGATACCAGCTTTTATCTTCAGTTTTATGCCGCAGAGCAAAACCGATGGCTTTGGCTCGATAAACGTTCAGGCAACAATACCGGAGTTAGTGCCAAGGTAGGGCTCAATGCGCAAGATATGGCCGAAGCGCGCAGAGGAGTATCCGGTTCCAACTTATTATTATCGCAAAGTGTGTTGCAGTACCTGCCATCGGAGCTGCTTAGCATCGCTGATGTGAAATTTGAACTTGATGACGAATGGTATGAATTGCCCTGGTTTGTTGCCGATCACGCACTCGACCAGACATTACGTCGGTTTAATGCACTTGAAAAATATGATTACAACGGACTTACCCTGTCACTCAAAGCTATTCAACTTGTGGATGAGCAGCTCAGTCTCCGGTTTAGAAAGTCCAACTACTACAGTTACCTGGCTACCAATATGTTGCCCGAAGCCAAGTTGCCGGGAGGTTTAAGCTACCGTGACGTGCTCGAGCCGGGCCCAGCGTTGCACAATCCTGATGTGGCGGTAGCAGAAAACCATGTCGGTTTGAGTTGCCTGATGTTAACCACAGACAACTACCTGTTAATACCGGTACGAAAGAAAACGACAAATGTATTCAAAGGCCAGCTTTCTCCCAGTGTAAGTGGGGCAGGGAATATCCCCACCTGCTTTGATAATGCAAAGAATATATATTCGCCATTGGCCTGGCTTGCTCAGGAAACTATCGAGGAACTGCCATTTTTGCAGTTACCAGTTACTAACCTGGCGGCCTTCCCAAAAGAACCTCAGGCATTGCGTGAAGAACTGGCATCAGCAAGTTTTCTGGGCATGTCCAGAGAACTACGTCGCTGTGGCAAACCCGAGCTGTTTTTTAGTTATCAATTGCCCTGGGATGCTACCCACGTAAGAGCCTTACAGCGTGGTTTTGAACAAAGTGCGGATGCTCAGCTAGCGCATGACTCGCAAGACATTCAGGCTATCGATCTGAACGAAAATGAGTCTTATCTGTTGATACCAGCAGATAGTATTTTTGAGTCTCTGAGCACTAAAACAGCAGGCCGACCAAGGGAAACCTCGATACAGCTGAGCCTGGGCGATAACAAGTACGTAGTGTCCGAGTCATTACTGGTAAATTTGATTTTATTACGGCACCACAACCTGGTGTGAGGCAGTATTTTAATTTAAGTGAAAACAGGTTGGGGCGCGCGGCATTCGCTATTGAAGGCTGACCAGCTGTTAAGTTATACTCGATAGCTGGTTTAGGGCTTGTTTCCTCACGTATGTGAACTTTGCCTTCTTATTGTGTCCTATACCACTGATAAGGACGTTATTGCAGTATGTCAGCGCGCGAAGAATTCGACAGATAAATGGACAAAAGCCTCTGCGTGGTTCGCGTGGGGGCTTTTTTCGTTGTCGAACCGAGGCACTGTGGGAGCCATAACCCAGGGGCGGTAGCGTGTCTGAAACTCATCCGGTACCTTTGTATATATTGAATTCGTCAGGGTTCGGCTATTTCCGTAAAAGAGAACAATATCATCATGAGTGAAAACTTAAGCAAGCAGCAAACATCAGCAGATGAGATAACTTTAAGAGAGTTATTTGCACTCATTTGGCGAGGTAAATGGATAATCCTTGTGGTTACCTTCTGCTTTGCTGTGGGGTCCATTTTCCATTCACTAAGTTTGCCTAATATCTATGCAGCCGAGGCAACGCTTGCTCCTACAGAAGAAAGTCAAGGCGGAGGTGGTGTTGGTGATATGGGAGGGCAACTAGGGGGGTTAGCAAGTTTGGCTGGAATAAGAGTCGGCCAAGGGCGTGTAACTCCGGCAGCACTGGCGCTGGAAATTCTTAAGTCGCGTGCATTTATTGCTGATTTTGTTAATCGCAGGGATATAAAAGTTGACCTTTTTGCGGTCAGTGACTGGAATGAATTGACAGGTGAACTCACTTATAACGAGTCAGTTTTTGACTTAGCCACTGAGACTTGGGTACGAGGGGTGGAACACCCAAGACAACCCGAGCCTAGTGACTGGGAAGTGGTGAGAGCGTTTAGAGATGTATTCAGTGTACAACCCGACGATCAAACTGGTTTAGTGACACTCAAAGTCCAGCATCGCTCTCCTATCGTAGCAAAACAATGGGTTGGTTGGTTGGTGGAAGATCTTAATAACAAAATGCGACAGCGCGATATAGATGAAGCTAAACGAAGCCTTGAATACATAAGCCGAGAAATGAGTAATGTTCAGCTACAAAGCACACAGCAGATATATTCAAACCTGATGGAACGGCAAACTCAAACGATAATGCTGGCAAATATTCGCCCGGAGTACATATATACGGTGGTGGACCCCGCTATTGTGCCAGAGCAGCGAGAAAGCCCTAAACGTACTTTAATTGTTGTTATTGGTACCCTTCTGGGGGGCTTCCTGTCATTACTCCTTGTTCTGATAACCTATTTGTTTCGGCATGTAGATTAAGTCAGATTACTCGAGTTTAAGCTCACATCAACAAAGTAGATAACGTATGAAAAAAATCGCAGTGGCAGGTACAGGGTATGTCGGGCTCTCAAATGCGGTATTACTTGCACAGCACAATCATGTGACCGCGGTCGATATCGTTGAAGAAAGAGTCAAGTTAATAAACCATAAGCGGTCACCCATTGCTGATAAAGAAATCGAAGAATTTTTTATCAGCAAGCCTCTTCACCTCAATGCTACAACGAATGCCAGTGAAGCATATAAAGACGCGGAATTTGTGATTATTGCGACACCAACTGATTACGACCCGCAAACGAATTATTTTAATACCAGCAGTGTAGAGACTGTGATTCAGCAAGTATTAGCAGTAAATAGTCATGCGGTAATGGTTATAAAGTCCACCATACCAGTTGGTTATACCAACGAGCTGAAAGCAAAATTTAAGACTGACAACATCATCTTTTCGCCAGAATTTCTGCGAGAAGGAAAGGCGCTGTATGACAACCTACACCCCGCCAGGATTATCGTCGGTGAGCAAAGTGAACGAGCAGAAGAGTTTGCGAATTTGCTTAAACAGGGCGCGATTAAGAGAGATATCGCAGTACTGTTTACTGATAGTACTGAAGCCGAGGCGATAAAGCTTTTCGCGAATACGTATCTGGCAATGCGGGTGGCGTATTTTAACGAATTGGATACCTATGCCCAGGTGCATGGTTTAGATACCCGGCAAATTATCGAAGGGGTTGGCTTAGACCCGCGTATCGGTAACCATTACAATAACCCGAGCTTCGGTTATGGTGGTTACTGTTTGCCGAAAGACACTAAGCAACTGCTGGCTAATTATGAAGAAGTACCGCAAAACATAATGCGTGCCATTGTAGACGCTAACCGAACGCGGAAAGACTTTATCGCTGATTCAATTCTTGCGAAGAACCCCAAGGTAGTTGGAATTTATCGCCTGGTAATGAAGTCGGGATCTGACAACTTTCGTGCATCGGCGATTCAAGGCGTAATGAAGAGAATTAAAGCTAAGGGGATCGAAGTTGTAGTCTACGAACCGGAACTCAAAGACGAGCTTTTCTACAATTCCAAAGTGATTCGTGATCTCAATGAATTTAAATCTCAAAGCTGCGTTATCGTATCAAACCGTCTATCGAGTGATCTGGAAGACGTAGTAAATAAAATTTATACCCGCGATTTGTTCAATAGTGATTAATAAAAGGTAGTTATACAGATGAAAATATTAGTCACCGGAGGTGCAGGTTTCATTGGATCTGCTGTTGTTCGACATCTGATTCAGGATACTGAACATCAGGTGGTGAACGTAGACAAGCTGACCTACGCTGGCAACTTAGAGTCTTTAAGAAGTGTTGATTCGGACCCTCGATATAGCTTTGAACGAGTTGATATTTGCGACGAGGCTGAAGTAAAACGTATTTTCAGTCAGCATGAGCCAGACTTAGTGATGCACCTGGCAGCAGAATCCCATGTAGACCGCTCCATTGATGGGCCAGGTGAGTTTATTCAGACCAATATTGTGGGCACCTACGTGCTTTTGGAGCAGTCACGAGCGTATTGGCAAAGCCTAAACGGCGAACGAAAGGCCCGTTTCAGGTTCCATCATATTTCGACTGACGAAGTTTACGGTGATTTGCCGCACCCGGATGACCATGATGGCGAGTTGCCACTATTCACCGAAGATACTTCTTATGCACCAAGCTCACCTTATAGTGCGTCAAAAGCGAGTAGCGATCATTTAGTTAGAGCGTGGCAGCGGACTTATGGATTCCCCACCGTGATTACTAATTGTTCGAATAATTATGGGCCTTACCATTTTCCTGAAAAATTGATCCCGCTGGTAATATTGAACGCATTAGACGGCAAACCGTTGCCGGTTTACGGGAAAGGTAACCAGATAAGAGATTGGCTGTACGTTGAAGACCACGCTCGTGCACTGGTCTTAGTCGCAACAAAAGGCTGCGTTGGTGAGACCTACAACATTGGTGGCCACAACGAGAAGCAAAACATTGAGGTTATTACCACTATCTGCGAGATATTGGACGAACTAAAGCCTGCTCAACCTGAAAAAGGTGTTAGCAGTTACAAAGAACTAATCACTTTCGTTCAGGACCGACCCGGACACGATATGCGCTATGCTATCGATGCTGGCAAGATTCAAAGTGAACTAGATTGGACGCCAGAAGAGACATTTGATTCCGGTATTCGCAAGACTATTCAGTGGTACTTAGATAATCACGATTGGTGCGCGCGCGTTCAGGACGGAAGTTATCAACGAGAAAGACTAGGACAGAAAGTATGAAAGGTATTGTATTAGCAGGTGGAAGTGGTACACGGTTGTACCCGATTACGAAAGGTGTGTCTAAACAATTATTACCCATTTACGACAAGCCAATGATTTACTACCCGCTGTCAGTGCTTATGCTTGCCGGTATCCGGGACATCCTTATTATTTCGACGCCTGAAGACTTACCTAATTTTGAAAAATTATTGGGTGATGGTTCGCAGTTTGGCGTTGAGCTTAGCTACGCCGAACAGCCAAGTCCTGATGGTTTGGTGCAAGCTTTCATTATTGGAGAAGACTTCATTGGTGACGACAGTGTATGTCTGGTGCTGGGTGATAATATTTTCTATGGACAAGCTTTCTCTCCGAAGTTGAAGCAGGCTACTCAGCGCTCAGAAGGCGCCACAGTTTTTGGTTACCAGGTTAAAGATCCCGAGCGCTTTGGTGTAGTTGAATTCGATAAAGACCTTAACGCTATTTCACTTGAAGAAAAACCGGAAAAACCGAAATCACATTACGCAGTAACTGGATTATATTTTTATGACAATTCAGTCGTTGAAATTGCTAAAAAAGTTGAACCCTCAGATCGAGGCGAACTGGAAATCACTTCAGTGAATCAGGCGTACCTCGAACGAGGTGACCTAAAGGTTGAGCGACTTGGTCGAGGCTTCGCTTGGCTTGATACTGGTACCCATGAAAGTTTGCTGGAAGCCGCTCAGTTTGTGGAAACTATAGAAAAAAGACAAGGGTATAAGATTGCCTGCCTGGAAGAGATTGCATGGCGGAATGATTGGCTCTCAACGGCAGACTTGGAAAAAGCCGGAACAGCGTTGTCGAAGAATGGGTATGGTCAATATCTATTGCAACTGGCAAAAGAAGGCAAGTAATAAATGATCCCGGTAACAAAGCCTTACCTACCTGAAAGAGCGAAGTTAGATAAGTACATTGACGGCATATATGAGCGTAACTGGTTAACCAACAGTGGTCCTTTGTATCACCAATTAACAGACCGCCTAAAAGATTACCTGGGTGTGGAGCATTTATTGCTCGTGAGTAACGGCACCCTCGCTTTACAGATTGCTTACAGGGCTTTAGGGCTCGGTAATGATATGACATCAAACGCTTTAACCACCCCCTTTACCTTTGTTGCCACGGCGAGCTCACTAAAGTGGGAAGGTATTAGCCCTAAATTTGTAGATATTGACCCTGATACCTGGTGCATGAAGCCTTCAGCAATCGAAGCCCAAATCGACAAACAGACCAAGATAATTGTACCTGTTCACGTTTTTGGCAATGCTTGCGATGTTGAGAGCATTCAATACATTGCAGACAGGCACCAATTAAAAGTTGTTTACGATGCGGCCCACGCGTTTGGCGTCAATTATAAAAACGAAAGTTTATTGAAGTGGGGGGACGCTGCAACTTTGAGCTTTCATGCGACAAAGGTGTTCCACAGTATTGAGGGCGGTGCCATTGTCTTTAAACATAAAGCCGACTATGAGCGGGCGAAGTCACTGATCAATTTTGGTATCACAGGGCCGGATGAAATTGGCGCACTGGGCATTAACGCAAAATTGAACGAGTTTCAGGCTGCAATGGGCCTTTGTGTGATGGATGAACTTGAATCCAATTTTGCCGAGCGAGAAAGAGTATGGCGTCGTTACCATGAGGCTATATCAGCTGAGTTAAGCACTCAAATTAAGTTGCAGATCGGTCATTCTGACGCGACGAATAATGCAGCTTACTTCCCAGTGGTATTTGAAAGTGAATCTAAGGCATTGAGTGTACTTGAGGGAATGAAAAAACAGGGAATTCAGCTGCGTCGTTACTTTTACCCGAGTTTGGATATGGTTCCTGAATTGTCAAACAGTAGAAACTGCCTGACATCGCAAAATATTGCCAAACGAATTCTATGTTTACCTGTATATGCATCGTTAACTGAGAGTGAACAAAATTTTGTTATTTCCGAGCTTCTGCGCCTGGTAAATGAGCATTAACTGATCGTATAAAACGAAGGGCACTAGAAAGGCATGAAACATAATACACATAACAGCGCTTACACCTTTGAGAAAGAACCTCTTGAGTTTAATAAGTTATCAGATAAGGACTTATTGCAGTTCTGTTTAGGTGGCACCTTGTATATGCCGGCGACGAAATCTGTCGTTGATAAAATTCTAGACCGTTCTTTTATTCACCTTAAGTCAATGGTGATGTGCTTTGAGGATGCGATTAAGTTCGAGGAACTAGGTCAGGCTGAGAAGAACGCGTTAGAGCATCTTGATCGTATCGCCGAAGCGATGGATAGCGGAGCGCTTGATATTAATGATGTGCCGCTTATTTTCATGCGCGTGAGAAATACTGAACAGTTTAAGAGCTTCGCTGAGCGTCTGAATACCAATCAGGCAAAAGCACTTACCGGCTTCGTGTTTCCTAAGTTCTACAGCAATAATGCTCATATTTACCTGCAAGAATTGAGCGAGCTTAACCATAAATTAGGTACTAGCCTTTATGGAATGCCAATTCTTGAAGGAAAAACCATCGCTTATAGTGAAAGTCGGGTAGGCGAGTTAACTCAGTTGAAAAGTATTCTGGATCAACACAAAGATCTGATTCTGAATGTCCGGGTCGGTGGCACTGACTTTTCCTCGTTGTTCGGGGTTCGCCGCGGCATAAATTCGTCGATTTACGATATTATGCCAGTTCGTGATGCCCTATCAGATATTCTTAATTTCTTTAATCGCGCTGAAGATGGATACACTGTATCGGCCCCTGTTTGGGAATATTTTCTTGCGTACAAGAAGGATGATATTCACGAATATCTGAACGATAACATTCATAGAAGTCTCTTGAACAAAGAACCAATTCTTAATGAAGCAATTGATGGTCTGCTTCGCGAAGTTATTCTCGACAAAGCCAATGGTATGGTTGGAAAGACAGTTATCCATCCTTCACATCTAAAATATGTTAATGCCATGCAAGCCGTTACACTAGAAGAATATCAGGACGCTATGCAAATACTTGATGCACGTGGCGGGGTAGTGAAGAGTGAAAGCGCAAACAAGATGAATGAGATTGCTCCGCATACGAATTGGGCAAGACGTATTGAGCAGAGAGCTATGGGGTTTGGTGTGATTGGCAGTGAAAGTGATTATATGCAGCTCTTTTTGGGTGAGGACTAATCGTGTCATTTACGGATGAATTTGTAGATATTATCTATGACTTATATAAACAGCCGTTATCCTCCGAGTTAGATGGTGTTTGCAGGCAACGATTCCTGGATTATGTGGCTGTTGCAATATCTGGATCCACCTTAATTAAAGAGCGGATTGAAAATTATCCGGGACTCTTTTGCCAACACCAGCCTCAATTGACTCCAGTGCTTGGTCTGAATAAATACGCAGCAGCAGAGACCGCAGCACTGCTTAATGGAATGAGTGCTCATGTGGCTGAGCTAGACGACGGTGAGCGCTTTGGAATGGTTCACCCCGGTGCGCCCGTTATTTCTGCATTAATCTCTGCTTTGTATCAATATAAATTATCTACAGAACAGTTTTTAAAAGGTATTTTTATTGGCTATGAGGCCACTATTCGGATGGCAAGGCTGCTTCAACCTGAGTTGAAGGATAACGGCTATCATGCGACTGGTCCCTGTGGTTGTGTAGGTGCGGCGATGGGTGTCGCAGCAGCTCGGGACTTTAGCAAAAGTCAAATGAAAGACGCGTTTTGTGCTGCTACTACTAGTGCGTCCGGTATTTTAAAGGTCATTCGGGAAAACTCAGAATTGAAACCATATAACGCCGGACAAGCTGCCTTAAATGGATTAACCGCAGCGATTATAGCTAGTCTTCAGTTTAATGGCCCTGGCGATGTGCTGGAGGGAGACCAGGGGTTCATTAAAATGATTACTGGGAAAGAGCAACTCAAGTCTATTGACGGAGCTGATGTTCAATTGATTAAGCGTGCATATACGAAGCCCTATGCCGCGTGCCGTCACTGCCATGCTCCAATAGAAGCAAGTATCGCATTGAGAGAGAAACACAGTGTGGATAGCGAGAGTGTTACAGCTATACGAGTTATTACGCACCGCTTTGCAGCCTTCAAACATGACCACACTAATATTGAAAATGATTATTCAGCAAAGATGAGTATTCCTTTTAGCGTCGCTGTTGCCTTGTATGTGGGTCGTGCTAGTGTCTATGAGTTTACACACAAGTACATTAGCGATAAGGAAGTCCAACGGTTAACGAAGTTAGTTAAGGTTGAGGTTGATGATGAACTTACTAATCTCGTACCTGAGAAGAGAGTCGCTATTGTTGAGCTAACATTCCAATCTGGAGAAAAGGTCAGCTATCAGGTTGATTTACCCCTTGGTGAACCTGAGAACCCAATAGATAAGAGTATGTTAGAAGCTAAATCTCTAGAATTATTAAAGTACTCAGGCATTGAGGAGCAGGCTGCACTTGGTCTAGTCGAGCACTTACTTCAAGGTCACGACTTTACGGCCGTATTAGACAATTTAGTCCATTAGTGGGCCGTGATTAATAGAACCAGATAGGTGGGATGATGAAAGAAACCCGAAAATTTTTAGAGAAGATTGGCTTGCCACGCGGGGACGCTTACGATTTACCTTCATCGGCCAAGCGCTTTAGCGATGGCGCACAGTATCGATTTGAAGTTCCTGGTATTCAAGGTCCGAAGGCAATGAAGGCCTTGCTTGATGAATTAGAACGCCTAGAAATACACATCCATCGAGTCACGCAGACAAAAGGTATTATGCTGATGGGTGACGACGATATTAGCAGTATGCTTGAACTCGCCGAAAAAGCTCAAGTTGAATTGATCTTGGCTGTTGGCCCCCGAGCTACTTATGATACCAGTGCTTCAGTTCAGACCTCTGAAGGGCAACGAATGGGTTACAGGCTACGTGGACAAGAACAAGTTGTGCGTGCGATTGAAGATGTTAAAAGAGCGGCAAATTTAGGATGCCGTTCATTCTTGGTGTATGACGAAGGTTGTTTATGGGTTTTGAACGAGGCTCGTAAGCTTGGTGAGATTCCAAACGATTGTAAGTTTAAAATATCAGCTCATTGTGGTCACGGTAATCCTTGTTCAGCGAAGCTTCTGGAGCAAAATGGGGCTGACTCCTTAAATCCAATAAGAGATATTCAGCTGCAAATGCTAGGAGCACTGCGTCAAGCCGTCAACATCCCTTTAGATGTCCACACTGAAAACCCAGCGTCTTCGGGTGGTTTTATCCGTCACTACGAAGTTCCAGAAATGATCCGTGTTGCCTCACCTATTTATTTAAAAACTGGTGGTTCAGTAGCAAAGAATCATAGTTGGGATTCGACTGAAGCTGACGCTCGAAACAGAGCGAAGCAGGTGATGCTCGTTAAACGCGTAATTGATCAGTACTATTCAGATGCAAGTTGGTCTAAAAAGGGCTCGCTCAGTGCCTAATATCCTTCTATCTAACTTCTATAGCGATACCGTACTTCGAGTAGTGGATGATCTGTTACCAAAAGGGTTTAACCTTTTAAAACTGGAAGAACCAGGTAAAGCCGGAATTCTAAAAAAGGCTGCTCAGGCTGATTACCTTTTGGTTGGAGGCCGCACCAGGATCGATGAGGATATATTAAATGCTGCGACAAGATTAAAAATGATCCAACGGTCTGGTGTCGGTCTTGACTCCATTGACTTAGACGGCCTGCGAGAAAGGGACATTCCCTTGTATGTTAATGCTGGCGTTAATGCCCGAAGTGTGGCTGAACATTCAGTCATGCTCATGTTGGGCATACTCCGGAACGTCCATTTAGCAGATCATAAGACTCGTTCTGGCCAGTGGGTAAAGCATGATTTAGGTATGCAGTGTCACGATCTTTATCAGAAAACTGTAGGCCTTATAGGCATGGGAAGTATCGGGCAATACGTGGCTAAAATGCTGCAGGGATTTGATGTGAACGTTATCTATTCAAAACGAACCCAACTCCCCACCAAGAAAGAAAAAGAATTAAACGTTTCTTTTTGTGCGTTTGATGAACTCTTACGACGTTCAGATATTGTAAGTTTACACTGCCCGTTAACTCCTGATACTAGAGAATTAATTGGCGAAGAGGCAATTGGACTTATGAAGAAAGGAGCGTACCTGGTTAATACGGCACGGGGTGGAATGGTAAATGAAACCGCTTTGATACAGGCATTGGAAACTAATCATCTTGGCGGAGCGGCTTTAGATGTTTTTTGTATGGAACCACTAGAAAGCGATAGTCCCTTGCTAGCTACCAATAAATTACTCCTTACGCCTCATATGGGCGGTATAACCATTGAAACTTTTTCATCAATGATAAGTGCTGCATTTGACAATATCGTAATGTTTGAAAGAGAAATGTTTACATGTATCGACGAAAAGAAAGTAGTCTAGGATGAATGAAGACATAAGAACCGCAATAGTATTAGGTGGCACTGAGCCCCATATTAGTCTCATAAATGAGCTTAAAGAGAACGGCTACTTCGTGGTATTAGTGGATTATACGGATAGTCCACCAGCTAAAGGCTTCGCTGATCGACACATAATATCGAGTACACTAGATTATGACTCTGTACTAAAGCTCGCGAATGATTTAGCCGCTTCAATTGTAATAAGTACTTGTGTCGATCAAGCAAATGTTGTCGCTTCCTATGTATCTGAAAAGCTCAATCTTCCTCGATTATATAGTTTCAAGACTGCGGTCCGCATCTCGAAGAAATCAGAAATGAAAGATGCGATGATGAAACTTGGTATTCCTACATCAAGATATGTTGTATCAGTTTCTGGGACAAGAGGTTACGAAGCCCTATGTTTACCACTAATAGTCAAACCATCTGATTGCACCGGTTCAAAAGGTGTTGTTAAGGTTGATACTTATGAGGAAGTTGATGGTGCTGTGGAAGCCGCTCGTTCTCTGAGTCCGTCGGATACAGTGATTATTGAAGAGTTCGTTGACGGTGAGGAAGTTCAGTTGGATTTTCTTATCGTAAACGGAAAGCCAAATTTCATAATGTCTAGACAGAAAGTCAAAGGGATTACAGGGAAGGGTGAGTTTCAGCAGTCGTCCGGATCTACTGTACCAGCTAATTTAACTGATCAGGATATTACTAAGTTTTCAGCTTATGTGGAAAAATTAGCAAATGAATTCGATCTTGGGACTACACCTTTCTTTATTCAAGCTCTGGTGAATAAAGAGTCAATCAGCGTTATTGAATTCGCCCCCCGAATTGGTGGCGGGCTAAGTCATAGGCTGATAAAAGCGGTTACTGGAGTAGATATTATCGCTCAATCTCTCAATGCGCATTTAAATAAGCCAATTGAGTCAAAGGTTATTAAGCCCAATGCTGTTTTTCGAACTGGTCTACTGTATTCACACGGTGGCATATTTGGGAAATTAGAGGGGCAGGATGAATGCCTATCTTTAGAGTTAATCGAATGCTTTGTTCCTTATAAGAAGGAAGGAGAAAAATTAGGTAGTGACTTAGCTAGTAGAAACAGGGTAGCGGCATTTATCTCTAAGGCAGATAATCAAGACAGCTTAGAAAAAAAAGTCCGTTCGATTTTTGATAAAGTAAAGATATACGATATTAACGGGTTGCTAATTAATCGTTAAAATTGAGCGTCTTACATTTATAAATATAAAGTGCTAATAACTTGAGTGAAATAGTGAAAGTTAGGTGCATGTTGATCGGATATGCAATAATAATCAGTTATTTTAAATAGTCGATGCACTAAAGCTTCTTTTATCGAAAATAATTTACATCAGAATTATAAAGCACTTTCAGAAAATTAAAAACGGATGGATTTAAAATGTCATCATTAATAGATTCTTTTTATTATAAAAATATGTTTGCAACGTCGGCTATGGCGGACGTGTTCTCAGAAGATACGCGTTTTGAGTCTTGGTTAAAAGCAGAAGTTGCTTTAGCCGTAGCAGAAGCATCCTTAGGGATTATTCCCGAGTCCGCTGCGAAGAATATCGCTGAATCTGCGAAGCTGGAGAATCTTGATCTTCAGGCAATGAAAGCGGAATTTGATAAAGTTGGTTTTCCTATCATGCCTTTAGTGCATCAGTTAGCTAAGGCCTGCGATCCAGAAGCTGCTCGTTTCGTTCATTGGGGCTCAACTACTCAGGACATTATTGATACTGGCTTGGTACTTCAGATTCGTGAAGCGCTTGGGTTGCTCGAACAAGACCTTGATGCAACCATAGATGCGCTGGCTAAGCTTGCAACTGAGCATAAGCATACCGTAATGGCAGGACGCACTTTTCAGCAGCAAGCTGCTCCCATCACCTTTGGCTATAAGGTAGCCGTATGGTTAGATGAGATGTTGCGGCACAAGCAACGTCTGGCCGAGCTAAAGCCAAGAGTATTAGTTGGACAATGTGCCGGAGCTATTGGCACTTTGGCGACTCTAGGCAACCAAGGTATTGCCGTTCAACAAGCTATGATGAAAGAACTCGGACTAGGCTCACCCGATGTGACCTGGCATACCGCTCGTGATAGTTGGGCGGAAATGGTTAACTGGCTGGTACTGGTGACTAGTACATTAGGTAAAGTCGCTACCGAAATTGCTACCTTAATGCGCACAGAAGTTAATGAAGTTCGTGAACCTTATGAAAAAGGACGCGGTGCCAGTAGTACGTTACCCCAAAAACGCAACCCCATTGCATGTCCAAGAATTATAGCTATTGCTCATAGAATGAGAGAGTTCTCTGGATCGCAGTTTTCAGCAATGATACAGGAACATGAGCGTGCGGTTGGAGCGATGCCGATCGAATGGATGATTATTCCAGAAGCCTTTATGCTGGCCTCAGGAAGCCTGGCGCAAAGCCTAGAAATTCTCAAACACCTGGACGTCGATAAAGCACAAATGCGCGCCAATTTGAATCTGAATGGCGGTTTACTGATGGCTGAAGCCGTGATGATGGGGCTTGCGCCTTCTACGGGTAGAAACGAAGCCCATGATATTGTTTTTGGTGCCGCGGGCCGAGCTAATGACGCTGGTGTTGGGCTTAGAGACGAGCTTATAAAAGTACCTCAAATAATGGAGCACTTGACGGTCGAGCAGTTAGATTATCTGTTAGATCCTTCTAACTATATAGGGTCAGCGGCTATTATGGTTGACATGGTGGTAAGTAAGGTAAGTATAAAGTAAAGAGATATGGGGACGGGTATGTCGGTGTCATCGAATAAAAAACTAAACTATCTAACATGGCGGATGCATAAAGATCTCAATGCGGATGAAGTTAAAAGGTGGGCAAAAGGAGCATTTTATAATCTTGTCGGCTATATGCCGAACTTGAAAAACCCTAAGACCTTTAATGAGAAAATTCTATGGTACCGTTTGAATTATGACTCATTAGACCTAAGACGGTCAGTAGATAAAGTTGAATTTAAAAGTTATATAAAAGAAAAGATTGGTGAAGGGTACACAGCTGAACTTTATGGAGTATGGAGCGATGAGGAGGATTTTACTTTCGATGACCTACCTAAAAGCTTTGTGCTTAAATCAACATTTTCATCAGCTTCTGAGAATATAATATTTGTCGATAATAAAGATAAAATTAATCGTAACGAGTTACTTTATGAGATGACAGAGTGGTTACAACCTTGGAATAGCAGCTCAAAGTCATTTTCCAACTGGTACGAAAATTCTACACCGAGAATTATGGCGGAAGAATACCTTGAGTGTACGACTGGTGCGCTCGTAGATTACAAAATTATGTGTTTTAACGGTACACCAAAATGTCTTTTTACCGTGTCAGATAGGTTTAAAGAAAAGTATCTAGATTTTTATGACCTAGCCTGGAATAGACTTCCATTTAAGAGGAAGTTTCAATGTTCACCATACCCCTCCCCTCCACCTAAAAACCTTAGTCAAATGATTGAAATAGCAAAACTGCTATCAAAACCGTTTCCGTTCGTTAGAGTCGACTTCTATGAGATCGGTGACAAGCTATATGTCGGAGAGCTAACTTTTTCTCCTGGTGGGGGATTTGAGCCCTTTTCACCTGCAGAGTGGGATAAAAAACTCGGTGATTGGTTGGAACTACCAATTTAATCTTTATGCAATATGTTTGGCAGTGTAGGAGGGCGAATGAATAGGTGGAATAAAAGACCGGAAAGTTCTAACTGGGGAGATTTTGGCAATGATGATCAACTAGGCCGTCTAAACCTCATCAATGAAAGTAAAGTTTTACAAGGTGTAGCAGAAGTTAAGGTTGGTAAAACTTTTTGCTTAAGTCTTCCGCTCGATCTACCTGGTGGGAATGTTTTAAGCCCAGTTCGTTTTCCTCCGCAATTACGGCCCGTTATCCGAAACGATGAGCCATATTACAATTACGAATGGCGAAAAAAAGATTCTAGGTTTACTGATATTGCTACCGATGATGCGGTGCTTCTACATACCCAGTATTCGACTCAATGGGATAGTTTAGCTCACAGGGGTTCATTATTTGATGTAAACGATGACGGCCACCCGGTGCCTACCTATTATAATGGGTATCGCGCTGGTTCTGATGTCGTAATGGACAGTAGTCAGAAAGTTGGAGCCAAAAAGCTTGGTATCGAAAATATGGCTAAACATGGTGTTCAAGGTCGTGCAGTGATGGTCAATTTACATAAGCACTTTGGTAACTTCCCGCGCAAGGAAGTTTGTTATGACGACCTTATGCTGGTTTTTTCTGCTGAAAATATCGTAGTCGAACCGGGCGATATCCTATGTTTATGGACAGGATTGGATAAATTAATTCTTGAAATGGACGGTTCGCCGGATGATTCTCTGCATAGCGCCTGCGCTGTTCTTGATGGCCGTGATGAAAAATTATTGGCTTGGATCGAAGAAAGCGGAATTGCTGCTATTGCTTCTGATAATCTGGCTGTAGAAGCGGTTGGAAAAGAGACACCTTGTTGTAGTACAACAATATTACCCATTCACGAGCTGTGCTTGTTTAAATTAGGAATTCATCTGGGTGAGTTGTGGCATTTGGCAGAGCTAGCTGAATGGTTGGAGAAAAATAAACGCAGCCGCTTTTTTCTTACAGCTCCTCCGCTTCGATTGACCGGGGCTGTAGGCTCCCCAACCACCCCTATTGCAACAGTTTAACTTGGTTACTTTAAAATTATGAGAAAAAATTTACGCAGCGAAAAAGAGATCATGTCATTCTGGCAAGGTGACGTGAGTAAACCATTGGTATCGATCAGTTGCACTACGTATAATCACGAAAAATTTATTGAAGATGCTCTAGAAGGATTTTTGATTCAGGAAACAGATTTTCCTTTTGAAATTATCATCCATGATGATGCGTCCACTGACAGAACGCAAGACATCATTAAAGAGTACCAATATGCTTATCCTAACCTGATTCGCACAATACTCCAAACTGAGAACCAATACTCTGAGGGAAGGAAGCCGGGAGGGTTTTTATTTTCCGCCTATCAAGGTAAGTATGTTGCTAATTGTGAAGGTGACGATTATTGGACTGATAAAGATAAGCTGCAAATACAAGTTGGATTTTTAGAGCAACATCCGGAGTATGTTATTTCATGTCATGATGCAACCATTATTGATTCTTCAGGAAACGTTTTGAGTAAACAAAAACTTCCTAGCTCTTGCCGTAGGGACTTTGATGAAAATGAGTTGCTTTCTGGGCGTGCTTGGATCCTAACGATGTCACGAGTGTATAGACGAGAAATAAGCAGAATCCCAGAATCTAAATATATTAAGAATGGTGATACTTTTTTTGCTGCATTAATGGGGCTGCACGGGAAGTGTAAATTTCATCCTGAGATCTCGCCGGCGATGTATCGCGTCCACGATGGAGGTATCTGGTCTTCCACATCACAAGAAGACCGCACAGATGACCATATAAATACTTGGTTCTGGATGTATCGCTATTTTAAACGTACTGGTAATGAAAAATATGCTGATCTTTATTTTCGAAGATGCTTTCAGCAGTTGTCAGCGAATATCCCTCTATATGTAATATTTACAACATTTATAAAACGTATGTTTTTCTTCAATAGCTTTAAAAATTTAGCTATAAGGAAGCTAGGATTGAATCGTCTCCGTTCTCTTCGAGATAGCTTCTCCGATCGCTTGCGTAGGACTCCCAAAAAGTAAGCCTTATCTGACGTTAAATACTATCTATCAATCAAGAGGCATACAAATGTTCAATGATTGAACAAATCGGATTTCTATTGTATTTAGCTAAAGTCGACCAAGAAACGTTGGTCTTATGTTGAATAGGAAATTTTAATGTTTTCAGAGGTTTTTTGTATTCAGTTAGGTTTCTGCAGAGTTTCAGAGAACTCTCGATTAAATATTAGAAGTGAACTGCATAATGATGTTTAAACGTATTAAAAATCTTTATAAGCTGCTGACTAAAGAGCAGCGCAGACGCCTAATAAAATTACAGTTATTAGTCGTGGTTATGGCATTTGCTGAGGTTGCCGGCGTTCTTGCAATAGGACCTTTTATGGCGCTAGTTGGTGATATCAGTCACCTTGAAGGCACAGGAATTCTGGCGCAGGTTTACCAATTTTCAGGGATCGATTCTTACCGGGATTTTCTTTTCTGGGTTGGGATATTAGTCTTGCTTTTCCTTACTGTGGCAGCAGCAATATCTATTTATACTATTTGGCGATTATCAGTATATGCTCAGCAAATTGGCGCCGAAATGTCTTCAAGACTATATCGGCACTACATTCATCAGTCTTGGCTATTCCATGCTAGCGGAAGCAGTAGCAAGTTGACTAATCAAATTGTTCAGGAAAGTGGGCGTATCACTAACCAAATTATCCAGCCATTGATGTTAATGAATGCAAAAATAGTGATGGCCATCGTAATGGCTAGTGTGATTTTTATTTTTAATCCTATAGTCGCGCTAGCTGGACTTATGCTATTTGGCACATCATATGTTTTACTTTATCGCACGGTTCGATTGAAGCTTAGTCAGAACGGAAACAAAATTACGCAAGCTAACCGATTACGCTTTAAACTCATGAATGAGGGCTTCGGTGGCATAAAAGATACTTTGCTGCTGGGACGTCAGGCCGACTTCAATAAACGCTTTGAGAACGCAAGCCGAACCTATGGACGTGCGCAGGGTGTAACTAAAGGGCTATCACAAGCACCTCGTTATGCAATGGAATTGATAGCCTTTGCTGCTGTTATTTTCTTAGTTCTCTACTTATTGAGAATTTACGATGGGAATCTTGGTACTATTCTGCCTGTTCTATCGGTTTATGCTTTAGCTGGTTTTAAACTTTTGCCGGCCTTTCAACAAATCTACACTAGCGTTGCTCAAGTGAGAGGTAATCTTGCTGCCTTTGATAGCATTGAAGCCGACTTATTAGCTAGCAAAGATCAAGATGAGCTACAACCGCAGGCCATTACAGATCGGCTATCACCAAAAGAGAGTATTGAATTAGAAAATGTTGTATTTCGATATCCGGGTAAAGAAGAAAAAGCACTTAACGGCTTGTCTATAAAGCTTCCAGCCAATAAGGTAATTGGGTTGGTAGGAGCATCAGGGTCAGGTAAATCTACAGCAATTGATGTGCTGTTGGGATTGATTGAGCCAACTGAAGGTTTTTTAAAAGTAGATGCTGAAAAATTAACTCCTAAGACAAAACGCGCTTGGCAGAATAATGTTGGGTTCGTGCCGCAAAGTATATTTCTGGCTGATGCTAGTATTCGAGAAAATATCGCTTTTGGATTACCAGAAGAATCTATAAATGATGAACAGGTAAAGTCAGCAGCTAAAATGGCACATTTAGATGAATTATTGAGTAACCTGCCCGAAGGGCTTGATACTCGGGTGGGTGAGAGGGGAGTTCAATTGTCCGGCGGTCAGCGGCAACGGATTGGAATTGCTAGAGCTCTGTATGATGATGCCGAAGTCTTGGTTCTTGACGAGGCAACCAGTGCGTTAGATGGAATTACTGAAAAGCTCGTTATGGATGCAATCAACGACTTTGCCGGTAAAAAGACAATTGTTATGATTGCCCATAGATTAAGTACTGTTAAGTCTTGCGATACAATCTACTTGCTAGAAGATGGTAAAGTGCTTGGAGAGGGAACTTACGATGAGCTTTTTCTGAATAATGAGAAGTTTAAAAAAATGGCAATGAACGCTTGATTTGATTGTTCTAGACGTGCTGCTCACTCAGTTTAGTCAACTTTCAATGGCAAAGAATACATTCTGGAATTTAATGAAAATCCATTTTCAATTGAAGACTCAAAATGCAGAGAAAAATGATTAAACATAGGGTGCAGGCATCTATAAAGAGTATCTCGGCTAGATTTGGCTTGGATGTTTATCGTAAAAAGTCGACTATTCAAAATAAAATATACAATCAAAACTGGGTTTATGTAGAGCTCATTGGCCCGTCAGGAGTAGGAAAAACCACTTTATTGAATAGTATAAGTTACATGCCTGATAATAATTGGGCTGGGCGAGAAGATTTAATGAAATTAACTACTCATGCGGCGAAGTCGCTGGGTTCCAGCTCATCTGTTTATTCAAGGTTATTGAGTTTCAAAGTAAATTCAATAACTGAAAAGGAATACTCTTTCTATCAATTAAATAGATTAATTAAGTATATGATACAAGTTCTGGAAGCCGACTTTATTATGAGTCGTGGTGTATATCAAAGGTATTTATTTGATGAAGGGATTTTCCATAATTTTCGTACTGAGATCCAAAATCTGGGAAAGACTGAACTTTCACAGTTACTAAAAAATAGAGCATTTGTTTTTGTAGAAGCCTCTCCAGAGGCTATTGTTTCGAATATACGTAAAAGACAGGGTGATTTAGCAGAACCCGATCAGAATCCTAATCATATCGGAAAATCTGATGAGGACCTGGAACAAGAAGCGATTCGAAGCTTGGGCCTGAACCGGAAGCTACAGGAGTTCCTGGCGAAAAGCGGTAGCAAGACGGTCATAGTCAATTCTTTAGACTTAAAGCAAGGGGCTTCTGATGTTGAGAATTTTATTAATGAGATAAAACCCCCTCGTTCAAGTGATTGTTCCTAAGTCTTTCTAGATGACGGCTCTTAGGTTTAAGGTTGAGGACTTCACTCTTGCTCCAATGCCAAGGTATGATTTTAACAGCTCTTTACCACTTAACTGGTATTTAGTAAATTTGGTACTTGATTTTGCTGCAAGGGCAGTAATTAAATAGATGTTATTTCTCTAATTTCAGTCGGGCTGGATTGATATATGTACATACTAGTGTTCCTTTAATGAAAATAAACATTTCTCCTCAAGCTTTTTTCCTTTTGGCTATAGCTTTCTTCCCGGTCAATTATAGTCTCGCGGTATCTATGAGGCCAGCTGATCTTCTTGTGTTGGGCAGCTTTGTGCTTATGTTGTTTTACCTGTCTTCGGCGAAGATCAATATAGCGGCTTTACTTTGGGTTCTGTTTGCCGTCACTAGTATTTTATTCGCTGTTTTTTGGAGGTTGGAGTCCGGGGGCGATTTAGAACAGCTGATTTTTGTTTACAAGTATATTTTCATTTTTATCGTATTAGTACTAGCGCTAAATACTTTTAAAAGTCGTATATATCTACATAAAGCGTCCAAGGTTTTTTATGTAGTATTGGTATTGCTCTCTTTGTGGGTTTTTGTTTATTATTACCTTGTCTTATCAGGATCTATAAGAGGCAATATCCGTCCAAGCTTTCCTTTTTCAAATAGCTACTTGGAGTCAGATGCTCATTTGTACTCAAGTGTACTAGCTATGCTTTTATTTTCATACGTTTATATATTGAAAGATATTCTAGGGCATGGGAATAAGCGTGTATTAGCTACAGTAACTTTATGTTTGTTAGCAATGATATTTACTGGGAGTCGCACAGGGATAGCTCTTGTATTTATTGGGTTGTGGCTTCAGCTGTTATCGACCCTTATCTTTTCAGCTAAATCGACTTACTTTATTAGTTTACGTCGCACAACTGTCTATATTTTAATGGCTGGTTTCCTGGCAGCAAGTATTCCAGTTTTTGTGACTTTATATAGTATTGATTTGTCTACCTATACTGGCTTAGTGGATAGAGCATTTAATTTTAATTTAGGAGAGGATGCAAGCTCTTTAGGTCGTTTTGTTAAGTTTGATATTGCGCTCAATGAATTTTCAAGTAGCAACTTCATTGGTACAGGTCCTATGCATGCTTCGGTTGACTGGTACGACAATTTGATTGCGTCTCTGCTGGTGCACGGAGGTATTGTTCTATTGACAGTGAGCTTTGGAGCGACTTTATTTTGCTTCGCAAAAGGATTTCACAAAGCAGAAAGTGGTATTTACTTAACTAAACCTAGAATTACTTTCATGATTTTGCTTTTTATGTACTTCACTGCAAATATTATAACCGAATATATACTTGTAACCCGGAGCGCATTACCAAGTATTTGTTTAATCGTGATTGCGTACTATTGGTCTAAATATAAAGTTGATAACAAGGAATTAAGGTGAACGACCTAAAAGAAACACGCTCAGTCATTGTGATCCCCTGCTACAACCGATTAAATACGTTGAAAAGGCTCTTTAACTGTTTGTTACAATCTGAGTATCCATCTGCAGTCGATTTGGTTTTTTCTATAGACCATAGTAATGCTCAAACATCGTTAGTAGAGTTTATTCAGACCCTGAAATGGCCATATGGTGAATTACGTTGTATTGCAAGGGAACAACGCTTAGGTTTGAAGCACCATATCTTGCAATGTGGCGATCTGGTAGTTGGTTACGAATTCATAGTAATGCTTGAGGACGACCTGATTGTTTCAAAAAGCTTTATGAAATATGCCGAACAAGCTGTTCAGTTTTATGCAGGGCAGGAGGGAATTGCAGGTATTTCTTTGTACAATTACGATCGTAGTGAAAGAAATAGTCAACCTTTTAAACCTCTTAAATGCGGTTACGATGCTTATTTCATGCAGTTTGCTTCTTCTTGGGGCCAGGTGTGGACACGTGGGCAATGGCAGGCATTCAGATACTGGTTAAGCAAAAATGATACTGAGAACTTCGGTGACGTAAAAGCGGATTTTGTCGGCAAATGGCCGAGTACGTCCTGGAAGAAGCACTTTATCAGATACATGGAATTGCAAAACTTGTACTTTGTGTTTCCATATTTTGGGTACAGCACAAATATGGGAGATGATGGTAGCCATCATAATTATATATTCAAGCTGTTCACATCAGCACTGGAGCTTGGCGAACCGAATCTTAAGCTTCCTGAAGTTTCGTCTAATCCAATTTGGTATGATTCCTGTTTTCGTTTGGAAAAAAGGTCAGAAACTCCCGCGCCTCAAACTTTGCTTACGGCAAACATGACGGATGACCCAGCAACAGAGTTTTACAAGCGTTTTCCATATAGAACAACATTTTACTTTAGAGTTTTCTTACTAGCGTTGCTTGTTGATGCGAAGAAAACACTGCATAAATTATCTAAGATTTTTAAAAGAGGGTAGCATGCTTAAAAAGGCGCTTATCACTGGGGTAACAGGCCAGGACGGCTCATATCTGGCAGAGTTTTTATTGGATAAAGGGTACGAAGTACACGGCATTAAACGCCGGGCGTCCTCTTTTAATACTCAACGAGTGGATCATATTTATCAGGATCCTCACGTGGATAACAAGAATTTCATCCTGCATTACGGAGACTTGACGGATACGTCAAACCTAATCCGAATTGTTCAGGAAGTGCAGCCGGATGAAATTTACAATTTAGCCGCGCAGTCCCATGTTGCCGTCAGTTTTGAATCTGCAGAGTACACCGCTGACGTAGATGCTATGGGAACCTTACGTATTCTGGAAGCTATTCGCATTCTTGGCCTCGAGAAAAAAACAAAGTTTTATCAGGCTTCGACCTCTGAACTGCATGGCCTCGTTCAAGAAACCCCACAGAGCGAAACAACTCCATTCTATCCACGGTCTCCTTATGCCGTGGCCAAGCTTTATGCGTATTGGATAGCTGTGAATTATCGTGAGTCTTATGGCATGTTTGCTTGTAATGGCATTTTGTTTAATCACGAATCGCCCCGTCGAGGTGAAACATTCGTAACGCGTAAGATCACTCGAGGACTGTCCAATATCGCACAAGGACATGAAAAACGTTTGTATATGGGTAATATGGACGCTTTACGTGACTGGGGTCACGCAAAGGATTATGTGCGTATGCAATGGATGATGCTTCAACAGGAAGAACCCGAAGATTTTGTAATTGCGACTGGTAAGCAGTATTCGGTGCGTGAATTTATAAACTGGACTGCGAAAGAGCTGGGAATAACGTTACGGTTTGAAGGTGAGGGGGTTGATGAGGTTGCTATTGTTGATGCTATAGAAGGCGAGGATGCTCCAGCACTAAAGGTTGGAGATATCGTAGTATCTGTTGACCCTCGTTACTTCCGGCCCGCTGAAGTAGAAACCCTGCTTGGAGACCCTTCTAAAGCAAAAGAGAAATTGGGATGGACTCCAGAAATAACTGCGCAGGAAATGTGCACGGAGATGGTAGCTGACGATTTGAAAGCAGCGAAGCGCCATGCTTTATTGAAAGCCAATGGGTATGAAATTCCAGTAAGCACGGAAAATTAGCAGAATGAGAAAGCGGATTTATGTTGCAGGACACCGGGGCATGGTAGGTTCTGCTATAACTCGGAAACTGAGCGAACGAGGTGACTGTGAATTGGTTACCGCAAGCCGGGCGGAGGTTGACTTAACTGACCAGGCTTCGGTATCAGCGTTCTTTGAACGAAACAGTATTGACCAGGTTTTTCTGGCCGCGGCTAAAGTTGGCGGGATACACGCGAACAATGAGTACCCGGCTGAATTTATTTATGAAAACCTGATGATTGAATCAAATATCATCCATTCAGCTCATAAAAATGACGTAAATGACTTATTGTTTCTAGGTTCAAGTTGCATTTACCCAAAACTTGCTGAGCAGCCAATGCGTGAAGAGGCTCTGTTGACAGGTCCTCTGGAGCAAACGAATGAGCCTTATGCCATTGCTAAAATTGCGGGCATTAAGTTATGCGAAAGCTACAATCGGCAGTATGGAAGAAACTACCGCTCCGTGATGCCGACAAACCTGTATGGCCCGAATGATAACTTCCACCCGGAGAACAGCCATGTGATCCCGGCTTTATTGCGTCGTTTTCATGAAGCTAAAATAGCCAAGGCAACTGAAGTTATAGCCTGGGGTTCAGGTAAGCCTATGCGCGAATTTCTGCATGTTGATGATATGGCTGCAGCCAGTTTGTTTGTAATGAACTTGGATAAAGAAACCTATGAAAACCATACCTCTCCTATGTTGAGTCATATAAATGTGGGAACTGGAGTGGACTGTAGCATTCGCGAGTTGACAGAGACGGTTGCTGAAGTCGTTGGATTCGAAGGTGACATTGCTTGGGATACGAGTAAACCAGATGGTGCTCCACGAAAACTGATGGATGTGAGCCGTTTAAAGAAACTAGGCTGGAGCTATTCAACTTCATTGGCGGCAGGCCTTAGAGATGCTTATCAATGGTTCCTTGAGAATCAGGATAGTTATCGGGGGTAACTTAATGCTACTGCCGGAAAAAGCATTTTCAGAAGTTATTGATAGAACTCCTTTGGTTTCCATAGACCTGATTATCATGAACGATAATCAGGAATTTCTTTTGGGACTGAGAAAGAACCGGCCAGCTGCTGGTTTCTGGTTTGTCCCTGGAGGACGCGTACTAAAGAATGAACGACTGGAGGCTGCATTCAGACGTTTAACTGAGAACGAATTAGGAACGCAGTTTTCTTTATCTGAGGCTCGGTCTATTGGTAATTTCGAACATTTTTACGAAAATTCTGTGTTTTCTGAGAGCATTTCAACTCATTATATTGTGTTAGCTTATATGTTGCGGTCCGCAGATCTTAAATCATTACCGTCTGAACAGCACGAAGCATATCGGTGGTTAAGAAAAACTGACCTTTTAGCTAGCCAGGACGTCCACGAATATAGTAAAGCTTATTTCAGGGGCGCTGATTTTACTAAATAAGTAGCAGCTTATTAGCGTACTTTAACAACTGAATTGATAAATGGATTTGAAAATGATTTTACCCGTTATAATGGCAGGCGGAAGTGGAAGCAGACTTTGGCCTCTTTCCCGAGCTTTTTTTCCTAAGCAATTCCTTCGCCTCCAGGGTGAGCATACAATGCTGCAGGAAACCTTGCTGCGTCTCGATATGCAAAAATCTTTAGCTCCCCTAGTGATATGCAACGAAGATCACCGCTTTATTGTAGCTGAGCAGTTACGCCAGCAAGATATGCTTTCAAATAACATCATTCTTGAGCCTACTGGGCGAAATACAGCGCCAGCAATAGCTCTTGCAGCTCTCACCGCTATGGCCGCAGGCGATGATCCTGTTTTATTGGTTCTGGCTGCTGATCATTTAATTAAAGATACCGCTGCATTTCAGAAGGCAATAGATAAAGCCGCTGAGTTTGCCGAGCAGGACAAATTAGTGACTTTCGGTATCGTTCCTACAGGCCCGGAAACCGGATATGGCTATATAGAACGGGGCGACGAAGTAGGCACTGGTTATGCAGTTGCGCGCTTTAAAGAAAAACCGGATTTAAACACTGCACAGTCATACGTTGATAGTGGTCGTTTCTATTGGAACAGTGGCATGTTTATGTTTAAAGCGTCGCGCTATATTGATGAACTTCGTAAGTTCCGTCCGGATATACTTAGTGCGTGCGAAGCCGCGCTTGGGCAAATAGACGTGGATCTTGATTTTGTCAGAGTGGAAAAAACAGCGTTTGAAAAATGCCCTGATGATTCAATCGATTATGCGGTTATGGAAAAGACATCTCATGCGGTAGTAGTGCCACTGGATGCTGGTTGGAGTGACGTAGGTTCCTGGTCGACACTATGGGAAGTCTCGGATAAAGATAGCAAGGGTAACGTGTGTGAAGGTGACGTAATGCTGCACGATAGCAGCAACAATTACGTATTCGCGGAAGAAGGACTGGTTGCAACGGTTGGCATTGAAAATATGGTCGTTGTGAAAACCAAAGATGCGGTTTTAGTTGCGAAAAAAGATCAGGTTCAGGAAGTGAAAGCTATCGTAGAACAGCTTAAACGAGAAGGCCGCAGCGAGTATAAATTACACCGGGAAGTCTATCGACCCTGGGGGAAATATGACTCTATTGATCAGGGAGAGCGTTATCAGGTTAAGCGGATAACAGTGAAACCTGGCGAGAAGTTATCAATCCAAATGCATCATCATCGTGCGGAACACTGGGTCGTAGTTTCGGGAACCGCTAACGTTACGATTGACGAAAAAACGTCGTTGTTAACAGAGAATGAATCGGTTTATATACCAGTTGGCAGTGTTCATTCGCTGGAGAACCCAGGCAAGATCCCGCTTGAGTTGATTGAAGTACAAAGTGGCGCCTATCTAGGGGAAGACGATATTGTCCGCTTTGAAGACAGGTATGGTCGCACATGAAGCTAAATTGTTTTAAAGCCTATGATATTCGAGGTCGCTTAGGGGATGAGCTAAACGATGACATTGCTTACCGAATTGGTCGCGCTTATGGAGAATACCTACAACCCGAGAATGTGGTTGTTGGCGGTGATGTTCGTTTAACAAGCGAAGCTTTAAAAAATGCACTGGCTGATGGCCTGAGAGACGCTGGAGTTAACGTAATTGATATTGGTCTGGCGGGCACAGAAGAAATCTATTTTGCAACTTCGTATCTGAAAACGGGTGGGGGAATTATAGTAACCGCGAGCCACAACCCAATGGACTATAACGGGATGAAGTTGGTTCGTGAGGACTCCAGGCCTATAAGTGGCGATACGGGTTTACGCGATATTCAGCGATTGGCTGAAGAAAATAATTTCCAGGATAAAGAGCAGCGTGGCTCACTTACAGTAAAGAATATACTTTCCGCCTATACGGCTCATCTGTTTTCCTATATTACCCCAGAGAATATAAAGCCACTTAAACTGGTTATTAATAGCGGAAATGGTGCTGCGGGTCATGTTATAGACGCCTTAGTTGAAAGGTTTCGGGCATCTGAAGTCCCACTCGAAATTGTGAAAGTTCACAACGAACCCGACGGACATTTTCCGAATGGTATTCCAAATCCCTTATTACCTGAAAATCGGCAGGATACTATAGACGCAGTGCTGGCTCATGACGCGGATCTTGGTATTGCATTCGATGGCGATTTTGACCGATGTTTCTTTTTTGATCATCAGGGAACCTTTATTGAGGGGTACTATATTGTAGGCTTGCTTGCTGAAGCGTTTTTACAGAAAAATCAAGGTAGTAAGATAATTCATGACCCCCGGTTGGTATGGAATACCATCGATATAGCGGAAGCGAATGGTGGGATTGCGATTCAGTCGAAAACGGGACATGCATTTATAAAAGAGCGTATGCGCAAAGAGGACGCTGTATATGGTGGGGAAATGAGCGCACACCATTACTTTAAAGACTTTGCCTACTGTGACAGTGGAATGATTCCCTGGTTGTTGGTAGCTGAGCTGATCTGTGTGAAAGGCTTGTCGTTGCATCAATTAGTTCGTGAACGAATGACTGCTTATCCGTCATCTGGTGAAATTAATTTCGTTTTAGCGGAACCAGCACGAGCACTCGAGGAAGTGGAACGGGTATACAGTAAAGACGCTATTACGCTTGATAGAACTGATGGGATTAGCCTTGAGTTTAAAGACTGGCGCTTGAACCTGAGAAGCTCAAATACTGAGCCTGTTGTTCGCTTGAATATCGAGACTCGCTCTAAGCCGGCACTTGTGACTGAAAAAGTCACTGAAATCGAAACATTACTGCGTAAATTTAGTTGAGGCTGTATTTTGAAGATATCTATTGTCACAGTTTGTTATAACAGCGAAGCAACTATAAGAGACACCATCGAATCTGTGTTGGCGCAAGACTATCCGAATATTGAATACATAGTAGTAGACGGCGAGTCAAAGGACCGGACAATGGATATTGTTCGTGAATACGAAGACAGAATAGCTGTGGTTGTAAGCGAGCCCGATGCGGGAATATACGATGCGATGAACAAAGGCATTCGCCTGGCGACTGGAGATGTGTTTGGCATCTTAAACTCTGACGACTTTTTCTCCTCGACAGACAGTATATCTGCTATTGCCAGTGGTTTTAGTGAAGACAACGTGGATGCTGTATACGGGGACTTAATTTATGTGTCCCCCGAGAATACCGATAAAACCACTCGTTTTTATTCAGTGAAGAGGTTTACTAAGACTAAAATAAGAATGGGCATAATGCCTCCCCATCCAACATTCTATGTGAAACGTAAGTTTTTTGAACAGCTTGGCTACTATAAAACTGACTATAGAGTCTCTGCCGACTTTGAACTTGTATCTAGGTTTTGGCTACAAGGCGTGCATTTTTACCGGGTACCAAAAGTAATAGTTACTATGAGGGAAGGTGGTATCAGCTCAAGTGGATTAGCGGGGCGAATACATCAGAATAAAGAAATAGTACGTGCTTGCCGTGAGAATGGCATTAAGACAAATTTAGCAGTAATTGGACTTAAGATCCCTTTTAAACTGATTAGTAAGTTAAAGCGTGCACCGAAATATACGATGGTGAATAAATGACAAAAGTACTGATCACAGGTGCTAACGGCTTTATTGGTTCGAAGCTCTGTAAATCAGTTTCAGGGGAAAAGTATGAGGTGGTGCCAGCGACCCGTGCTCAGGTAGGTTCAATTGGTCAAGACACCGATTGGTATCAGCTGTTACAAGGCGTAGACCAAGTCATTCACCTGGCAGCCCGAGCGCATGCAAAACATCGTCCTAAAGGTGAGCGCCTTGACTGGTTCAGAGAGGTTAATACCGCGGGTACTTTGAGTCTGGCTAAGCAGGCTATTGAGGCAGGTGTTAAAAGATTTATTTTCTTTAGTACGATTGGCGTTTCCGGCGATGGAAGTAGTAGTGATGGTAGCGATGTAATTGATGAGAAATCAAAGATTGAGCCAGCTAATGACTACGCGCTCTCCAAATACGAAGCTGAATGTGGGTTAATCTCGGTTTTTGAAAGCTCAGAATGTGAGTTGTTAATAATTCGTCCGCCGCTTGTTTATGGTGCAGATGCGCCGGGCAATTTCAGAAAATTACTACAATTAGCGGATAGCCCACTCCCCCTGCCGTTTGCGAAAGTGGATAACTCGAGGTCCATGCTAAGTATTGAAAATCTGTCCGATTTTGTAATTCGTATACTCCAGACTCAGGAGAGCCATGCGGGCACATATGTGCTTGCTGATGACGAGACAGTCTCGATGGCGGAGATTATCGAAGCTTTACGAGAAGGGCTGGGGCGGTCAAATAATAACTCGGCTGTAGCGCCTGGCTTAATCAAGACGGGAGCACAATTAACAGGGAAAGCTGCGATGTATCAACAACTGTGTGGAAACCTGGTAATTTCGAACAAAAAGGCAAAAGCAACCTTTGATTGGCAACCTCCCTTATCTGCTTCCGAGGCATTATATCTGGCAGCGCGAGCTTATTTAAAACGAGTAAAGAACTGAGATGTTAAGATTGATACGATTATTTGATTTTTTATTTGGGTTTAAAGCGTACATTATCAGTGGTTTTATTTCGCCCCTGACATTTTATCTGGAGGTTGTGTGACTAAAGTCTTGGTTACTGGCGCCACTGGTTTCATAGGCGCACCTTTGAGCCAAGCGTTGTCAGAGCGTAACTTTATTGTTATGCGCACCGCACGTCATGCTCGTGACGAAGTGAAAAGCATGCCATTGGATACAGAGAACTGGAAACCAGCTCTTGAAGGTGTTGATGTTGTTGTGCATTGCGCTGCACTTGCTCACGTTCCGGCACAAAGCGATGATGCGTTTAGAGAAAAGGTCAGAACCTTAAATGTAACTGCGGCTCAGAGGCTGGCTCGTCAGGCAAAAGAGCTTGGCGTAAAACGTTTTATATTTTTAAGTTCGGTAAAAGCCATAGGCGAGAGCACTGCAGCTAATCAGGTTTATACCTGTGAAAGCCAGTGTTTACCGGAAGACCTATATGGAGAGTCGAAACGAGAGGCTGAGGTTGCATTACAGCAGGAGCTTTCTGGCTCTGAAACTGACCTGGTTATTATTCGTCCGCCGTTGGTGTATGGCCCTGGTGTTAAAGGTAACTTTAAGTCATTAATGAATATTGCGAAACGTAACCTACCGCTACCATTTAAATCGGTTGATAATAAAAGAAGTCTGGTAGCATTGGATAACCTGGTCGATTTGATTGTCACTTGTGTTAAATATCCGGAATCTTTGAATGACACCTTTTTGGTTAGCGATGACCATGATGTGTCCACTAGAGAGTTACTTGACTCTTTAACAAAAGCCTATGGTAATGAACCTCGGTTGTGGCCCTATCCTGTGTCATTCATGCGTGTGGCTGCCCGACTACTAGGTAAGAAGGCCGTTGCAGACAGACTATTTGGAAACTTACAGCTTGATATCAGTTACACCAGGCGTACCCTCAATTGGGAGCCTGTGGTGTCTTTTGAACAGGGGATTCAGGACTGTGTTACAACAGAGTTTAATAATTCAAATCAAGACAAAGGATAGCCCTGCAAAATGCTAAGAATATTTGATTTCCTTTTTTCTCTTATAGGCTTGATACTGGGGTTTCCAGTGCTGATTATTCTTTTTATCGTTGGCCTTTTTGATACGGGATCCCCGTTGTTTTTACAAAAACGGGTAGGGCGTCTTCAAAAACCTTTTACCCTGGTTAAGTTCAGAACCATGCGCAAAGATACCGCTAGCGTGGCCAGCCATTTGGCCAGTGCGGATTCAATAACTAAATTCGGTCACTTTTTGCGCCGCACTAAGTTAGACGAACTTCCCCAGCTTTGGAATGTCCTAAAAGGCGATATGAGTCTGGTCGGTCCGCGGCCTTGCTTGTTTAACCAGGAAGAACTTATCGAAGAGCGCGAAAAGCGCGGTGTATTTAAAGTACGCCCTGGCATTACTGGCTTGGCTCAGGTCAACGATATTGATATGTCACGGCCGCGGTTGTTGGCACAAACGGATGCGAAAATGCTGAAGAACTTAACGTTAGTGAACTACTTTAAACTCATCATAATGACAGTTCTGGGCAAAGGCTCAGGCGACAGAGTTAAGTAACCTATAATGCTGCAAAAACTGCTTTCTTTCTCCCGCACCAGTAAACGTTTAATAGCACTTTGTTTTGACGTGTTGGCGTTGCTCTTTGCTTATGCCTTCGCGCTTTGCGTGCGTTACGAGTCTTTCTACTGGCCTGAAGATCCCGACGTGCTTTGGGCGATTGCTATTGCGATTCCTGTTTCCATGCTGCTCTTCGCTCGCTTTGGTTTGTATCGGGCGGTGGTGCGCTTTATGGCGCTTTCAGCACTTTTAGTGGTGAGCCTGGGCGTATTAAGCTCGAGCCTGGTGCTCGCTATTGCGGTTTACTTTTTGAATGCGGCGGTTCCTTATAGTGTCATTATCAATTATGCGTTGATGTCATTGATATTGATCGGGGGCTCGCGGTTGTTAATGCGTTCGCTGTTTGAGAGGCGCGCCAACCGGGAAAAAGAACGGGTGATTATTTATGGCGCGGGTTCTGCCGGGCGCCAGTTGGCCCAGGCTTTAATTAACGGCGCTGAATTCCATCCGGTTTGTTTTGTTGATGATGACAAGACCCTGCAAGGGTCTTCTATTCTGGGGTTGTCGGTTTACTCTCCTGTTAGCATTGAAGCCGCTATCAACCGTTGTGAAGCACGCCGTGTGCTGCTTGCTATTCCTAGTGTCTCTCGTGCCCGCCGTAAAGAAATCCTGGACTTTCTGGAACCCTTAAAAGTCACAGTACAGAGTATTCCTGGCATGGCGGATATGGTTGATGGCGACATGTCTATTGATGAGCTGCAGGATGTGCGCATTGAAGATTTACTTGGTCGTGATCCAGTGAAACCCCGTAAAGCCTTAATGAATACCAATATTTTCGGCAAACAGGTGCTGGTTACTGGTGCCGGCGGTTCTATTGGTTCTGAGCTCTGTCGCCAGATCGTGCAGTATGAGCCGGAAATTTTAATCTTACTGGAAGCTTCTGAGTTTAATCTGTATGCCATTGAGCGGGAACTTGCTGATCTTATAGCCACCGAGCAATTGCAGGTCAGCTTACAGCCGGTGTTGTGCTCAATACAGAATCGTTCACGCCTGGCCAAAGTGATGCAGCACTACGCGGTGGATACGGTCTATCATGCTGCCGCTTATAAGCATGTACCTATGGTGGAATACAATGTTGTTGAGGGTGTACGCAACAATATTTTCGGTACCTGGAATGTCGCTGAAGCGGCCACGGCAAACGGCGTTAAAGATTTTGTTCTGATTTCTACCGACAAAGCAGTGCGTCCCACGAATGTGATGGGCGCTACTAAGCGCATGTCGGAGTTGGTATTGCAGGGCATGGCGAAGCGCGAAGGCAATAACACTCGTTTTGCTATGGTGCGTTTTGGTAATGTGCTGGGTTCATCCGGGTCTGTGGTGCCTTTGTTTCGTCAGCAGATTATTGATGGTGGTCCTGTTACGGTTACTGACCCTGAGATCACCCGTTATTTTATGACCATTCCAGAAGCAGCTCAGCTGGTGATTCAAGCGGGCGCTATGGGTACGCTTGCGGCTCGTGAAACCGACGGCAAGGGTGGCGATGTTTTTGTTCTGGATATGGGCGAGCCTGTTAAAATTGATTATCTGGCCCGTAAGCTGATTCGTTTGATGGGCTTAGAAGTCAGAGATGTGAATAATCCCGATGGCGACATTGAAATTGTTTATAGCGGTTTGCGCCCTGGTGAAAAATTATATGAAGAGCTGTTGATTGGCGATGATGTGCAATTGACTGACCATCCTCGTATTATGACGGCCAGTGAAATTGCATTGCCCTGGGCTGATATTGAACTCTTATTAGAAAAACTGGACACTTATTGCAGTGACCTTACAATAGACGGCATTCATGAGCTGCTACAGCAGGCGCCGTTAGGATTTGCGCCGTCCAGCGGTATTAATGATTTAATGTATAACAACGGCGACGTGGTTATTGAATCAATACCCTGCGAGAAATGAGGTAGGGCAGGCTTCGCCTGCCGAATAAACATCGGAACGGCAGGCCGAGCCTGCCCTACGAAAGAATATTGAAATGGCAGGCGTGGCCTGCCGTACGGGATTATGATTAAAATGGTATGCATTGGCATATTCAAGGGGATACGTACGTGAAACGTGGTTTGATTTTTAGCGCCTTAGCAGGCCTGGCTTTAAGTGTTAGTTTTTCATTCGATGTGCTGTTTAATAGCGCCCAGGCTCAGCAAATGCCCAGTCAGGCGCAAATTGAACAGCTGCGTAGTTTACCCCGTGCTCAGCAGGAGCAGTTGGCCCGTCAGTTTGGCGTGGATATTGACATGCTCGATCAGATGGATCGACAGGATAGTCAGGCTGAGCAGCGCGAACAACAAGAAAGGGATTTGGTATTCCCTCGGGGGACGCGTTTTGACCATACCGGTGAACCTATTATTCCGGAAGATCTGGAACGCCAGTTTACCCGTGATGATGAAGTCATACGGCCGTTTGGTTATGACATGTTTGCCGCTCAGCCCAGTACCTTTGCCCCCACCTCTCATGCACCAGTGCCTTCTAATTATATTATGGGCGTAGGGGATAGCATCAAGGTGCAACTCTTTGGTCAGGAAGATACGGTTCATAACCTGATTATTGATCGTGAAGGCAAAGTTGTGATTCCGCGTTTAGGCGAAATGAACGTAGCTGGCTTGACTTACAGCGCTATGCAGGAGCTTATCCAACACCGGGTCAGAGAACGTCTGATAGGCTTCCAGGTAGCCGTTTCTATGGGCGAGTTGCGTTCTATTCAGATTTTCATCGTAGGTGAAGCCTACCAGCCGGGTGCTTATACAGTCAGTTCTTTGTCTACTATCAGCCAGGCTTTATATGTAGCAGGCGGTGTCTCTGACATTGCATCTTTACGCTCAGTGCGCTTAATGCGTGGCGGTAATGTGGAGTCGGAATTTGATTTATATGACCTCTTGATGCGCGGCGATGCCTCTGCGGATCGCATTTTGCAAAGCGGCGATGTGGTGTTCATTCCGCCACGCGGCGATATGATTACCGTTAAAGGCGAGGTCAACCGCCCGGCTATGTATGAGCTGAAAGGTGGTGAAACCCTTGAAGACGCACTCAAACTGGCCGGTGGTGCCAAAGCTGAAGCCTATTTGCCTTCCACACAGGTGCGACGTGTACGCGACGGACGCCGTCAGATGACAACTTTAGATTTGTCCTCGCAGGATCACCTGCAGCGCAGCGTGCAGGGGGGCGATGAAATTGTACTGAGAGAAGTATCTGAAGGCCTGGATAATAGTTTATTAGTCGTAGGTGCTGTGAGTCGCCCAGGGCAGTATGAATGGCAGGAAGGCCTGCGTATTAACGATATTCTGCGTAGCAGCCGTCATGACTTATTAGAACAGGCGGATTTAAGTTATGGTCTGGTGGTGCGCGAGCATGGCCCGCGTCGTGAACTGCGTGTTTATCAGTTTGATGTCGCTTTAGCTATTGACGGTGACCGGGGTGAAAACCTGGAGCTTAATGAACGTGATCAGCTGGTTATTTTCAGTCGTTACCAGACAAAAGCGGAAGAACAGGAAAAACTTTCCCGTTTGACGCGCTCAAAACAGGAGCGTGAGCAGGAAGAACGGCAGGAGCTTTTAGCCGATTACCGCCGTGCTTTCCTGCGTGACTTGGTGCGGGAGAAAGAAAACAGTGACCGTGAAGCGCGTGAGGAGCGTGAGCGTGCAGAACGCCTTACGCCGTTGCGTGAATTATTCGGTACACCAGACCAGGATGAAGGCCGGGTTGCCGATGAGGATCTGGCTGAATATTCACGCGAAAATCTGCTGGATCCTATCATGCAGCGGTTGCAGCGCCAGCGTACCGAAAGCGGTAATACACCTTTTGTTTATGTCGCTGGTGAAGTTAATCACCCGGGTGTGTATCCGCTGGTGCAGAATGCCAGTGCCAGTCGTTTAATTTCTGCCGCTGGTGGTTTGAAAGACTCAGCTTACCTGCAACGCGCTGAAGTGACACGCATAAACCTCAAGGGTGGGCAGGCAGAAACTGAATACATGCCTTTTGATTTACTGGATGTGATTCTTGGCAATGAAGACATCGCGTTGCAGGGGCGAGATCGCCTGAATGTGCTGAGCATTCCGGAATGGCAGAATACCTATGAAGTAACCCTGCGCGGCGAAGTTCGTTTCCCCGGCACTTATGCGATTCGCCGCGGCGAAAGCCTTTCTGCTTTAGTTGAACGGGCCGGTGGCTTTACAGACTTTGCTTTTCTGGATGGTGCGGTATTTACCCGAGACGAACTGCGTGAGCAGGAACGCCGTCGTATGACTATGTTGGCCGAAGAGCTGCAGCGTGAAATTGCCAGTAATGCTATTACCGGTACGGGTGGCAGTAACCAGTCTTACGAGCAAATGCGAACCTTGCTGGCTGATTTGATGGCCGTTGAACCTGTTGGCCGTTTAATTATCGACCTGCCCCGAATTCTGGCTGGCGAGAGCCAGGCTGGCGATATTACTCTGAAAGACGGCGATACCTTGCATGTGCCTTCGCGTCAGGACTCGATAAGCATTCTCGGCGAAGTACAAATGGCCACTTCTTACCGCTTTGACCGTGACCTGACTGTGACTGATTATATCAATATGAGTGGTGGCACTAAGCAAAAAGCGGATGAGAGACGCATTTATGTCGTCAAGGCCAATGGTGCTATCGAACCACACCGTCAACGCCGTGGCTGGTTTAGTCATGGTGCGTCAGCGGAATTACGTCCGGGCGACGCTATTGTGGTACCGCTGGACACGACATACAGTGAGAACCTTGAGCTATGGTCGCGGGTCACCAATATTATTTATAATTCAGCCGTTGCTTTTGCCGCTATTAGCAATATTTAAGGTGAGCCTGTGAAACGATTTTCTAGCATAGCGCTGGGCGCCTTGTTGGCCAGCGGAATTACTTCAGTGGCTGTGGCCGCCCCCTGGGCGGAAGCCGATGATATTTATCTTCGTATAAGCATTCAACAGCTTGCCGATGCTGGTTATTTACGCGGTACGGTAAATACTTACCCGCTTATGTGGAGCGGTATAGCCCGTGATTTACGTGAAATAAATCCGGGCTGGCTTGATGACAGTGAGCTTTTTGCTTATTACCGGGTGCGTGCGGCTCTGCAGTTTGCTCAACAGAGCCAGGTCAGTCGCGTGCGCTTGAGTGCCAATAGCGACGAAGAGCGTCTACAAAGCTTTGGTGATAGTTACCACGAAAAAGGTGCATTTACGGCGTCGCGTAGTTTTCAGTGGGAACACAGTGCAGCACGTATTCAAACCAGCTTTCGTAGTGGTAGCAGTGATGATAAAAGTTATATATTTGATGGCAGTTATCTGGCCACGACGCTAGGCAACTGGGCCTTGAGTGCCGACCAGATGCCGGTATGGTGGGGGCCGGGACAGGACAGCGCTTTGGTATTATCAACCAACGCACGGCCCGTGCAGGCGTTGCGTATCAATCGTTTACGCGATGATGCCAGTTCATTGCCTCTGTTGAGTCTTGCAGGTAACTGGCACGCTACGGCTTTTGTGGGTCGTACCCAGCGTGCTGGTGAGTTAGGCGATATTCAGATGGGCGGCGTTCGTTTGAGCATACGGCCCGCTCGTTTTATTGAATTAGGTGCCAGTTATACGGCCCAGTGGGGTGGCAGCAGTCATCCGCAGAATCTGACCCTGGACGATAATACTGGTAATCAGATGGGCGGTGTTGATGTTCGTTTTTCGTTAAGTTCTAATCTGGGAGTGTATTCAGAGCTGGCTTCCAGTGAATCAGAACTTGATGATTTGGCGCTTCTTGTCGGAGCAGACTTCAGTTTTAGCAGCCCCCAGCGTTTACAACAGGTGTTTACTGAATACAGCGACACTCCCGCAGCCTTTTATGATGACGAACGGGATCCGGCCGGTTACCGGCGCTGGCAGCAAAGCATAGGTTCCACCCACGATCAGCATGTACAGTCTTTGGTGGTTGGTTACCGCAACCATGCTGCTACGGGCGAAGGCTGGCAAACCAGACTTCTATTTGCTGAATATGGTGATACTAATCTATATATGGCGAATGAATACAGTTTAAATCCGGGTGAAAACATCGAAAGATTGCAATTCGATATAAAGTACCAGAGGCCATTTGGAGATACTCTATTTGGACTAGGCGTAGAGTTATATTCGGATGAGCTGATAGCACCCACTTTGGGTGAGCGTAAAAAACGCGAAAATGGTTTTAATTTAATGACTTCCTGGGAGTTCAGGTTCTAAAATAGCTTGATCTTTAGTTGCCACACCCATATTATTATCAATGAGTTATTTCGAGTACTTGAAGTGAGCTATCGGCTCATTGGATGAGTTTGGTTACTCGGCTAAGAGTACAAAAGAATAACGATACATGTATCAGTAAGCTCTAGAGAGAGGTATTTTTATGACTAAATTATCAATTGCAATCGCTGCGGCGTTAGGCTTAGCGGCCAGCCCAGTATTAGCACAACAAGGCGCTGCCGGTGAGCAAGCACCAGGTACAGCTGCAGGCGGACTGAGCACTGCTGCTTACGCTGGTATCGGTGTAGCTTCCGTAGCTGCTATCGCTGTTATCGCTGACAGCTCTTCTTCTGAACCAGAAGCAGATGACGATGATGATGACGATGATGACAACGGCTACACAGTGACAGTAACTGGTACCGGTACTAACACCTACACTATTACTGTTCCTACTTCTAACTAAGTAGAACGGGCAGTAAAGTTTAGTTAAAATACCGCCTTTTGGCGGTATTTTTGTTTCTGCTTATTGTATTTTGTCTTTTTTAATTTAACTGGCTACCCATTTATGTCCTTTCTCCCCTTATCCGCTAAGTCGGTGATTGCCCTCTGTAGTATTTTTGTATTAGGTGGTTGCACTGCGGTAACCGATGAAACCTTTGAAACTATTAAATATGCGTTTAGTTCGCCTGAAGATGCCACATTAACAGAACAGCAGATTAGCGACTTTCCCTATACCGCGATGTACGCCCGTTGGGACGACAGTGCCCGTTTGCTGGTCGTGCTGGGTTATGCAGATGGTGAAGAATTGAGCTGGATCACCGCAGAGAACGAAACCCTGATTACCCGCGGGGGGCGGGTTGTGCGTACCGCAGACGTGGATACTGAATTACTGGCGGTTTCTAACCTTGCTGAAGATCCCCTGCAGTGTGTACTTGATGAAGACGGCTGCAACATGACCTGGACGCGTTATATGGACATTGAGCGTAATCAGCAACGCTATTCACGGCGCGTCCATTCTGATTTTTCAATTGTCGGCGAAGAAAGCCTGCAGTTGCCGGATGGTAAGACTTACCAGGTAACACGCGTTGAAGAACACGGGGAGTTGGGCACACGGGAATTTGTAAATGTATTCTGGCTTGAAGCCGATGGTCATGTGGTGAGAAGCCGACAACAGATTATTCCCGAGCGCGCGGCGTTGGAATTAACACAAGTGAAATGGGTAGGGCGCGATTAATGTTAAGTAGTTTATTATTTTTAGCCAGTAGCGGCGTAACCCTGACCCTGAATGATCAAGTTGAACTGAGCTGGCAAGAGCCGGTGCGCCTAAGCCAGGCGTTAACCGAGTCTGTTCAGCATGTAGAGGGCCATGACGTATACTGGCCTGGGGTGCGCCTGGTAAATAGCACTGACAACAGTGCTGAAGCGTTAAAAACGCAGGCACTTGAAGATCTGGACTTGTTACATAGCTACTGGCAGCAGCGAGGCAAAGAAAATAAAGCACGCGTTGTGCTTGCTTTACGTGCCCAGATTCAATCGCTTGAAGTAGCAACTCAACCTTATTCCGATATTGATATTGCCAGCAGTCGCCAGTTTATTGGCAGCAACCCTTTGTTGAAAGACGCTGATTACCGCTTAGTGTTACCACCCCGTACTGAGCAGTTATTGGTATTGGGCGCTGTCGCTGAAGCGGGTGCTTATCAGTTGCAAGGTGGTGCAACAGCGAGCCAGTACCTGGCTAAACTGTTAGCGACTGATGGTTTGTTGAAAGGTTATGACAGAAACTCAGCCACCCTGGTGCGTGGTCAACAAGTGCACCAGATTGACTGGGCTTATTATAATCGCGAAGGTTTTGAAGCCATGCCGGGAGACATTCTCTGGTTGCCTTTGCGTGGCTTGCCTCGTCGCTTTTCTGGCCTGAATCAGGACATTGCTGAGCTCTTAACTCAGTTTGTCGGTTTTACAGAAGAAACTCCGGTTCACTCACCGCAGTTGGTAACTGAACAACAGGTGGCAGATGCGAACCACTGGTCACGCCGTGACTATAAGCCGACGCGTTCTCAGTCGGGTGGCGTAGGTTTAATGCAAAACCCGACAGCGCGCATGATGGATGAAGGTGAAATCAGCCTGACCTATGCGGATATGGATGAATACCGGCGTTATGCAGTAAGTTTGCAGGTATTGCCCTGGTTGGAAGCCAATGCATTTTATGTGCAGTTTCCGAATCGCTTGTATAGCCAGGTTCCCGGCTTTAGTGGCGATACTATTCTTACGGATAAAGGCTTTGATGTGAAGTTTCGTTTGTGGCAGGAAAGTTACTGGCTGCCGGAGTTTTCTGTTGGCCTGCGTGACTTTGCCGGTACCGGTATTTTTGATAGTGAATATCTGGTGGCGAATAAGCGCTTTGGCGCCTTTGATTTTAGTTTAGGTGTTGGTTTTGGTCGTCTGGGAACCCGTGACAGTATCTCAAACCCCTTTTGTGAGCTCAGTGATGACTATTGTAGCCGGCCAAGAGGGATGAGTGGTCGCGGTGGTCAGTTTGAATATGACCAGTGGTTCAAGGGCCAGGCTTCCTTGTTTGGTGGCGTTGAATGGCAGACACCCTGGCAGCCATTGCGTGTGAAACTTGAATATGAAGGCAACGATTACTCAGCTGATCGCGCGGGCGTGCCTATTGAACCCCGTACTCCCTGGAATGTCGGGGTTAATTATCGCGTAACGGATTGGTTTGACCTGCAGGCCAGTTACGAACGTGGCGACACTCTGATGTTTAACTTCACTCTGAGTACTAACTTCAATGGCATTGAGCCGATTCGTGTTGAACCACGTAAAGTTCAGCCAGCTGCACCTTATGCGGAAAGTCTGGATGATGTGAACTGGTCGCAAATGAGCCGTGATTTACGTAGCAATTACGCATTGGCGAATGCTCGTTTTGCGATGGACGGTGAAGATACCGTGCGGGTTTTCTCCAGCCCCAGACGTTACCGCGATTATGATGAAAACGTAGAGCGTGCGGCACGTATTCTGGCAGATCAATTACCGGAGACGGTAACCACTTATGACATTGTTGATACCGAGTTTTTTGCGCCTAGTATTAGTACCCGTGTCGACGCGGAGGCTTTTAAAGCGCGCATAAACTTTGAGGATGAACAGGGCCCTGAACAGACCGCCGAGTTGTTTGAACGCAGCAAGGCGGATGCTTATCCGGAGAATGAAGAAGACTGGTTATTTAACCCGGATTATCGCTTCAGAACCCGCTTTGGTGCTAAACCTTTCTTTAATCAGGATTTTGGTAGCCCGGAGGACTTCCATATTTACCAGCTAGGTATCACTGGCTTTGCACGCCGTTGGTTCACGCCTAATTTAGAGGTTTTTGGTGAGCTTGGTTTCAACATAGCTAATAACTATCACAAGTTTAACTATGTTAGCGATACTCAGGATGATTTGCCGCCGGTACGTACTAACGTGCGTAATTATGTGGAGAATGACGTCTGGCTGGACAGCCTGCAGGCGACTTATTTTTCTCAGATCACTAATGACCTGTACGGTATGGCCTACGGTGGTTATATAGAGCGCATGTTTGGTGGTGCTGGTTATGAGATGGTGTATCGTCCATTGGATAAGTCATGGGCAATAGGTTTTGATATTAATCGGGTACGCCAGCGTAACTTCACCGGTGGTACAGGTTTCCATGATTATGAAACCACGACCGGGTTTGTGAGCCTGTATTATCAAATGCCCTGGTTGGAAGATACCATGCTGCAGCTAGACTTCGGTCGCTTCCTGGCCGGTGATGATGGCGTCAATATGACCTTTCAGAAACGCTTTGACAGTGGGGTAACCGCAGGGGCATTCGCTGCGTTAACCAATGTATCTTCAGAGGAATACGGCGAAGGTAGCTTTACTAAGGGCTTCTTTATCAGCATTCCGTTTGATCTGATGAGCGTACGGCCAACACGCCAGCGTGTAGGTATGACCTGGATACCCCTAGCCCGCAACGGCGGCCGCCAGCTACACCGCCGCGTACGCCTGTACGACGCCCTGGACGACCGCTCCCCCTTCTACAACCGCTAAACGGTTAACAACGGGGTCAGGGCTAAAATTAACCACTTTTAAAGTGGTTAATTTTAGCCCTGACCCCGTTGTTTTCAAAAGTGGCGAATTTTGGCCCTGACTCCGTTGTTTTCAACGCCTTACGAGCGGGACCAGAGTGGTGAATTTCAGCTCTGACCCCGGGGGGCAACCCGGATTTGATTAAAGTTTAGGCATTCACTACACTTCAATAAAATAGCTCTTGTGAGAGCTTTATTGAGTGATGAAGTTCTTGTGGGAGCTTTTTGACTATTATGAAAGATAAAAGACAACGTACCTACTCGTTAATTAACAAAAAGGCTTTGCGATTACTTGCTGACTTGATACGGATATCCCGTTTGCAGCAAGGGTTTACTCTTGCAGAAGTAGCTGAGCGGGCCGGGATTTCTGTCAGCAGCCTGAAGCGTATTGAAGGCGCTGATGCAAAATGTGAAATAGGCATGGTCTTCGAGGTTGCTACTATTTTACGTGTACCGCTGTTTGTACCTGAAGGTGGTTCACTGACCCGACATATTCAGCAGGCTGAAGAAAAGTTGGCGCTACTTCCTAAAACGGCGCCTAAACGCAAAGTAGATGGAGTTAAGGATGACTTCTAGAAGTTCAGCGAATAAAACAGTAAAGGAAGCTTATGTGTGGGTTTGGTTGCCTGGGCAGGTTCAACCCGTTGTTGCTGGTCGACTGGCCGAAGAAGGCGATACATTGGTGTTCAATTACGGACAAAGTTATTTAGCCAATCCGGCACGCATTCCGTTGTATTTACCGGAGTTACCGTTGCAGAGCGGTGTGTTGCCGTTATTACCGGGTTTGGCGATGCCGAGTTGCATCAGGGATGCTGCGCCCGACGCATGGGAAAGGACGTTCTACTGATAGAGCGTTTTGACCGGGAACTTACTGCAGAGGGCTGGCGACGGCGGTCACTGGTGTCGGCGCTAACGTTGTTTGGCTTGGATGATATGATGGCAAGGTATGCCAGTTATGAACAACTTACGGAAATTATTCGGCATCGTTTCGAACAACCAAAAGCAACATTGCGGGAGCTGTTTGCTCGCCTGGTTTTCAATATTCTTTGTGGTAATACCGATGATCACGCTCGTAATCACGCGGCGTTCTGGGATGGGAATCGGTTATCGCTAACACCGGCCTACGATATTTGCCCACAGAGTCGTACTGGTAATGAGGCGTCGCAGGCAATGAAGATTATTGGCGATAATAATCTTAGTCAGGTGAAAACTTGCCTGGCGGCCGCTCACCTTTTTCAGCTTACTTATACTGAAGCAAAAGCCATGATAGACGAACAAAAGGAAGTCATCACTCTTAAATGGAATAGTATTTGTGAGGAAGCTCAGTTAACCAGTGTAGACCGTAAACTGTTCTGGGGGCGGCAATTCATGAATCCGTTTTCTTTGCAGGAGTAACCGAAAACCTGGGGCCAGAGTGGTGATTTTTAGCCCTGCCCCCGTTAGTCTTAATAAATCTCGAATCCCGGACGTTCGCTTTTCACGGCGCACTGGCCTTCTTGTAGTATAAGCTCAGGTTCTGGAACGATGGCGCAGTCGCTCACTATACCGCGGTCTTCTTTGATTTGGCGGTCCAGGCTATTGTAGCGGCGGGTTTTCAGTAACAGTTCATTATGCTCATCTTCGGTCATGCCCTGGGTTGAATAGGGCAGATATTGTTGGGGCCCGCCACAGGGTTTATGGCCAAAAGCGAGCAAAGCGCAGTGTTCAACACTGTTAGCCTCAAGCGGCAGCTGGTCTCTGATTTCGCGGGCTAAATCCTCTCGTTGCTGGTCCAGGTCCTGCTCTCCGCTTTCAGTGCGGGCAGCTTGGGTTTGCTCAGTAGGTTCCTGCCAATCTGGTTCTGACATATAAGCCTCCTCGTCGGTAGCAGCAGTGCAAGCACTCAGGCTTGCTATACATAGTAGTGGTAACAAAATTTTCATAATATCTCCTGTTTGCGTGTCTACAGGCTAGTATGGCACATGTGCAGATCCTGGCTGGGCTACACAGCGATTGTTAACTAGCTGAATAGTTGGTTCTGGGATCACCTGACAAGTACCTACGATCTGACGTGCGCTTTTAATAATGCGGTCTAACTCATTAAAGCGGTTGATATCGGTCTGCAATTCGGCTAATTCATCGTCAGTCATATTTTGCCTGGAATAAAGCAAATAGCTTTCTGCGCCACCACAAGGGCGATGACCAAAGGGGATCAGCTGGCATTGCTGAATATCGTCGGCTTGGCGCTGCGTGGCTGCCTGCATTATTTTGTTACGTAATTCACGATGCTCGCTTTCGTGCGGTGCACTGAGCTGATCTCGACGACCTGGGGAGTCTGTGTTGGGTGAGCGGTCATTGTTTTCATCAGCTACCTGTTGGAGATTGCCATTGGCGGGCTCATTCTCCGTTGCTTTGGTACAGGCGGTGAGCAGCCCCAGGCAAATAACTGCAGCGACTGATACCTTTATTCCATTTACAAACGTCATCAAACGATTCCTTTTGGTTAGCTGTTCAAAAAAATGGTTTCGAAACAAATGTTAACATTTATTTCGTAAAATAGATTAGCATAAAGATTGTATAAATATTGTTATATGGCAAAGTAAGAAATGGCTTTCCAATGAAGGTTGGTAGCAACTCTAAATCGAGTATGCGCTCGATAAAATCAGGTGGCCGTACGAGACGGCATATTCTAATAAAAAGGAAGTAAAATGAAGAGTTCATTTCAGCTTTCCGCACTAGCGGTTCTGGTCGCAGGGAGCTTGGTAGCTTGCGGCGGTAGCAGCAACACAGCACCAGTGGCGGAAGATGTATCATTAGGGGAACAGCGCCAATGGGTTGGTGTACAAGGGACATTACCGGCGTCTGATCCAGACGGAGACGATATTACGATTAGTTTCTATGAAGGTGGTAGCCCTGTATCGCAAAATAGCGATGGCTATTATGAATTTAGCCATGGCCTTCTTGACTTAGATTCTTCGACTTTTGCCTTCACCTATATTCCTCTGACTAGTGGTAGCAATGTGTCTTTTGAGTATGAAGCGAGCGATGGCTCACTCGAAGATACGGGCACTGTCACTATTGGGCATGTGTCTGGCGACCCGCTGGCGCACGAACAATGGCATCTGTACAACACCGGACAGACCGGTTTTGCGATGTCGGATGAAACCTATGAAGCCTGGCGCGAGTTCTATATTGCGCTCGGTAACCCGGAAGATATAGTGAACGAGGTCATTGTTCCGAATCCTGACTTGCTTGTTCCTGGTGAAGACTTAAACGTTATTGGTGCATATAAGCACGGCGTCACCGGCGAAGGTTCTATCGTTGTTGTTGTTGACGAAGGCATGGCCATGAATCATGAAGATTTATACGCCAATATACTGCCAGGGCGTTCTGTTAACTTTCTTGAAGTGTCTGATCGTACCGACGCTACTAAGACAGGCAATGGCGGCGACCATGGTACATCGGTAGCGGGTCTGATTGCGGCTGAGGGCTGGAATGAGCGCGGTGGACGTGGTGTTGCACCTGATGCAAGCTTAATTGCAATGAACTACCTGGTGCCAGACCTTTCATTGACGGCTACTGGTTGGGATCGTGTCGATGCAGCGATTCATGGTATGGCAGGCTCTGGTATTTCGACCACAGACAATGTCGTTGCATTTAACCGCAGCTACGGCTTACCGGGTCCTTATTTTTACGGTGTTGATGAAATCGACGAAGCGATGGTGTCTTACCCGGCGAAACACCTGAGAAATGGCCTGGGTGCGCTGAATATTAAGTCATCTGGTAATTCATTTATCAACGGTGGTACCACTGAAGCAGATGCATTGTGTGATCTTCAACAGGCAGGCCTGGTAGGGAACTTTTCCCGTGTATTAAGCTGTGCTGATGGCAACTGGGACACTTTTAACTCCAGTTTTTATTCCATCTCAGTAGGTGCCGTGAATCCAGATGGGGGTCATGTAAGTTATTCAACATCGGGTTCAAATCTGCTGGTGGCAGCGCCGGCTGGTGAGTTTGGCAGTGAAGAACCGGCCATGGTGACTACAGATCAAACAACCTGTACCAGAGGTTACTCCAGCTGGTTTGAGCAGGACAACAATGGCGTTGCTGTTCTGGCGGCGTCAGAGGGTGTTGCAAACTTTTATGCCCGGGCATACCCATTTAACAGCCCTGAAGGCAGTTTTAATGATGAGTTTAACAGCTCGTGCAACTATACCAACACGTTTAACGGAACCTCGTCAGCTGCGCCAAACACCAGTGGTGTGGTTGCGCTGATTGCTGCTGCTGACCCTGATTTAAACTGGCGTGAAATTCGCTATATCCTGGCCGCAACAGCGACTCAGGTTGATTCTGAAGAAATGCCAATTA